>DLBF01000185.1 GCA_002494215.1 Prevotellaceae bacterium UBA7028
GAGATGATGGAGCGCCGCGAGGGTAAGATTATCAACGTATGTTCTATGATGTCCGAGTTAGGTCGCGAGACGGTTAGCGCTTATGCGGCAGCCAAGGGAGGCCTGAAGATGCTGACTCGCAACATCTGTTCAGAATACGGAGAATACAACATCCAATGCAACGGTATAGGGCCAGGTTATGTTGCCACGCCACAGACCGCCCCACTCCGCGAGCGCCAAGCCGATGGCAGCCGCCATCCATTTGACTCCTTTATCTGTGCCAAAACACCCGCTGGCCGTTGGCTCGACCCTGAGGAGATAGGAGGCCCCGCTGTATTCCTAGCCTCTCGTGCATCAGATGCCGTCAATGGCCATATTCTGTATGTTGACGGAGGAATCTTGGCCTATATTGGGAAACAACCGAGATAAGGGAGATAAAAGTTAAGCCAAGAGATAAAAATTAAAAGAGAAAAGAGAAAAGTTAGTCTAAAAGACAAATGAGTAAAATAATGCGCTAACCAATTAATATGGAACAAGTATTCGGCTATATTATCAGCCTGGGAGCTTCCGTGATGATGCCAATCCTTTTCACCATCATCGGGCTTTGTATTGGCATGAAATTCGGAAAGTCTTTAAAATCAGGACTATACATTGGCGTTGGATTCGTTGGGCTAGGCATTGTAACGGCACTATTGACCAATAATTTTGGCGCTCCACTAAGCGATATATCGCGACTCTACAACTTGCAGTTAGGGGTATTCGATATGGGTTGGCCTGCCGCTGCAGCAGTGGCCTACAATACTGCCGTTGGAGCACTGATAATACCTATTTGTTTGGGAGTAAACTTCCTGATGCTTATCACCAAGACCACCCGCACAGTGAATATCGACCTATGGAACTACTGGCACTTTGCCTTCATCGGCGCGGTATCCTACTTTGTAATGGATCAGAGCTTAGCCTGGGGGTATTTTGCTGCCATCGTGTGCTACATCAACACACTGGCGATGGCTGACCTCACAGCCTCTAAGTTCCAAGGGTATTACAAGGACATGGAGGGCATCTCTATACCCCAGCCTTTCGTGCAGAGCTTCACCCCGATTGCTATATTGGTAAACAAAGGACTGGACATGATTCCAGGGTTCTCGAAGCTTGATATCGATGCCGAGGGACTGAAAAAAAAGTTTGGCATACTGGGAGAGCCACTGGTGTTGGGCGTAATTGTTGGAGCCCTAATTGGCGCCTTAGCACAGTTCGACATCAAGAAAATCCTATTCTTAGGGGTGACTATGGGAGCTGTGATGGAACTTATCCCTCGTATCACCAAACTGTTCATTGACGGTTTGATGCCTATCTCTGAGAAGACGCAGGAGGTGGTAAAGAATTCCCAGTTTCTGAATTCAAAATTCAAGATTGGGAAGATATATATAGGTATGTCGCCTGCGCTGGTGATTGGCCACCCTACCACACTGGTAGTATCGCTATTGCTGATACCCGTGACGCTTGGACTTGCCGTAGTACTACCCGGCAACGAGTTTCTTCCTCTGGCATCACTTGCAGGCATGTTCTATGTGTTCGTGATGGTGTTGCCATATACCAAGGGGAATGTGATAAAGACCTTTATCGTTGGGCTGGTGGCTCTGGCCATCGGCCTGTGGTTCGTAACTGATATGGCTCCTGCATTTACCCAGGCTGCCCACACCGTATTCGAGCAGACGGGTGATAATGCAGCCAAGATACCCGAAGGATTCGAGGCCGGCGCACTCGACTTTGCATCGAGCCTGTTCGGATGGGTAATTTATAAGTGTGTTAACAACTTGCAGTATATTGGCACGGCATTATTGGGAGGCTGTACAGCCGCAATGTTGTATTACAACCACAAACGTATCCTTGCTGACGAAAGGAATAATAAATAACACGAAATATGATGAAGAAAACATTATTCGCTTTGATGCTTATGGGAAATCTGATGACGGCTCATGGCCAGCAAAACATGACGTTCCAAACGGCTTGCCATCCTGCTGACGTGAAACACTACGACACGCAGACCCTGCGTGACCGCTTTGTGATGGAGAAGGTGATGGCTCCTGACGAAATCAACCTCACATACTCGTACTACGACCGCTTTATATTCGGAGGTGCCATGCCTGTGGCTAAAGACCTGAAGCTGGAGACTCATCCTCAGCTACGTGCCGATTATTTTATGCGTAACCGCGAACTGGGCATCATCAACACAGGCGGTGATGGTGTAGTCATCGTCGATGGACAGGAGTATCCTTTGGGCTACAGCGAGGCACTTTACGTGGGCCGAGGCTGGTTAGGAAAGGACAAGAAAGGCAACGACATCGACACTAACAAGGAGGTCATCTTCCGCTCTAAGGATCCAAATAAGCCAGCCAAGTTCTACCTGAACAGCGCTACCGCCCATCAGCATTACAAGACGCAGTGGGTAACACTCGACGGACGCAAGAATGGCAAGGTACAGAGCCTGAAGGCAGTAATTGTTGGCACCAAGGAGAAGCCTTTGGGCACCAAAGCCGAGAGCAACCAGCGTACCATCAACCAGCTGATTGTGAATACCGCACTCGAGGAAGGCCCCTGCCAGTTGCAGATGGGCTTAACCCAGTTGCAGGAGGGCAGCGTGTGGAACACCATGCCACCTCACACCCATGGTCGTCGTATCGAAGCCTACTATTACTTCAATCTGCCAGAGGGGCAGCAAATCAGTCACGTGATGGGTGAGCCCCAGGAAACACGTGTGGTTTGGCTGAAGAACGAGCAGGCCATTATGTCGCCAGAGTGGAGCATCCACTGCGCCAGCGCAACCTATTATTATACCTTCATCTGGGGAATGGCTGGCGAGAATCTGAATTATAACGACAAAGACAACATTCGGGTTGAAGACTTAAGATAAGTCAACAACCCGAATTATAGAAGAGGATTTACCCAACGTAGCCTTTATGCCACGCAGAGCAACAGAATAATCAACTGAGCTGTAAGGATACGCAAGAACATGCTCAGGGGATAGACCGTACTATAGCCTACCGCAGGAGCATCATTTCCGGCTGTCTGGTTGGCGAATGCCAATGCTGGTGGGTCTGTGGTAGAGCCTGCTATCAGACCCATCAAGGTGCAGTAATTAATCTTGGCCCACTTACGTGCCACAACACCCATAATAAGGATAGGCAGTACGGTGATAAGGAATCCGCACCACACGTATGTCAGTCCGTCGCCATCCACAACGGTATCCACGAAGTTAGCCCCTGCCTTTATACCCACGCTGGCCAAGAAGAGGGCCAGACCAATCTCGCGCAACATCAGGTTGGCACTGGTGGTGGTATAAGCATTCATCTTGAACTTATAGCCGTAGGCGCCAATAGCGATAGCCACAATCAGCGGACCGCCAGCCAGACCCAACTTAACAGGAGTGGGGACACCTGGAAGGGCAAAAGGTATAGAACCAAAGACGATACCCACCAGAATACCTATGAAGATAGCCGACAGATTGGGATGATCCAGTTTCTTTACACTATTACCCATCTTGGCAGCCACGCGGTCAACGGCATCCTCGGGACCCACCACTACCAGACGGTCGCCCATCTGCAGGCGCAGGTTACGCTCGGCAAACAGGTTCAGGTCGCCTCTGCGGATACGTGTCACGTTCACGCCATATACACTACTGAAATGCAGTTCGCCCATTGTCTTGCCAGCCATAGCCGGTTGTGTTACCATCACATGCTTGCTAACCATAGGAACATCCTGCTCCTCCCACACAATGCTGTTATCCTCAGGACCTATGAATACTCTGATGGCCTCAGCGTCAGCAGCGGCACAAGTGATATATAGCATATCTCCCTCACCTATGATAGTGTTACGGTTGGGGATGCTGACATGTCCACGCTGCAGGATTCGGCTGCAGACGAAGTCGCGTCCCAAGAACTCACGCACCTCCAGGATAGTCTTGCCCACCAGATAGGAATTCTTATTACAGATAGTCATTCTGTAAGGTGTGGCATGCGGATTGGCAGCCTTCTCCTGCTCCAGCGCCTCCTGTTCTTTCTTCAGCGAGGTACCTGTAAGCAATCTCACAGCAATGATAGCCATTATAATACCCACCACACCAAGGGGATAGGCACAGGCATAACCGTTGGCAATAGAGGGAGCGTTAGCGCCAAAGATATTGCCGCAGGCTTCCGTGGCGGCACCAAGACCGGGTGTGTTGGTGATAGCTCCACAGAGCACGCCCACCATCATCGCCAGATTGCGGCTGTTCTCGCCCGCCATACCGCCGCCCTTATAGAATACCGCAAAGAAGAGGCCTATGCAGCAAATTACATTCAGCAGCACCACGCCTATGGCAATGAGGTTCATCTTCAGGCCGCCCGTCTTGAAGGACTCCATAAAGCCCGGGCCTACCTGAATACCAATACAATAGACAAACAGGATTAGGCCGAAGTCCTGAATGAAAGTCAGCACATTGCCTGGGGCAGCAAAGCCCTCCTCAGAAACAATGCCCGCACTCTTGTGGAGATGCCCCATCAGGATTCCCACAAACAAGACGAACGTTACGCCCAAGGCTATGCCGTTCTTCTTACCGCCTATCTTTACGCGTCCCAAAGCTATACCCACTGCAATCACAAAGGCGTATAGCATAACTATATGACCCACACCCGAGGTGTTTGTCAAAAGGCTAACAAACCAATCCATCTTTTATATTTAGTTTACTATTTTTTCAGTTTGCGGTTTTAATTAAGAACTAAGAGAGAAGAACGCCAAAGGGGTCGCGAGCGAATAGCGAG
>DLBF01000068.1:0-791 GCA_002494215.1 Prevotellaceae bacterium UBA7028
GCATGCTGCACACGGTTACCCAACTGAGCCAGTACAGAGTCAGGTATATCTGTAGGATTCTGAGTTACGAAGTAAACGCCAACGCCCTTGCTGCGGATGAGTCGAACCACTTGTTCTATCTTGTCCACTAAGCTCTTGGGCGTATCTGTAAAGAGGGTGTGAGCCTCGTCGAAGAAGAATACCAGTCGTGGCAACTCCTGATCACCCACTTCTGGCAGACGAACATAGAGGTCGGACAACAGCCACAACAGGAAAGTGGAATAGAGCTTGGGATTCAGCATCAGCTTGTCGGCAGCCAGTACACTCATGATACCTTTTCCATCGGCACGGCATTGCAGTAGGTCCATAATGTCGAAGGCCGGTTCGCCGAAGAATTTGTCTGCTCCCTGATCCTCCAGTCTGAGCAGAGCTCGCTGGATCGCTCCCACACTGGCGCTGGATACATTGCCGTACTGCTTGGTCAGCTCCGATGCATGGTCTGAGATATAGGTGAGCATGGAGCGCAGGTCTTTCAGGTCTAACAACAAGAGTCTACGCTCGTCGGCTACCTTGAAGAGAATAGTCATCACGCCAGCTTGCACCTCGTTCAGCTCCATCAGGCGCGACAACAGCTCGGGGCCCATATTAGAGATGGTGGTGCGCATGGGATGTCCTTTCTCTCCGAATACATCGTAGAAGCAAACAGGACTGCCTTGGAATTGCGGGTTCTCGATTCCGAACTCAGCACAACGTTTCTCTATAAACCCAGATAGCTGTCCTGTCTGACTGATACCCGAGAGGTCGCCCTTCAT
>DLBF01000068.1:831-7867 GCA_002494215.1 Prevotellaceae bacterium UBA7028
AGGTCGCCCTTCATGTCGGCCATAAAGCAGGGAACGCCAGCTTGCGAGAATGTCTCGGCCAATACTTGCAAGGTTACGGTCTTGCCGGTTCCTGTTGCTCCTGCTATCAGGCCGTGACGGTTTGCCATCTTTCCGCAAAGGCATATTGGTCCGTTCTGACCATGTGCCACGTATAACTTGTTGTCTGTAAACATATCTTGTAGAGTTTTTGGGGGTGAATAGACTGTTTTTTTATTTATATTGCTTGGCATCCACTACTATCAGACTGTCTGCCTTGATCCTGATTTGTAGCCATTCGCGCAACTTTTCTGCATCAGCCTTTGGCAAAGGCTTGGTGTTAGTGGTTTCAATGATGGCCGCAACAAAATGAGCTGTGCTTGTAGTGTCGTTACTAGCATGGGCAACACGAGCCAGGTTCAGGGTTTCTACTTGTGGGAAGAGTGTTGCCAATTCGTTGCTCACATCTTTGGAAAGCGCTTCATAGCGGGTATAATCGTCTAGTTGGGAACTGAGCAAACTTACCTGAGCCGTCAGGTTCATCAGTTGCTGTCGGTCGGATTTTCTGCTGGTATTCATAGCCGTTAGCTCGTTGTTCAGTAGAATCAAACTGTCTGACTGTGCTCCTTGTATTACCCTCAATTCAAAGCCGTTCAGTCCATAGAACTCCATCCTCTTCTGTGCTTCCCGCTGATGAGCCTCGGAAATCTCGCGTCCTACAGCCACTATCCGAAGTTTCAGGCTATCACGGTCCACGTTGTTGGAAATAATCTGGGTGCCTCGCTGTTGCAACTCGGCTTTGATGAAACGGTTCACATTATTGTTGAATACGCTCTGCTTTACAATCTGCATGGTCATAAAGGCTGCTGGTAGCATGGTAACAACCACCAGCACCATCATGATACGGCGCGCCCTTGTAGCACTTGCAGAGGATACAAACTTGTGCTGGCTGAACTGTAGGAACCTAACTCCAAGGAAGGTGGCAAGGGCAATAAATACCGTATTGATAAAAAAGAGATAAAATGCCCCTAAAAAATAGAGCCAGTGGCCTGTTGCCAATCCGAATCCTGCCGTACAGAGGGGAGGCATCAAAGCCGTTGCAATAGCTACGCCAGGAATGACGTTGCCCTTGCCCCGTGTACAAAGGGCTATGATTCCTGCTGCACCGCCGCAGAAGGCTATGAGTACATCGTATAGGGTAGGAGAGGTGCGTGCCAACAGCTCAGACTGAGCCTCGCTAAGGGGAGATATCAGAAAATAGACTGTTGCCGTAAGTACACTAATTAATGTTGCCACACCGTAGTTTTTGGCTGAACGTTTCAGTAGGCTCAGGTCGTTAATGCCGACAGCCAGTCCCATTCCTATGATAGGACCCATCAGGGGCGATATCAGCATGGCACCTATGATAACTGCAGTGGAGTTGACATTCAGTCCCAATGATGCAATGAAGATGGCAAAAATGAGAACCCATAGGTTAGCCCCCCTAAAGGATACGCCGCTGCTAATTTGGGCAATGATTTCCTGTTCATCCTCCTTGTCGGGCAGGATGTTGAAGAAAACTCTGATTCTTTCTGTGATTTTTCCTATTTCCATGATATTGCAGTAGTTATTTACTATGAATAATGCAAAAATCTGTCTCAAAGTTACAAGTATGTGAGTTATTTTCCAAATTTATCAAAGAAAATAGGTATCTTTACTCTTGATAAAACGAATTTATAGGCGCAAACAAGATAAAAAATAGCATTCAGTATGGTCATCAATGCAGAATTGAAGAAATATGTAGAGCAGAACATTATACCGCAGTATGACAGTTTCGATAAGGCACATCAGCGCGACCATGTGCTGATGGTTATCCGGCAGAGTCTGGAGCTGGCAGAGAAGTTAGGGGCTGATGCAGATATGGCGTATGTCATTGCGGCCTATCATGATACAGGTTTGTGTGAAGGCCGCGAGCATCATCACGAGGTTTCTTCAAGGATTATCAGAGCTGACCAGACGTTGCGAAAGTGGTTCGCGGAGGAACAGATCAACATAATGGCTGATGCTGCCGAAGACCATCGTGCCTCTTCGGGCCATGAGCCTCGCACCATCTATGGCCGTATAGTAGCCGAGGCTGATCGCTTCATTGATGCAGACACTATCATTCGCAGAACCATTCAGTATGGTATCGACCACTATCCGGAACTTGACAGGGAGGGGCACTACCAACGTATGCTCTCGCATCTGCACGAGAAATATGGACGTAATGGCTACCTGCATCTGTGGTTCGAGGATTCACCCAATGCAGAACGTCTGAGACAATTGCAGGGCATCATTGATGATGAGGCTATGCTGCGCCAGCTCTTCAATCAGCATTTTTCCTTGAAGGCTTAAAAAGAAAGGGGGCAGATGCGAAAAGCTCTTCCCCCTTTCTTCTTTCCATATTATTTATGCCTGTTGGCACGTTTCTTGCGGATGTCGGCTTTCATCTTAGCCGATCCGCTTCCGTGTGCTCCAGTAATATACTGTTTCTTCTTAGCTTTGGTCTTTACCTTGGGCTCCTCTTTCTTTTTCTTGTCGCCCTTAGACCCAGCTTTGAAGGTGATGCCGTTAAGTATAACGGATGCAATATCGTCAGACCCACCCCCGGCCCCTCCCGTGATGGAGGGGAGATTGGGTTTTGTAGTAGGATTATTATTCCTCATTAATTATCTTTTTTATTATTCCTAAAACATAATCTGTTTGAAAGATAACTTCTTCATTAGTGAAACGAATCAGTTTAAAGCCTAATGATTCAAGACGATGTGTACGTCCTTCATCATATTGTAGCTGTTCGTATTCAGAATGATAAGAGCCATCTACCTCAATAATCAGGTTAAACTCCAGAGAGACAAAATCCACAATATAGTCAGCTATAATATATTGTCTGAAAAACTTTAATCCTAATTTCCTTCCTCTTAGTTGCTCCCATAGAACGGTTTCTGCGTTTGTGGGGCACTTTCTATTTTGGCGAGCCCAATCCTTTAGTAAAGAATATCTGTCACTCGTTGCCCATTTTAGCTCATCATTCATCAATACTTGCAATGTCTCCCCCTCTTTTTGATTCCCCTCCCTCACGGGAGGGGTCAGGGGAGGGTCTTTTTCTTTAATGGTGGAACAGACGGACGCCAGTGAAGGTCATGGCAATGCCGTACTTGTCGCAGGTATCGATAACATGATCGTCACGAACGCTACCACCAGCCTGTGCAATGTATTGAACACCACTCTTGTGGGCACGTTCAACATTGTCACCGAATGGGAAGAAGGCATCGCTACCCAAACATACATTGGTGTTCTGTGCAATCCACTCTTTCTTTTCCTCGCGTGTGAGAGGCTCGGGCTTCTCTGTGAAGAATTTCTGCCATTCGCCATCGGCCAGGACATCCATGTAATCGTCGCTGATATAGATGTCGATGGTGTTGTCGCGATCGGCACGACGGATATTAGGCAAGAAGGGAAGTGCCATTACCTTGGGGTTCTGACGCAACCACCAGATATCAGCCTTGCTGCCAGCCAGGCGGGTACAGTGGATACGACTCTGCTGCCCTGCTCCGATACCAATGGCCTGACCGTCCTTAACGTAGCATACACTGTTGCTCTGGGTGTACTTCAGAGTGATGAGAGCAATGATAAGGTCGCGCTTGGCATCTGCGGGGAAATTCTTGTTCTTGGTGGGAATGTTCTCGAAGAGAGCGGGATCATCCAGCTTAACCTCGTTGCGACCTTGTTCAAAGGTAATGCCAAAGACCTGCTTACGCTCTATAGGCTCGGGCTTGTAGGTGGGGTCAATCTTGATAACGTTGTAAGTACCCTTACGCTTCTCGCGCAGAATCTGCAGAGCCTCTTCCGTAAACTCGGGAGCGATAACGCCATCACTTACCTCGGGCTTGATGAGCAGGGCTGTTGCCTTGTCGCAGCAATCGGAGAGTGCAATGAAGTCGCCATAGCTACTCATACGGTCGGCACCGCGTGCTCTGGCATAGGCACAAGCCTGGGCGCTGAGTTCGCCAATGCTCTCGGGTACAAAGTAGATGTGGCGTAGCGTATCTGTAAGGGGCAGACCTACAGCAGCTCCGGCAGGGCTAACGTGCTTGAAGCTGGCAGCTGCAGGCAGACCTGTTGCAGCCTTTAACTCTTTGACTAACTGCCATGCATTCAGAGCGTCCAAGAAATTGATGTAGCCGGGACGGCCGTTCAACACTTCGATAGGCAGCTCGCCTGCCTCCATGTAGATGCGAGATGGTTTCTGATTAGGATTGCATCCGTACTTAAGTTGTAATTCTGTCATTTTCTTATATTATTTATAGTTTACTGTTTACCATTTTTTTAATTAAGAATTAAGGGAGAAGAATTAAGAATTAGTTTGCTTTTGCCGTTTGGTAACTTTCATTCTTCACTCTTCACTTTAAAAGTTATAGTACAGGAACGGGGTGATATTGCTGCTGTGAAACTCTATGGCCAACTGTATTGCAACAGCGAATGCTATCAATTTCATTAGCCAGGGAGAATATATGAATTTTATCATCAGTCTATTGTAATACCTTTCTCTGACAAAGAGCAGGATACCGCAAATAACCATCATCATCAGCCATGTGGGACGCATCGTCCAGAAGGCAGGAATGCTCTCGAGGCGGAAGTTGGTGAATATTTGCTTGAAGATGAGGCTCGCCGTATCCAAGTCGGGTGAACGGAAGATAGCCCATCCACATATAATAAAGGTAGCAGTGAGCAGCATGGAGAAAGGCTTAGTTGCCCATGTGTCAGGAATCAGGCGAAGCCAGCGCTGCATGGCTTTGTGTACAACCATGGCCAATCCATGCATAAGTCCCCATAATGCATACATAACGGTACTCCCGTGCCAGATACCTACCAGGAGGAAAGTGATTAGGCAATGAATGCCGGTGCGTATCCTTCCATATTTGTTACCTCCCAAGGGGATATAGACATAATCTCTGAACCAAGAGGAGAGGGAAATGTGCCATCGGTGCCAGAATTCCGTAACATTAAGACTCTGATAGGGGAAACGGAAGTTGTCGCGTAAACGGATACCCATCAATGCCGCTATGCCTATGCTGATGTCGCTGTAGCCTGAAAAATCAAGGTAAATCTGTAGGGCGAATCCAAACAATCCCATTAAATTCTCGAATCCGGAATAGGAGAGGGGAGAGTCGAAAATCCAGTTGTTATATTGTGCAATGTAATCTGCCACAACCGCTTTCTTGAGGATACCCATAATGATGAGCCAAAGTCCCATGTATGCCAGACGTTCGTTCAGAGGCTGATGTCTGCGAACCTGTGGGAAGAAAGTCTCTGCCCGGGTTATGGGACCGGCAAACAGTAGGGGAAAGAAAGACAAGTAGAATATGTATTCCAGGAAGGTGATGTCCATCGTGAACTTCTTTCGGTAAACATCTATGGAATAGCTGATTGCCTGGAAAGTGTAGAACGAGATTCCTACGGGCAGCGCAATGACCGGCAATGAGAAATTACTTTCCCAAAGGCTATTCAGGCAAGAAACGGCGAAGCCGGCATATTTGAAATAAACCAACGGCATCAGATCCAATAGGATAATACTCAGCAGGAAGACTTTCCGTTTGGCACCATCGTACTGCTTCATGGCTTTTGTCAGTGACCATGATATTAGTGCTGTTAATGGTAGCAACTGCATGAGCCAGCGGTTGGCTAAGAAGAAGAAACATAGACTGATGATAGTTACATAAAGCATCATCCCCGTTCGTGTAGAACGGCGCAGCAAGGCAAATATCGTCAAGAAGACGATAAAGACGGCCCAGAAATGAATGCTTGTAAATATCATATCTCTAAACTCTAAACTCTAAACTCTAAACTCTAAACTCTAAACTCTAAACTCTAAACTCTAATCCTCCCTCCCTTCAAGGGAGGGTTGGGGTTGGTCTTTTATCTCACAGGTTGCAGCAGGTGCAGGGGGAACTTTCGTGTTGCTTTATGGGTTGGCCTTTGCATTTGGATGGGGTATCGGTCTTTCATCCATACTGCTATGCTGTCCATCCATAGGCTGGCAGCTCCGAAGGTGGGGTGAACGCGGTCGGAACCACGTTTCAGGGTAAGACGGCGACTGTCGAAGTACCGCTCGTCCCCTACGCATTGCTGAACCATATTATTAAATCCCGTATCGCCCTTCCATGTGGGAATGCCTATCCACACAAAAGGTCTTCCCTCCATGCGGTCTATGATTTGGCGGATGAAGGCTTCTCTTTCTTTGGGTGCTTTTAGGAACTGTTCGTTACCTCCTAAGCATACCATAAAGAAGGTGGGGTGATATTTGTGAATATAATGTTGCAAGGTGTCGGATGTGGCCCATAATTTGGTGGTGGAGTTGTACCATATCACGCGTGCCAAATCGTATCCGTTCTCCTGAGCATAATCGGCCATACGTCGCACCAACCCTTCGGCCATAGAGTCGCCAAAGAAGAGAATGCGTTGGATCGTTGTGTCAGAAGAAGCCTCCCCCGTCCCCTCCAAGGGAGGGGTGATTGTACAAGGTGCGACAGAGTCCCTCACCTCTCCTTTGGAGGGGCTAAGTGAGGCTTTTAAGTCTATCTTGCTGAGAGTCCAGCCCGGAGGCGGCAATTGAATAGGGCATAAGGCATAAGCAACCACAAAAATAAGTGGCAACGCTAAAATGGCAATTACCTTAGCATACAACTTCATACTAATCTTAGTTGCTTTTCCCTATCCTCCCTAATGAGTGGAGCTGGAGGGGATTGAACCCTCGTCCAAACAGGGACGTCCTGTGCTTTCTACACGCTTATCCCAGCCTTCGATTTTCGAGTGCAGACAAGACCTGAGCCACCAATCTGCACCTTATCCTCTAAATCTCACCCACAACGCGAGGCCGTTATGAGCTATCCCCGATTTTGCTGTGCCACTTTGCCTGGATGCTTCGGAGCAACAGCTCCAGAGTGACATCTCGTCTCAGCACCTGGTGCCGAGATAAAGCCTGTAATCTACTGTGCTTCGATTAGGCAGCGAGAGCGTAGTT
>DLBF01000203.1 GCA_002494215.1 Prevotellaceae bacterium UBA7028
GGTAGAGCACAACACTTTTAATGTTGGGGTCTTGGGTTCGAACCCCAAGCGGGCTACCAGAAAATAAGCCAGACAAAAGAAAGTTTACTTTCAGTTGTTTGGCTTTTTTGTGGTGTTAAGCTTCCCGTGGAAGGTTAAGGGGTCGAGTACTCAACCCCAAGCGGGCTACAGCGGATTCTTTGTCTTTATACCATCCTTCTTCATTATCTTCAGGAGGCTCTTGGCCCAAATCTTGGCCAGATGCTGGGCTCCATCCACATTTGGATGCAGATAGAAATCGCCTGAGTTTCCGGCTTCCCTGGTGAAAAGAGCCTTATTGTCCTCGAAGTACTCCCACACGCCACGATTACCGGCATAAACTTGTTTGTACTCGCCTATAATGGTATCCAAGACGGGATAGTAGCTGCGCAAGCGATCCAAGCCCTCCTGCAGGTACTTTGCGCCATTATGAGTGTTGGGACTATACCAAATGGGATAGTTCAACAGAATCTTACAATCAGGCACTGCTGCTATTAGAGAATCTATGATAGTGCGGATGTTCTTGCCGTATGTATCCGTACTGACGGGAGCACCCTCCGTTGTGGTGCAGGCACTATCATTGGTTCCCAGCATAATAGAGATGTATATCTTACCTCCGTTCTGCGTCTTGAACGCCTTGGCATTGTTGACGATACGGGCAAAGTCATTTCTTCCAGGCAGATAGCCCCAAGTGGTGATACCCGAGTGACCGCCATTAAACACATTAGTGGTAACACCCGTTGCCTGCTCTATTAGTTGGCGGCACACAATGGGCGGAGCCTGATGAGAAGCATTGCTCAAGGTAGCACCTGCTGTGATGCTATTTCCGATAAAAAGCAGATTGATGTTCTCCTGATGTTTCCGAGCTGCCACTGGCAAGCACAGAAACATCAGGACAATGTATATGAATAGACTCGCTTTCTTCATAACTTCTTACTGCTTAATCACTCCACTTCATTACAATAAACCAGTCCCATTCTGTCGTAGAGTTTCTTCAACTGGGGCAGACGAGTCTTGAAGTTCTCGAAATCCTTCTGCTCGGGATTACACCATTGCACCTCGCTCATAGCACCCAGACGGGGCAGCAACTGATAAAGGGCATGCTCGGGATAAGCCACCTGCTCGGTCCACAGATTGCCCTGATAACCCAGAATACAATCACTCTGTTCCTTCGTCAATTCCTCAGGAACAAGGGGCTCGAAAGAGTATATCTTACTGCAAGAAACAATATAGCTGTCCGTTGTACGGGGCTGCTTGCCATAATCTTTCAACTGAGGATGATCCAAATAGGCATACACATTGGGACTCATAATAACCCTATGGTTCTGCTTAGCTGCTGCAATACCGCCCTTGGTGCCGCGCCAAGACATTACAATGGCGTCCTCAGTTAAACCGCCAGCAAGAATCTCGTCCCAACCAATCAGACTACGACCACGTGAAGCCAGGAACTGCTCTATCTCATGGTTGATGTACGATTGGAGCTTATTCTCGGCACTGCGGCCATCCTGACTACCTCTGCCATCGCCGCCTTCAACCTGAACATTCTCGGCAGTCAAGCCCAACTCCTTAATCTTAGCCTGACACTTGGGACACTTCTGCCAACGCTCCTTGGGACATTCGTCACCACCAATATGAATGTAAGGAGAGGGGAACACATCACACAGCTCGCCAAAGACAGTTTTCAGGAACTCAAGCGTCTGAGGGTTACCACCACAAAGCACTTCGCGCATCACGCCCCAATGGGGAGCAACGGGATAAGGACCACCGGTACAACCCAGGTTAGGGAATACGTGCAAAGCACTCTGCATGTGACCAGGCATATCAATCTCTGGAACAACGTTGATATAACGTTCTGCTGCATACTTTACAATATCACGACACTCATCCTGTGTATAGTAACCACCATAAGGGATGTTATCATAGATGCGCATACGACTAGGACCAATAACAGTCTTCTCGCGTACACTACCCTTCTTGGCCAAGTCAGGCAATGCCTTTACCTCGAAGCGCCAACCCTGGTCCTCGGTCAGATGCCAATGAAACTGGTTGCAACCATGCAGAGCCATAGCATCGAGGAATTGCTTGATGAACTCAACGCTAAAGAAATGACGTCCACAATCCAACAAAACGCCACGATAAGAGAAGCGAGGCTGGTCGGAAATCTGTACAAAGGGGAGTTCTACACTTTGGCCTTTGATGATAGGCAGGCTCTTGCGCAAAGTCTGTGCGGCACGGAAAAGGCCTGCAGGCTCGTAGGCGCTCAGCAAGATGCCTTTAGCACCGACATTAAATGTATAGGCTTCTTTCTGCTGTTCAGTCAACGGAGTCACTTTGCCCTTACCCTTTGTCCCTTTCTTACTCTTGGCAGGAGCGCTGATGGCCAATCTTATCTGGGCATTCTTATCCTCGGGAGTCAACTGCAACTGGATGCCTGTAGCCTCCTTCACCCACTGCTGCAGGAATTCTGCCGTGCGAGCGATTTCTGTATTGCTGCTGTCGTAGGCTATACCCATGCCGCCCTTCAAGGTGAACTGCCGAGCGGTATCCACCTTAACCTCCTTGGGCAATGGAATGATGTTATAGTTGGCCTTCTGAGCCGATGCTGCTAGGGCCGCGATACACATAAAAACAAATAATCCAAGTCTTTTCATAATGTGATAAAGGTTATAAAAAATGATGATTTTTACGTTATTTGGCAGCAAAAGTACGAAAATAATTTATAACTACCGTAACTTTATACCTCGAAAAAACAAATCACACATTAAATCAATTCTATTACGGTCAACGAAGAAGTAAAGAAAAGCCTGTGCATACCACCGTTTTGACCATTTACAAGGAGGGCTTGCCCCGCTGAGGCAAGCCCTCCTTTTTTCTATTTTATGGCAACCTTCTTGCCGCCAACGATATTGACACCGCGTTGAGTCTTTGAAAGACTTTGCCCATACATGTTATAAATGGTTGTATCGCCCGGGTTAGGGCCGGAAACAGAAGGGCTATCCATACCCACAATATTCTCGTCAATTACCATCCTTACCGTATTGGTACTCTGCGCGAGGTTCTCCAACTCGCCCTCGGTATCCATAGGAACATAAATCTCCAGACTGGACTTCAGCATCTTGTTATTGCAGTGGGCCTGTATCTCCTCGGGAGTCATGGCAGAACGCCAGAACAGAAGTTCAGACACATCACGTGTAGAACCGCCCAGCACAACCTCCTGCACCTCACCCAGACGTTCGTTAAGGACTCCAGCGCTTACCCTATCCAGATAAAGCAGGGTACGCTTCTGGGCATAGTAGCTGGTAAGAGTGATATTGTGCCAGTTGGTATCAGTAATGGCCTTGGTGCTGGTAAGGGTTCCACCCGCCGGGGTTGTAAGTTGGACATAACCCTCGGGAGTAATGTTCACCACTACATCTCCAACAGAACAACGTACACGCAGCACCTGCCCCTGCCCCGCCTTTACACGGGCAGTAACAGTGAAGGGATGAGTTGTACCCTCGGGGTTAAAGTGAATGGTCTTCTCCTCTGTCAACTTCATGCTCTTGGTAGTAATACGTTTAGGCATAGCCTTCCCTGCCTTTAGCGCATCAAAGAGAGAAGGAACCATAGAGCAGAAGAATTCGTAATGACCTTCGGTATTCTGATGGTAGGTATCTGATACATAGCCGTCAGCCCATGTACCGTCGCCTTTGTCGATGGAGCCAAGGCAATTGAACGAAGGAACGTCCCACTCGTGAATAAGCAGATTCAAATCCTTTACATATTTATAATCACTGGCATTATAGTCACCACGTGTATAATTATTCATTACCACGGGAATCTTACCATCGGCACGTACCATTCTAATAAGCCTCAGCATATTATCTCTCCACTGTGTAAAGATAGCATTCTGGTCGCTGGCTCCGTGAATACCCTCGTTGCCAAGGGAAAGACCGAAGATGACGTATCGACCAAAGTCGCGAATCAAATCATCATACCTGTTCAACAAATTGTTGGTGGTATTACCGCCAATGGAAACATTAGAGGTGTAGAAACGTGTGTCTGACAGGCCTTTCTGGTAACGCTGAATCAGATGCTGACCATACAGATAGCGGTAACCTTTGTAATCCGTAGCGCCCTGACCATTGGCCACACTGGAGCCAAAGACTGAGATACGGTTCTCGTCGATAGGAGCTGAGATGTTGTAAACGTTGTTGTCCAAATCTACCGTAATGGTATAGGTGCCTGCATTCTGGTAGATATCCTCCACATCCTGTCCGTTTGACGCCATGCCTAAAACGTAGCGGGAAGAGGCATTCTTGAGACGCTTGATAGACATGCCATCTGAATTGTTCAGGGCAAAGTACATCGTCTTGTCCACCCACTGCTGCGAAGAGGTCTCCTTCAGCGTCACCTCTGACTCCCATACTCCGTTTGCCTTGTATGCTATCTGGGGATTGCCTGAGCCATTGCCCATATTACCACGGATATGCATGGTTACGGGCAACACCTCAACCGACTGGTTGTTGGCATCAACAGTAATGCGGGCCACACAGTCTTTCTCGGCGGTTCCATCAAGGGTGACATCGCCATCGGCCGTCTTGCCCGTAAGAATAAAAGAGCCCTTATTCAGTCTGGCGTATGCCTGATAGCAATTCGAGCCCACAGACTTAAACTTAACATCCTCGGCATTGCCTGACAAGGTAAGTTCTGTAAACACCCAGGGATCTTCTGGACGCACGCCACCCGTAAACTCCTCAATCTTCATGGCACTGATATGCGCCATGCCTGTTACACGCTGGAAGTTAATTACGATCTCACCCTTGCTGCTTGGATAGATGTAGTCTGTAACAAGGACATTACGCACATTGCCATTGTTACCCTCACCGCCTACATTATTACCAGACGTCACCTGACCGCCACTCCATGTACGTTGTCCCTCTATATTGTACTGGGTAATGCGATTGTCTGTATGGTTGCGGGAACCATAGATATATAATTTGTAACAATTATCTATATTCAGATTGGTAAATTTGAAGGGGCGACAGTCTCCGTTATCGATGAACATATAGTCCTCCGTAGCCGTCTGTATAGCCAAATCTCCCAGAAGTGCTTCGTCCGGAGCATTGTTACCACCTGCATTGATACCGTTGGTATATTGGCTGCAGGTAGTAACCAAACGGTATTTCGATGATGTGCTACCAGCCGCATTCTTCAACATAACAGTCTTAGATGGGATAGTATTGCTGGAACTACTACCCGACGAGAGATTTGTCCAGGAATTGCCGTTCTTATCCTTGCCCGAAGTCTGACGCCCGCGTGACGTATTGCTGGTCTCGCCAAAATCAATATAGAACCTCTGCGTCAGTTTCAACTCCTGATGAGGACGTGTCAAGCCACCCAGCTCGACCATCTTCATACAGTTCAGGTACACCATGGCTCCCTTTGTCTTCTTGCAGATAGTAAGGTCTATATTACCTATGCTGTCGGGGAATACTGGCTCTGATGACAGAATCTTATTGTTATTGCCGTTGTAGCCCCCGTCGCCTATCTGGGTACCACCCATCTGCATCTCTCCTGTCCATACGTTCTCACCGCTAAAGGTGAAGTAGGCCGAGCGATCATCTGTAGAGGTACGGCTTCCGAAGCTATAGAACTGGTATGCTTTTTCTGGATTCAGACCGGTAAAATGCAGCACGCCATAGTCCTGAGAGCCCTCCATGAAGATATAATCCTGCGTAGCCGACTGTATAGCCAAGTCACCCAGAAGTTCTTTCTTTGGTGACTGCAAGCCGCCATTGCTATATCCGTTGGTAGAGAAAGTAGTTCCCAACTGCAGTACAATGTCAGATGCTGCTCCGTCAGCACCGATAAGGGTTGTCTGCGTCAGAGCATAAGCCTTATCAGGTGCACTGGTTCCCTTTCCGTGAAGGTTATTCCATTTGTTACCGTTAGTGTCGGTGTTGGTCAGATACCCTTGGTTAGCAACATTGTACTGACCGAAATCAATGTAAAAAACACGTTCTTCTGTTTGCGCCAAGGCAAAGCCGGCGATTAGGAAGAGCAAAACTGACAACATTGTCGTTCTCTTTGTCATAGTGAATAGTGGCTTAAAATTGTTTTTTTTTGAATTTGTAGTTTTATCTTTTGTGTTTATAATCCCCCCCCCATAAAGGAAGATGGAGATGTTCCTCAATACTTAAACGAGCTTCCTCCCGCAAACTCACGCAACAGAGAGGTTGGTGGAACTTGATCGTCGGGAATGCCACGGAAATAATGCAGGAATTTACGCAGGCGGGTTGCCTCGGCATACTCAACAGCCCGTTCAGGAACCTGCTCCAAGATAGGTAGCACCCTATCACGTATAACACCTAACTCATAAAGAAGGGCACTGTTGAAGGTGGCATCCGCCAACTCCTGATAGGGGAAAATCCACTTCTCTTCGCCAGCCTTAACACTGGGACAACGCCGAATAGTCTCAACCGCCGAATAACCACGGTATCTGTAGTCGCGAAGGATTCGACGCACCAATCGGATATCCACAGTAGGAATATGGTTGTGGTCGTCCAACTGTATGGTAGTCAGAGCTGAAACATACATACGATATTTCTGTTCCTCAGGAATCTGCTGTGTAAGAATAGGATTCAAAGCATGGTTTCCTTCCAGGATGATAACATCCGTTGGGCCTATCTGAAGCTTACGTCCCTCGAATACACGTCGGCCAGACGGGAAATCATACCTAGGCAATTCTACCTCCTCGCCACGCAGAATGGCATTCATCTGCTCGTTGAAGAGTTTGGTATCGACAGCCCCAATACATTCAAAGTCGTATTCGCCATTTTCGTCCTTAGGGGTATCCACACGGTTTACAAAATAGTCATCCGTACTTAAGGTATAAGGGCGTAGTCCGCAGGCCATCATCAGAATTGCCAGACGCTTGGCCGTTGTAGTCTTACCACTACTGCTGGGACCAGCAATCAGTACAAGCCGGGCCTTCCGTAGCGCAATCTCATCAGCAATATCCGAGAGTTTCTTTGCCTGAAGCGCCTCGCTGACATTGATAAGATCCGTACCCCTTCCTGCCAAGATAGCCTTATTGAAGTCTCCAACCGTACGGACACGCAATATATCCTGCCACTGCTGATGTTCACGTATCACACCCAACATCTTCTTTTGCTCCACAAATGTCTCCAGTACCGAAGGGTCTTTCTCGCTGGGGATACGGAGGAGAAGGCCGTCATAGAACGGCATCAGACAGAAAAGATGCAACAAACCGGTATGCGTAAGCAGAGGGCCATAGAAATAATCTATGCTGCTATCTAATTTATAATAATATGTATAAAGGCTGTCCTGGCTCTCCAGAAGTTGAACCTTGCTGGTCATTCCACGGCTCTGGAACATTGCAATAGCATCCTCTACGGGGCACTGGATACGATGAATAGGCATATCACTCTCGATAATCTCCTGCATACGATTGCTGATACGCTCCACATCGTCAGGCTGAACAGCACGACCTATGCGCAACTCGCAATAATATCCCCTACTTACCGGAGCACCTATGATGAGCTGCCCTTGTGGGAAAAGATCCTCGACAGCCTTAGCCAACACAAAGAACAATGTTCTGGTATAGGTTCGCATGCCACTAGGACTGTGCAGACTCAGGAAGTTTACGTCCTTATTGTTGTAGAACCGGTAGTTCATACCTTGCACCTTGTTATTGACACAGGCACAAACCGGACCATAAGGCATATCGAAGGCAGCTGCCTCGAACACCTCTGAGAGTGTACTTCCGAACGGAACATTTATCATCTCGCCAGTGTTCTTGCAACGTATATGCACCAACCTGACTCTCTGTTCCTCGGCATCTCTGTATGCTGTGCTGGTATAATCCATGTATCTTGTCTGTTATTGTTGCTCCGAAGGATTTTCTATCTCTTTTCTAAGTTCCTGCATCCCCTGACTCGCCCCCATCTGGATATGGTGGAAACGGCGGTTCGCATTCCACTGAACAGGCTTAGGGTCAATCAGATAAATAGGGGATGTCGCAGGTACGTATTGTGTAAGTCCGGCTGCCGGATAAACATTCAGGCTGGTACCAATGATAATAAAGATGTCGGCTTGCATGCATTCCACTGCAGCACGCTCTATCTCAGGAACAGCCTCGCCGAACCATACGATAAAGGGGCGCAGCTGACTGCCATCCTCGGCACAGTCGCCCATCTTAACTATAAGGTGGTCCTTGTCTAGGGTACGGATACAACGCGGGTCGTTAGGATTACGGCTACTGGTAACCTTCATTAGTTCGCCATGCAGATGAATCACGTTGGTGCTGCCGGCACGCTCATGCAGGTCGTCCACATTCTGCGTAACCACCGTCACATCATACTTTTTCTCCAGTTCGGCCACTAAACGGTGTCCCTGACAAGGTTCCTTCTGCAGAATCTGTACGCGCAGATTATTATAGAAATCCGTTACCAACTGCGGATTACGCATCCACCCCTCAGGGGTAGCCACATCTTCCACATTATACTGGTCCCATAATCCACCACTGTCGCGAAACGTGCTGACACCGCTCTCAGCACTCATACCAGCCCCTGTTAACACAACAACTTTCATAAAACCTTGTCTCTTTGTATAATAATAATGTGCAAAAATAATAAAAAAAATGTAACTATTGCCTTTCAGATAAATAAAATGTATTAATTTTGCGCCGCATAATAGTAAATGATTCTAATAATGAACAAAATTAGCTACGCTTTGGGCCTTGGCATTGGCCAACAGCTCAAGAGTATGAACATTGAGGATTTCAGCATCGAAGATTTCGCAAAGAGCATCAGTGATGTGATGTCTGGCAAGGAGACGACCATCAGTAGTAGAGACGCCCAGGCCCTGCTGAACGAGTATTTCCAGAAAAAAGAGAAAGAACAGGCACAGAACGCCATAGCCGAAGGTAAGGTTTACCTCGAGCAAAACGCAAAACGCGATGGTGTAACACAGACTAAGAGCGGTCTGCAGTACGAAGTACTGACAGAAGGTACCGGCAAGAGCCCCAAGGCTACAGATACCGTACGCTGCCATTACGAGGGTCGTCTGTTGGACGGTACAGTCTTTGACAGCAGCTACAAGCGTGGTGAACCTGCCGATTTCGGACTGAATCAGGTAATCCCCGGTTGGACGGAAGGTGTTCAGCTGATGAAGGAAGGTGCCAAATTCCGTTTCCACATCCCCTACCTGTTGGCATACGGCGAACGTGGAGCTGGAGCACAGATTCCTCCCTACAGCACTCTTATCTTTGACGTAGAGCTGATTAAGGTACTTTAATCATTGAACATTGAACATTAAAAATTGAACATTAAAAATAATTACATAAAAAACATAAAACGATGAAAAAGATTTCTGTTATTGCAGCCGTTGCTCTGGCTGCCATCATGGCCTCTTGTGGTAATGGAACTCCCAAGGCCGATTTGAAAACCGATGTAGATACATTGAGCTACGCTTTCGGTATGTCTCAGACCCAGGGTCTGAAGGAGTATTTGGTACAGCGCGAGGGCGTTGACACCACATACATCAACGAGTTCGTCAAGGGTTTGAACGAAGGTGCAAACGCTGGTGACGACAAGAAGAAGACTGCTTACTATGCAGGTCTGCGTATCGGCCAGATGATTAGCCAGCAGTGGGTTAAGGGTATCAACTACGAGGTATTTGGCGAGGACAGCACTCAGACTATCAGCCTGAAGAACCTCTTGGCTGGTTTCGTTGCTGGAACATTGGAGAAAGGTGGTCTGATGTCTGTTGACGAGGCTACAGCTACTCGCGAGAATATGATGCAGACCATTAAGGCTAAGCAAATGGAGAAACTGTATGGCGAGAACAAGAAAGCATGTCAGGAATTCATGAAGAAAATTGCCAAGAAGGCCGGTATCAAGAGCCTGGGTGACGGTATCTACTACGAGGTTCTCACCGAGGGTAATGGCGAGATTCCCGTTGACACCAGCCGTGTAAAGGTTAACTATGAAGGTAGGCTTATCAACGATTCTATCTTTGATAGCAGCTACCAGCGCGGCGAGCCTACAACCTTCCGTTGCAACCAGGTTATCAAGGGTTGGAAGACAGCTCTTACTCACATGCCTGTTGGTTCAACATGGAAGGTTTACATTCCCCAGGAGCAGGCTTATGCTGGCGCTGAGGCTGGTAAGATTAAGCCCTTCTCTTGCCTGATCTTCAAGATTGAACTTATTGACATTGAGAAGTAAGTTGGTGAGTTAATGAGTTGATGAGTTGACGAGTTAATGAGTTGACGAGTTAATGAGTTGACGAGTTAATAGAAGAAGAAAAGAAAAACGATGAAGAAGATATTTCTTTTTTCTCTTTGCGCCCTTCTGGCTTTAGGCGCATCAGCTGCAAGCAAGAAGAAGTCAAACAAGAAGGCTAAAGCACCCGTCGAGGTGGTTGACACTGTATGTGTTGACACATTCAGCTATCTCCTCGGCAAAGCCAACACTCAGGGCCTGACAGATTATCTGGCACATCGCATGGGTATTGACGCAGCCTACATTTCTGATTTCGTAAAGGGCTTCCAGCAGACTGAACTTACAGAGGGCGACAAGAAAGAGAAAGCCCGTCTGGCTGGTATTGAGATCCGCTCTCAGGTTGAGAACCAGGTAATTGCTCAGGCAAACAAGCAGATTAACGATAGCGTGGACGTTCTGAACAAAGCCCTTTTCATTCAGGGCTTTCAGGATGGTATCACAAAGTCTAACATGACTATCAGCATGGATAGCGTGCAGAACGTCGTTAAAAAGCAGATGGATTACTACCACAATGCAAAGATGGAGAAGAAGTACGGACCCAACCGTATTGCAGGCGAGGAATTCCTGAAGAAGAACGCCAAGGCTGACAGCGTACAGACAACCGCCAGCGGTCTGCAGTACAAGATTATCACCAAGGGTACCGGCGAGATTCCCCAGGCAACCGACAAGGTGAAGGTGAACTACGAAGGACGCCTCGTTGACGGCACTGTCTTTGACAGCAGCTACAAGCGTGGCCAGCCCATCGACTTCTACGCAAACCAGGTCATCAAGGGATGGACAGAAGCACTTACCATGATGCCTGTTGGCAGCAAGTGGATGCTTTACATTCCACAGCAGTTGGCATACGGAAGCAGAGAGCAAGGAAAGATTCCTCCTTTCTCTACACTGATATTCACCGTCGAGTTGCTGGAGATTGTGAAATAAAACATCTTAAAATAAGCAAAAAGACACCAAATTTGCCGTTTGGTGTCTTTTTTTTGCCCTTATTCTTTCTGAAATTACATAATTATCGTAATTTTGCTATCAAATTATTACAAAAATTACTGTATTATGGAAAAGATTGACAACCTGGACAAGAAAATCCTCGAGATTATCTCTAACAATGCAAGAATTCCTTTTAAGGATGTTGCTGCCGAATGTGGTGTCAGCAGAGCTGCTATCCACCAACGTGTACAGCGCCTCATAGACATGGGCGTAATTGTTGGTTCTGGATACCATGTTAATCCTGCTAGCCTGGGCTACAACACCTGCACCTATGTTGGTATCACACTCGAGAAGGGTTCTATGTACAAAGGTGTTGTTCAGGAGTTCCTGAAGATTCCCGAAATTGTAGAGTGCCACTTTACTACAGGCCCCTACACCATGCTTATCAAACTGTATGCACGTGACAATGCCCATCTGATGGAGTTGCTGAACAACCGCCTTCAGGAAATTGCCGGCGTTGTTTCAACGGAGACCCTGATCTCTCTGAAGCAGAGCATCAAGAAAGAAGTCCCCATAGGTCTGCAGCGCGAGGAGACCAAACCCATTTCACTCGACGAGGAATAATCACTCTATATGCAAGCAGCACGCCCTATAATAGGCATTACCGGCAACTACGGAACCAAAGGATGTGAGTTGGCGCAGGGGTACTACGAGTCTGTCCTGCAGGCTGGCGGCATTCCCCTTGTACTCCCTCCCTATACCGATGCAGAAGCCCTCTGTCAGACACTTGACAGGGTAGATGGCATTCTGCTCTCAGGAGGCGGCGACATCAACCCACTCTTGTTGGGCGAAGAGCCCATACCCGGATTGCACGGTATCTGTCCCCAACGTGATGAAATGGAACTCCAGCTGGTACGCGAAGCCTATAATCGCCAGATTCCCATGCTGGGCATTTGCCGAGGCATTCAAACACTAGTGGCAGCTCTTGGCGGAACTATTTACCAGGACCTCAATACCCAGTATTCCGAGGCACCGTTGGTGAAACACGACCAGGATTTGGACCGTGCCTATGCTTCCCATACAGTAAAAGTTGAAGCAGGAAGCACCCTGGCCAGCCTTTTCCCGGAAGCTGTAGAAAAAGGACTACCCGTGAACTCTTTCCACCATCAGGCTGTGCGTACACCCGGCCCTCTGTTGCGTGTTTCAGCAAAAGCCACCGATGGCGTAATAGAAGCTGTTGAAAGCAACGAGTTCAAGAGTATTATTGGCATCCAGTGGCATCCCGAATGCTTCATCACCAGAGGCGAGCGCTATATGATGCCTCTCTTCAACTGGCTGATTACAGAAGCCTCATCCTTTGCAGAAGCCAAGCGTATCCATAGTCGTATCATCACCTTGGATAGCCATTGTGACACACCCATGTTCTTCTCGGAGGGTTTTACTGCCGATATGTTTGCTAAGCGAACCGACAAGGTGTTGGTGGACCTGCCCAAAATGAGAGAAGGGTTCCTGGATGCTTCCATCATGGTGGCCTACCTGAAGCAAGGCGAGCGCGATGCCGAGTCTCTCTTAGCAGCAACAGCAAAGGCCGACCGCATCCTTACACAGATAGAGGAAATGGTGGCTGCCAACTGCACTGCCGTAGATATCGCTTACACTCCGGCCGACATTGCCCGCCTCAAACGAGCTGGCAAAAAGGCTATTATGTTAGGAATAGAAAATGGCTATGCCATAGGAAAGGATATTAGCCAGCTAGAGCACTTTGCCAAACGCGGCATTGTCTATATGACCCTCTGCCACAACGGTGACAACGATATCTGCGACTCTGCAAGGGGAAATGCCGAGCACGGAGGCCTGAGCCAGTTTGGTGAAAAGGTAGTTCAGGAAATGAACCGCCTAGGTATCATGGTGGATATGAGTCATGCTGCCGAATCCAGTTTTTATGATGCCCTTGAGGTTAGCCAGAAGCCTATTGTCTGCAGTCATAGCAGTGCCCGTGCTCTTTGCAATCATCCCCGCAACCTTACGGACGAACAGATGAAGGCATTGGCACAGAAGGGTGGCGTAGCACAAGTTACCATGTACAACGGATTCCTGCGCACCGATGGGCAAGCTACCATTCTGGATGCCGTAGAACATCTGAACCACATGGTCAACATCATGGGAATCGAACACGTAGGAATAGGAACAGACTTCGATGGCGATGGCGGCGTACCCGGCATGGCCAACGCATCCGAGGTTATCAACTTCACCCGTCGTTTGTTGCGGGAACGTTATTCCGAGGAACAGATTCAGATGATTTGGGGAGGCAACTTCCTGCGTGTAATGGAACAAATCAAGAACAATTAAGCTTATTCATAAATAATGAAATACATTTTATTTGCCGTATTGGCCAGTTTGCTTACTGCTTGTGGCGGCAGGAGTGGAAGAAATATCGGTGGGCCCGACACTATCACACTGGCCCCCTGCCCTACTTTTAATGCAGACACCTGTATGAAATATATTCAGGAGCAATGCAACTTTGGCCCTCGTGTAACGGGGTCGAAGGAGGCCGAGTTATGTCGTCAGTATCTTGTGGAGCAGTTCCGCCGCCTTGGTGCTGTTGTTGAGGAACAACAGGCCGACGTTACGCTGTGGGATGGGAAAGTGCTTCCTGCCTGCAACATAATCGCCTCACTAAACCCTAACAATACAGATCGCGTCATTGTCTGCGCACATTGGGACAGTCGTCCTTGGGCCGATAACGACGAAGACGAGAAGAATCATCACACTCCCGTCTTGGCAGCCAACGATGGTGCCAGCGGTGTGGCCATGATGATGGAGATTTGCCGTCTGTTGCAACAGAATCCCATTAAGGTAGGCATCGACTTTATATGCTTCGATGCCGAGGACATGGGAACACCTCAATGGGCCGAGTCAGAAGAATCCACCTCGGAAACGTGGTGCCTGGGCTCTAAGTTCTGGGCAGAGCGTGCCCGCGAAAATGGCTACCATGCCCGCTATGGTGTCCTGCTTGATATGGTTGGTGGCAGAGGAAGCGTATTCCCTTCAGAGAAAGTAAGTCTGGATTATGCACAACCCATAGCCAGTTTGTTCGTACGTTTGGGAAATCAATTGGGTTACGGACATTATTTCCCTCTGGACAAGGAAGGTGGTTTCTTGATGGACGACCATGTGAACATAAATCACATTGCCCGCATTCCCTGTATTGACATTGTGCCTAACTTCACAGACGGACCCAGCAGCTTCGGCCCCACCTGGCATACAGTCAATGATACGCCCGAGAATATCGACACCAACGTTCTGGAGGCTGTAGGACAGACACTAACACAACTTATTTACAACGAGGAACTATGACAATAAACGAGATACAAGACGAGATAATTGAGGAGTTCTCAGACTTCGACGATTGGATGGACCGTTACCAGATGCTCATAGACCTGGGTAGCGAACAACCTCCTCTTGACAACAAATACAAGACAGAACAGAACCTGATAGACGGCTGTCAGAGCCGCGTATGGCTGCAAGCCGACATGCAGGATGGCCTTCTGCACTTTCAGGCAGAGAGCGATGCACTTATAGTAAAAGGTATTGTGGCATTGCTTATCCGTGTCCTTTCTGACCATACTCCACAGGAGATTCTGGATGCCGACCTCTATTTCATCGAGAAGATTGGCTTACGTGAGCACTTGTCTCCCACACGTAGTAACGGACTCTTGGCTATGCTTAAGCAAATGAAGCTTTATGCACTGGCGTTTAAGTCAATTCATAATTCATAATTCTCAATTCATAATTGGGGGATTAGGGATTAGAGATTAGGGATCAACTCACAAACTTATCAACTCACAAACTCACAATTGAACATCGGAAAAATTAATCTTGGAGAGCGTCCTGTTCTGCTGGCACCCATGGAGGATGTCACAGATATCGGATTTCGTCTGCTATGTAGGCAGATGGGAGCCGCTATGGTGTATTCTGAGTTTGTATCCAGCGATGCGCTCATACGCATGGTCAACAAAAGTCTGGAGAAGCTAAAGGTTTGTGACGATGAGCGTCCCGTTGCCATCCAGATATACGGCAGGGATGTGGACTCCGTGCGCGAGGCAGCCAAGATTGTTGTTGATCAGGCACACCCCGATGTGCTGGACCTCAACTTCGGATGTCCTGTCAAGAAAGTGGCCGGAAAGGGAGCGGGAAGCGGTATGCTACAGAATGTGCCACTGATGTTGGACATTACACGAGCCGTAGTGGACGCAGTTCCGGGCACCCCTGTCACTGTCAAGACCCGTCTGGCTTGGGACGAGAAATCGCTTTACCTGCCCTCCGGAACACCGTTCATTGTAGATTTGGCAGAACGGCTTCAGGACTGCGGCATTCAGGCGCTTACCCTGCATGGCAGAACACGTGCCCAGATGTACACTGGCGAAGCCGACTGGACTCTCATTGGAGCTGTCAAGCAGAATCCCCGCATGCACATACCCATCATAGGAAATGGAGATATCACCACGGCAGAGCGTGCCCGCGAGTGCTTTGAACGCTATGGTGTGGATGCCGTGATGATAGGCCGGGCTACCTTCGGACGCCCTTGGATATTCCACGAGATAGCACATCCCGAGACTCCTTTATCCTTGGACGAGAAGATCGATATACTGAAACAGCAGGTTATCACCTCGGTAGAACGCATAGACGAGTACCGTGGCATCCTACATGTGCGTCGTCATCTGGCTGCCACTCCCATCTTCAAGGGTATTCCCAACTTCCGCGAGACCCGCATCCGCATGCTCAGAGCCGAGACGGTAGAGGAATTGTTCTGCATCATCGAGGATATACGCAGGATGCTGAAAACAACAGAAACAGACATTCAAAATTAACTTTCAGACTAAATATGGCAGAAAACAAACAAGACAGAGGTCGTCGCGACTTCTTGAAGAGACTGGGATGGGGCGGAGCCTCAGCAGTAGGAATGATGGCAATGGCGCCGCTGAATGCCCTTGGCAGACCTGATGAACAGCCGGCTGATCCCAGCAAGATGTCCATACGTGAGAATCGCAGGACTGGCGACAAGGTGTCACTTCTCGGATACGGCATGATGCGCCTTCCGACAAACAACCGCACCATCAATCAGGATATGGTGAATCAGGAGGTTGACTATGCCCTGGCTCATGGCGTGAACTACTTCGACACAGCTCCCATCTATCATAATGGCCATTCCGAGGAGGCTGTAGGCCTTGCCCTCTCACGCCATCCCCGTGACAAGTACTTCGTTGCCACCAAACTCTCCAACTTCGGACGCAACCAGTGGAACCTGGAAAGCGCCAAGCAAATGTACCAGCGTTCTATGGAGTTGTTGAAGGTGGATTACATTGACTACTACCTGCTGCACAACGTAGGCGGCAAGGGACCCGATGAGTTCAAGGAACGCTTCGAAGACAACGGTGTCCTGGAATACTTCCAGCAGGAACGTAAGGCAGGACGCATCCGTAATCTGGGTTTCTCATTCCACGGAAGCGTTGAGACCTTCGACTATCTGGTTGACAACAATGATGATTTTGAATGGGACTTCGTACAGATACAGATGAACTACATAGACTGGCGCCATGCCAACGCCCAGCGCGGCAACACCGATGCCGAGTACCTGTATAACAAGTTGGAGAAGGCCGGCATCCAATGCGTCATCATGGAGCCGTTGTTAGGCGGCCGCCTGGCCAACGTACCCGAGGATGTAAAAGGTATGCTGAAGGAGGTACGCCCTGCCGACAGCCCCGCACGATGGGCTTTCCGCTGGGTAGGCTCCCACTCCAATATACTGACTGTCCTCTCAGGAATGACTACCATGGAGGTGCTGCAGGAGAACGTAGCCACCTACTCGCCCCTTGAGGCTTGCAGCGACAGCGAGTTCGCCCTCATGGAGAAGATTGCCGACAAGATGAACGGCGTACCCGTAGTGCCCTGCACCTATTGCAAATACTGCATGCCCTGCGGATTCGGCCTGAACATCCCCGAGAACTTTGCTATCTACAACAAGGCTGTCACCGACGGCGTACTGCCGTTGCCCGACAAGACCGCTCCCGACTATCAGAAACGTCTGGAAACTGTCAATAAATTATTTCAGAAAGGACTCAACAAAAAGCAATGGGCTACCAAGTGTACCGATTGTGAAGCGTGCCTTCCCAAGTGCCCGCAGCACATCCGTATCCCCAACCAAATGGGACGCATTGCTGAAATATTAAGGAAACGATAATGAAGAAAAGATTGTTAATTTTACCCGTCCTGTCGCTCGCAATGTCGGGCTTCGCTCAGGATAACCCCATTTCAGAAGAACAGGGAATGACCGTAGTCAACACCACCACCCTCTGCCCCAATGTCAAGGGCTATGCCGGTACCGTACCCATTAAGGTTTACATCCAGGACGGCAAAATCTGCAAGATCAAGTCATTGCCCAACGCCGAGACTCCCAAGTTCTGGGCCCTCATCAAGAAAGAGTTGATGCCCAAATGGATAGGCATGGACGTTAAGAAGGCTACCAAAGCCAAGGTTGATGCCATCTCTGGCGCCACCATGTCTAGCAAGGCCCTCCTTAAAAACGTTCAGACCGGTTGCGATTATTACTTGAAGAACAAGTAAGAAACCCCTCTCCAACTCCCCCGAGGGGGAGGGGAGGAAATAAAAGAGAAAAATGAGTCGAGATGACGAGATATCGAAAACTCATAAACTCAAAAACTTACCAACTTTTATGAATTATGAATTATGAATTTTCCGAAATAGTTCCTCGCCTTGGTACTGACTGCATGAAGTACGATAAGGTGGACTGGTGCTGTGGCCGAAAGGACGTTATCCCCATGTGGGTGGCCGACATGGACTTCCGTACCCCACCCTTTGTGTTGGAAGCCATGCAAAAACGTCTGCAGCAAGGCATATTGGGTTATACCTGCAGCCACGATGCCTATTGGGATAATATCTGCCGATGGAACCTGGAGCAGTTCGGCATGGACTTGAAACGCGAGGAATTCACCTACATCCCTGGTGTTGTCTGCGGCATTTACCTGTGTGTGCAGTGTTTCACGCAGCCCGGTGACAAGATCCTGATTCAGGAACCCGTGTATCACCCCTTCCGCATCGTCCCCGAACACAGCGGCAGGCAGATAGTATTCAACTCGTTGGTACGCACCCAAGAGAGCTTTACCATGGATATGGACAGTCTGCGCCGCGACATCAAGGGCTGCCGCATGATGATTTTGTGTAATCCTCATAACCCCGCCGGCATCTGCTGGACAAGTGAGCAGCTGCAAGAGGTCGCCCATATCTGTGCAGAGGAAGGCGTGCTGGTTGTCAGCGACGAGATTCACTGCGACATGCTCCTTGGCGGACGCCGTCACATCCCCTTTGCCAGTGTCAGCGACGAGGCTCGCCAAAACAGTATCACCCTGCAGGCACCCAGCAAGACCTTCAACATGCCAGGCGTAGTAGTCTCACAGGCTATTGTCTATGAGCCAAAGAAACGTCGCAAGTTCTTCACTTACATAGAGGGGAATGACTTTGACCTGGGCAACGTCTTTGCCTACGACTGCGCCGCCGCCTGCTACAGCCCCCAGGGACTGGAATGGAAGACGCAGATGCTGGATTACGTACAAGGCAATATAGACCTGCTCTGCAACCGCCTTGCCAAGGAATGCCCTCAGATAATACCCATCCGTCCGCAAGCCAGTTTCCTGGTCTTTCTGGATTGCCGTGGCTTAGGCTATGAGACGCAGGAGGAGTTGGATGATTTCTTTGCCAACAAAGCCCGTGTAGGCCTTAACTCAGGCGCTATGTTCGGACCTGGCGGCAAGGGTTATATGCGTATGAACGTGGGATGCCCCCGTTCTATTGTCAACCAAGCCATCGACCAGATTGTGGCTGCGCTACAATAAAACGGAAAACGATTTTAGTTGACAGATGAAGGCTGCTTTTAAGCTATGCGCAGAGACCAAACAAAACAATTGACGCTGACTTTGCTCCATTAGGGCAAATGCCAGCGTCAACGCCACACACAACTTTATTTTAACTAAATTAACAACAACTTCCTCTCCATTCACAACAAACAGCCCTTTCATCGGCTGAAATGCCTTGTGTCTGTTCAGGTCTGAGATACTGACCGTCACAATGTCGTCGGAATTTGCTACTCAATATTATATAAGGTAATTTGATTTTGTCAAGAAGCTGATGCCAGCTTCTTGACAAATCTGTAATATGATTATTACTACCTTAACTCGTTTAGTTAGTTTTTTGCTATTGACATGCATCAAATTCTACGACAAAGATAAAACGCTTTTTTGTAATTCGCAAGAGCAAAGTCCCTCACGAAACCAGAAATTGTAAATCCTGAGAAAAAATTTGTAAATCCTGATATATCCTCTCTCGTTTTTACAATTCTAATACCGTATTTATACAATTTAGATAGTCCGTCATCCCAAATTGTATGAAATTTCAGATTAACCACAGTTTTTTTTCAATCTTGCTAAGAGCTTGTTCTTATAAGCCCAAAGGACAAATGCACCATCAAGGACTCTCGACAGAGAGGCACAGTATCAGACGCAAGCAAACTTTCTGCGATTTCTGCAATTTGACCTTCGGTCGAGCCTGCTCACGCTGATTTCATCGACCTCGAACGCGACTCGGCCATTAGAGTGCGAGCACTCATGGCTCTCAGGGCTTACTCGGTTCGGCAATGCTCAAACATGTTTGGCATTGCTCTCGCTTAATCGAAGCCTTCTGCGTGAGGCTTAAATTTCCTGTACTTTTTACTAAATTAAATCACATAAAAAAGATACAGTTAATGAAAAACATTGTATATTTGCATTCGTAAAAAGGTTGCGTGTGTGCTCACACACGGATATGCAAACACAAATTAGTGATAATTACATTAGATAAAACAATATGCCTGAACAACTGACACCAGAGTGGATGATCTTTTTCTTACTCTACGGCGCAGGAATAGCCGCAAATGTGATACTGGGCCTGTACATGCTGAGCCCGGGAAAAGCCATTGCCCCCGATATTCCATCGCCCGTAAGACTGCGCCGCTGGACAGCAGCCTTCTTCGGGGCTGTTACCCTGAGCAGTATATGGTGGTTTCTGTTCTACATTTATTCCGGTGACATACAATCTGTAACATACATACTGTTAGCGGTGCTTGACTGCCTGATTCTGCCTCCATCATTTGCCGGCATTCTGCTCAACATGCTTCAGGACCGGCGGCGCCCGCTATGGCCTGTCTTTGCGGCTCTGACGCCTATCCCTGTGATAGGAATCCTGAAAATAATCAGGCCCGACATTGATCCCTCACTCCACGTCACCGTATATGGGCTGATGCTCATTGTTGCCTTTACCATATATATGATGGTATGCGTCAGACAATACCGTAGCTGGCTGCGTGACAACTATGCCGA
>DLBF01000142.1:0-12344 GCA_002494215.1 Prevotellaceae bacterium UBA7028
TTCATCAAGAACTTCAAGAAGTACGAGGGCAACGAGGCTGGCAAGGCACTTGTAGCTGCTGGTCCAAAACTTTAAGTTCTGGCCGAAAGCAACTTCGCCCTACAGGGGAAGTTGCAGGTCCAAAGTTGTAATTAGAGTTTAGACGCTAGACTTTAGGCGTTAGACTTTAGCAATAAAAATAATCAAGGGCTCACAGAAATGTGGGCCCTTGTTTTTTTCCTTGTTGCTTTATCTTCCTGCTGCCAGCAACTCGTAGGGGATGTCATCGCAGAGCATAGAGCAGGCTTTCTGCTCTGGTGGGGTTGACTCTTCTGATTCTGCCAGCATAGGCTTCTCGTACTTAGTGACGACACGCGTCTGATAGACGGTATCTCGAACGGTTTGCACCTGCATAATGGTATCATGCCTAATCTCTATGCTGTTGGCTGCCAGCTGTTGACTATTGGCTATTGGCATGTTGGCTGCTGGCATATTGGCATGAAGAGCAAAGCCAGCAAAGAAACTGATAAGGCTGGCGGCAACACCCATAGCTGCTACCAATCCCCTGCTACGACGACGGGGCGTATGCCACGTCTCCACACTCATGCGACTTTCCACCTGCTGACGCTGACGGCGAGCCGATTCTATTATATGTTCATTACTTATCTTCATATTCTTTCAGTTTTTTACGTATTATATTCATTGTTTTATGCAAACGGGATTTAACAGTTCCTGCAGGAACGCCTACAATCTCTGCCACCTGTGGAATGGTAAGTTCCTCCTGGTAATGCAGCGAGAAGATCTGGTGCAAAGGGGCAGGCAACTCTGAGAGTACTTGTTGTAGAGCCTCATCCAGTACAGCAGCATCCAGTTCCACTTCAATCTGCTGTTCCGAAACAGGTTCGGCATCCAGGTTGGCCAGCATTTGCGCCTCATACGCATTGCTCCTATAGTGGTTCCTGCAGATGTTATAGGCAATGGTAAATATCCAAGTGCTGACATCGCTGCCCTCCTGATAGCGGGTGCGTGCCTCGTAGGCCCTCAGGAACACATCGTGCGTAGCATCGGCTGCCATTTCCTCATCGCCACCCAACTGCATGAAGAAGAAGCCTTTCAACCTACGGGCATAGCGGCGATACAGCTCCTCGAAAGCTGTATCGCTGCCTGCCGCAGCACGGGCCATTACCTGCTCATCACTCTGATGACGCAGGGGTCTTAAAGGGAAGACACTCATTCTATGGGGTCCGTTTTAATGAGTACTCGTATGTTGTGTTTAAAGAACTCGTTGCGCTTCCGCTTGTACGTTTCCTCATCATCATTCGGGTCTCTTTTGAAACCTAATTGTTCTCTGAACTCGTAGTGAAGTCCCCCATCCTCATAGAGCCCTATTGAATAAGCATTACCTCCAATGCCTTGGAACAAACATCCGTCCATCTTACTGAGGATATTAGTGAAAATACGGTTCAGCCACTTATAGCGCTCTGGATTATGCTTTTTGTAGTACGGCATCAGGTCGCTGAGTCCTAACAGGTAACAGAGCATCATGTCTTTAGTTGATTTCTGAGTAATCGTTCCCACTTCGCTTTCTGGCTCTGGATGAAACGACATTAGCATATGTTCCATCAGATAGCGTTGCTCCACGTTGCGACGCTTTACCGCCCTATTGTCGTAGGGTTTTGCCGAATAGCGAATGGTCAGTCCCTCGTTATAAAGGCAGGCTTTCAACTCATCAGGAAAATTGATATGTTGGAAAAGTTGAATGTTGTGGAGAGACAGATAGACAGGCTGCTTGCTGTTTTCAAAGAAATAGCGCATGACGGCTGTTCTGTCTTTCATTGCTGAGGAGCGTAACTGCTTGTATATCTCATCGCTATAAGGAATACCTATGCGCCCAAACACCTCTTTCAGATAGTCCTTGCCCAAACTATTGTAACAGAGAATCTTGTCCTTATGCACGCCTAAAACATGTTGAAGAATGAGTTTGCCAACGATGTCGTCAGAACCACTTCCCAAATACACACCATCTTTCTCCATGCCCTGCAGCTCGTTGTAGTTGTATTGCAGGATTTCTGCAGGGTATTGTCCGCTCTGGAAATATTGGGTAAGTACTTTGGTCAGACGCAGTGTATCATTCCGGCCAATAAGATAAGGTACCCACCACAAGTCATAATCGCTGGCAAGTGCATCTTTGGGCAGAACGGCAATGGCAGAATCGGCATCTGCCTTTGAACGCGCATCGCTACTGACGTATGCACAATAATAATAGGTATAGGTGCCTGGGATTGCCTGCTTCATACGTCCTACCACATTCAGTTGCTTACGTAGCTCCTCTGCGGTCTGCCCGCTTCCCTTCTTCCAAAACCTTTGGTGGTACACTTTGGCTTGTTCCACTTCGCAGAGATTACGCCAGGCGTTTTCATCTTTTGGATGGTATTGAACGTAAGTGTTCCAGAATGCATACAAACTGTCCACCTTCAGCGAATCCCGAGGTTGAGTGAAAGATCGCCAGGAAACCTGTTCCGTTTCCTGTGCGCTAACGCCTGTCATAAAAAAAACCAATGCCAATAGTGCGATAAATGTTCTTTTCATACTGTTGTTTCTCGTTTTTGGGTTTTCATGACAGCATACACACGAAATGGCAAATCGTTCACGGAAAGGGAAAAAATTATTCTGTTCTACGTATAGTTAGATTAGAGGCTATTAATTTTGTTGACTTTGATATAGTTCGCGATATCAGCATCCTTGTAGAAACCACCAAGATGGATGACGCCATACTTGCATCCATCGAATTCAATAACCGTATCCTTGTAGCCACTTTCGTCTTCCCAAAGACGAACGGAGAAAGCTTGGTTCATAGCCATCTTCATGAAAAAGCTACCTTTTATTTTGATGACTTTGCTCGCTTTCTTTTTCTTGAAGTTCTTAATCTGCTCATACTCCTCAACAAATTGACGGATAAGAGAGACGGAATCTCCAAACTCAAAGGTTTCAGCCACTTTCACTTGTTTGGCGTCAGGGAAAGAATCCAACATATTCACAAACTCTATCGCAGAATTGTTCCTGAACTTCTGAAACAAACGTTCCAAATCTTGATTCTGTGCCCGCCCCACCATGGCGAAGGCTGCAAACAACGCTGCGATAATTGTTCGCTTAATCATGTGTTATACCTTAGTTTAAAATTAATACCTTCTATTTATTAGAACGTAGAAATGAGGAGAAATGTTATATAAAGGGAGGAAACTTTAAGTTGTTTTAACGTTTTAGGATTATTGTCTTCGGCAGTTTATGGCTTACAATTTTGTTTGCTAAAATCGAAATTGCGCAAAGATGTACCTCCACACGCGATGAGCTACGATGGCTATCGGCCTTACAGACAGGTACATGTTTGTCCGACATGTACCTTATATGTACCTTACATATACCCCATTACCTAACATTTGCTCAGAAAAAAGGTACATGTTAGGTACATATCTGGTATATATCAGGCCAACATATACCTACCCATTTCCTCGATAACAATCGGGCTTCAGCGTAATGATGGTAACATCTCGGATTATTTGAGTTATTTTAAAGATTCTTGACAATTCAAAAATGGCCCACAAAAGGCCGCTTTTTCCGCTTAACCAAGAAAAATATACTCCCCAGTTAGGGAATTTTTCCTGCCTAACGTGGCAGGAAAAATTCCATTGGACGTTGAACATTGAGCATTGAACATTGTCTTTAGAAAAATATTTACAGAGCAAGAAACGAGAGGCGTGGCAGGCTTTTGCTAAAGTATAAAGACCATTCCTAATAATCAGGAAAGTATGTTGGGAAAGAAGAAAAAACCGCCGTCTGAGGTTGACGGCGGGTATATTTGCTCTTTTACCAGAGGTCTTCGGGCAGATCGGGATTATCGTAAACCTCCTTGGGGCAGAGTTCTATGTAATCCATATAAAGTTCCTTCTTGTCAGAATCCAGGACGCTCTTGAAACGCACGTAATAAGTCTTATTGGGATCCATGGTACCGCGCCAGATGATGCGGCGTGAGCAAACTGTATTGCCGCGCTCCCACTTATATGAGCCGCTGGCCACCGACTGGCTGGCCTTCATAAATCCGTTGTTACGCATCTTCTTGTCAATCTCGGCATTGTATTCCTGGTCATCCGTATCCTGAACCGTGGCCGACTGTCCCCATAGCGCCTGAATACTCTTGGTAAGGTCAACAGGGATGCCTGCCACAGGAAGGTTGTCCGGGTCGGAACCCACATACATCTGCACCACGCCTCGGGCTGCCGTAGCCAGCACCTTATAACGCAGCTCGTAGGTGCCGCGCTTGGGAACATGCGGAAGGGTAAACATCACATCGTAACGACCCAGCCACTTATCCTCGTCGCCGTCGTAGTTCTCCCAACTGACATTATAGCCATTGAAGTGAATAAAGTGTGTATCCTCGCTCATGATGCTCATGTTGTTGAAGTAGCGATAGTACTTGTCGGTGGGAATATAGACATGATTGTACTTGTCGTCTGCCGAATCGGCACGACGGATGCCGTTGGTCATGCTCTCGGGGAAGAGGGCAAAGCAATCGATACGAAGGCGCTCCTTGCCCAGATTATCGCGTGTGGCATTATTGAAAGCCAAGGGCGCATCTATGGGATAGATAATGGCATTTACCATATCGCTGATGATGGCTTCCTCACTTTCCTTCTGAATCAGACAGCCCACCTTATCACGGTCACAGGAATTCTCGTGTCCATCGCCTGTACGCTCCCTGTTGATATTGGGGAAACGGTTCAGATAAACACCATGGCTCTCCTTACTCTCGAAGATTTTTATCAGCCTTTGCTTTCCCATTGTGGAATACCATTCCATAACTGGGATGGAGAGAACCTTGGTGGAACGTGAATAGCCCGTCTCGTTCCAATGGTACACCAACTTATTGGCCTCTATCCGCATAGGCAGAATGTGGTAGTTGGTCCATTGATTCAGCACATTATCGGGGTTATGGTAATCGGCATCGTTGGTATAGACATCGTCCGAGAGGTACATCCTATTATCCATAATCCATTGCTGAATCAACTCCGGCACATTAGGCGCATGAGGATCGATGCCCTGGGCACGCCAATAGGAGTCGGGCTCGGCAAAGATGGTGAAGCCATACTTTCTATGCTCAGGAGACAGCGCATTAGAGGAGCTGCTGCCAGAGGCATCGGTAAAGCCGTGGCTCATATAAGCCTTCAGGTCGGGTATCTTACCCAACTGGTAAAGGGTCTCGTAGGTCTCGTCGCGGATAACAGAAAGCGTATCGAACAATCCGCACGCATGCAAGCACTTGGCCATCACCAGGAATCCCTCCTGATCATTCTCGATAAGAAGTCTGAGATAACGGGCTGCAGACACATCATCGGGCGCTATCACCTTATGCGTCTGATGGATGACTCCGTTTATAACAGGGATGTCAAGGTTGCGGGGATCAAGGGGACAGTCGCCACAAACGAAGATGGTGTCGTTGTCCTTAACGGTAGAGACATTCACCTTATGGTCGAGCATATTGGAAAGAGCAATCTCTCCGTTGTTTACTTCGGGGAACCTGAATGTAAAGAAAACCTGCTCCTGCGTATCTCCGCCATCTATCACGCTATTATGGGCAATCACCTTGCGGATAGAGTCGAGCTTCACACTATCCGTAAAAGCATCCCACGAGGGGGAGGCAATCAGATCGTCATCGACAAGTTTCTGGAGATAAGCATCTATTGCTTTGTTGGTAGGCGCAAAGACCGTATAGTTACCTCTAGCCGAGAGCAACTGATACAAGGTGGTATTGCTCCTGCGACTAACAGGCACTTGTTTAAGTATCGAAATGTACTGGCTATAGTCGGCATGCGACTCAAGATAGCTGATAACAGTATGCTCCGAAAAGACGTACCGCGACGAAGTATCAATACTCTCAGTACATGACGAGAGAAAAAGCAGAATAGCGGATGTAATGAATGCAAATTTAGATATTCTCATTTTGAATAGTTGGCGACCCCTCCCCGACCCTCCCGAGGGAGAGGAATGTGGTTGGTGTAATTATGAAGGCTGCGTTTGAGCAAGCCCGACGCACAGCGTCAATTATGAATTATGAATTACGAATTATGAATTATGAATTGTTAATTAAGAACTAAGGCTCACGAGTTCCCCTTATGTTCCCATTCATCGGTATTGTTGCTACTGCCGGCGGGAGAGGCTGCGGGGACGATACCAGAGTGAGACTTCACTTGTCCAGGCTCTTGCAAAGCCTGCTCCAGGAACATCTGAGGCGTAACCTTTACTGGCTCCTTCATGAATTCAGGACGACTCCAGCTATACAAAGACACCAGGAAGTACGCTGGGTCCTTCTGAGGCACGAGGAAAGCCTTGTGCACGCGGCCGTTTCTGTCGAAGTATGCCAGATAGTCGCGTGTGTAGTTACCATCGTCCCTGCGGCTCTCGAAGAGTATCCAGCGGTCGTTGCTGGAGAATGAAGGATAGCTCTCAGCACGGGCGCTATTGATGGGCTTGGTATCTACGAGCAGACCAGTCTGCTGGTCGAGTATCTCTATCTGAGCCGATGGATGCCAGATATGGAAGAGTCCGTGCGGACCCTCGGCAAAGACCACATAGCGGTTGTCGCTGGTTACACGCTGCTCCACAGCACTACGCTCTTTGCTGATAGCATCGTAGATAAGCTCGGGCTCGCCCAACTTACGCGTTTGCATATCGAAAGGCGCACGATACAGATTGTAACGTAGTTGCTTGTAATGATTCAACGTCTCGTTCATGCCATTGTTCAACGGTTCGAACTCGTGGCGGGCAGAACAGAAATAAAGCCACTTGCCGTCGGGACTCCAAGAGGGGAACAGTTCCAACTCTATGCTGTCAGCCAAAACGGTCTCCATGGTATTCTTCTCCACATCGTAGAAGACAATATCGCTGGCAGCTTCCATCACCTCAACCTTCGTTATATCACGCGTGTGGAACGACTGCATGGTGCGGTCGGTACTGAAGGCTATAATAGGTAGCGTGGGATGCCACGAGGGATAGACGGCAACAGATATCATCTCGGGAGTCTTCAGAAGGATATTCTTCAGTTTGCCGTTGGATACTATCATGGTTGCATCATGACAGATACGGATGTGAAACATCATATTGTCCGTACGGTAGTTCTGGTAGCTGTGGCAATTGATGCAATGTCCTTGCTTCTCGGTACTAATCTGGCGGGTGTTGAAGATATCGCTCTCAGAGAAATCCTCCAGGCAGCGCTGTCTGATAGCCAAATGCTCGAAACCCACATAGGTGGGGGCCAAGGCACGATAAGAGAGATAAGGGTCTATGCTGTCAGGACTGACCTCTATGCTGAAAGGCTTGTAGCGGCTCCACTTATCTTGCTGCTTGCAATAGACATCCACCGTCATCTTCTGCCCTTTGGCAGCGGAGAGAAGCTTCTTCCACTCGTCCTCTGGAATAATAACCTTGTTGCCCTTGCCATAGTTATATTCCGTATCGCCAGCCTTGAAGTGAGCCACCACCTCGTCTGCCTGCTCCATCATGAAGTTCAGCGGCGCAATATTAATAGGTATAGTTACATCGGTATAGTCAGGATAGATGTCAGGCTTTTCCGTTTCCTGCTTATAATCCTGTGGCAAAGACGGATGGCGGTTGCATCCGATCAGCAATGCCATCAGGAAAAACAAGGATAACAGTATATAATGTCTCATTTTTGTCGGTTAGCGGTTAGTGGTTAGCGAAAATTATGAATTGTGAATTATGAATTATGAATTGTCCCTAGTACATCGGGATGTCCCTCAGCATAAAATAGTCCCACCAATAGGTGTCACCAAAGCGGGCTTGTAATGCAGTTCCAATCTGCTCCACTCCCATACCACTCTGGGCATTGCTCTTCAGGTTAGCGATAAAGTTCTGGTAACGTTCTCTGATATCAGGGTCTATGTTATAAATAGAGATGTCATCGGGTCCTGTCCTCAGTTCGTCGTGATAGAGCAACATAGCCTCCTGCACATATCGGGGGAAAGGCTGGTCGGGGAAGAAGGTGTGATACTGAGCAACCTGAGCCCAGAAGCACCTTGTATCCTTATCCTGAAGGCAATAAGCCAGGGCTACTTCCAGCACGAACTTATCATCGGTAGGTGTATGGGCCAGCTTATGAATCAGCGTTGACTCTACAAAATAATCATCGGTACCTACCATAGATGTGCCTCCATTGTAGAGACGTTTTATCAAACCGAAACGTGGAGAGGATGCGATGAGTGTGGTATCATCCAGATAAGGACGCAACTCGGCGGCCCACTTCTTTTGGAAAGTAGAATGCTCCAGCAAACGCAGATACTTCCTGACGGCATCGTATTCGCCATTTATCAGCGCACAACGGGCAAGAACACGCAATGTATAGTACGAGAAGCCGAAGTGCATGCAACGCTCTATGGCACGACGAATACCAAAACAAGTCTCGCCGTAGTTGTAATAGACAAAGTCTCCTGTAGCATCGGACAGACGAATCACAACAGAGTCGCTCATCACCGATGGCTTGGCAGGACGGTTGTTGTACTCGTAGCGGTGAGACAACAGTTCGCCCTTGTTCATCAGGGCAATATCACGGTACAATACCATCTGGCGAGTAGGATTACCTGGTGCCATGCGGGCCTCAGCGAGTACATCGTCCCAACGCTGGTCCTCTACGGCACGGCACATACGGAACTCTGCCTGATAGTTCGGGTCGGTACAGTTTCTCTTGTCTATAAACTTATAGCCTCCGATAGCTGTTACGGCAGCCAGCAACAGACATATCACCAAGCCCCTGGTGCTTGTACTACCCTCCTTTCTTCTGGTAAAGAAGGGGAAAAGCAGAGGGGTAAGGCATGCCAGCAGGAAGGGAAATTCCATGCCGTAGTCGCGTACCGAGCCAATCTCGAAAACCTTTAAGCCGAAGGTCCAACGCTGGTCGGGACGCATCAGCGTAGTTCCGCTATTCTCTAAGAGAGGAACCACACAACATACCAAAGCAGCAAACACCAAACCTGTCCATCCCTTACGCCAATCCTTACTGAACATACGCAATGCCACCAAAGCAGAAGCAACAAGGGCATAGATACCCAAAGGACAATAGAACAATGCGGGCACAAGGATTATCTGTACAAGAGGACCGTACTTGAGTTTACCCGTATAATCGATTGAGAGAATCAGGGCAAAGAATAAGCCCAAAGAATGATAGAAGCTGTAATCAATATCCCTGAGGAAATAAATCCAGTAACCTAACTGCACCTCTGTACAAAGTAAAGCCAACAAGGGAAGGAAAAGCACGAAGGTCCACTCCAGACGGACATGGAACGAGCGCCATGCCACGCAGAAACACAGCATCCACAACAGTATGAGCATAGCAGCGCCATAGGCTGGATAGTAGAAGAACTGAGTCAGATAGGAACCTGCCCAGGAGAGGAACCCACCCGGCATACGCACACAATCATGGAAATAAACCATGGTATCATTCCAGTACCCGCGATCTTGCATAAAATACAAGGTGTCGGCATTCTTTCCAATCAGAAAGACCCAGGCCAACGCCACAAACATTATGCTATACAGAATGGGTAAGACCCAAAGGGGGAACGATCTCTTTTTCCCTCCTTTTGCCGCCTCCTGAACCTTGGGAGCAGGAGCAGCCACACGCTTTTGCTTATTTTGTTTGCTCATACTCGACCACAAAGATAAAGAAATAAATCGAAACAAGTATATCGACGTTCGGAAATGAAAAGAAAAAACATTTTTCTTTTGCATTTCACTCACATAATCGTATCTTTGCCGTAGGAATCTTAACCAAAAACAAGTAATATCATGAAAAAAAGAACTATTCTGGCCTTTCTGATTCTTGCCACTACGAATATTGGTGCCTATGCCGAAGGAAACGCTCCCATCTCTGCCACCAAGGTCGAGCAAGGCAAGGTAACTACGGGCATCGGTAACAGGGATGTTCCCATCCTGCGCAGCACTCTCACCGTAAACGCCTCCGAAGGAACGATAGACTTCCAAGGGGTAACAGGAATGGTTAACGCCACCAACCTGAAGGATGTAAAAGGCATACGTGCCTACTTTGCCACCAATGCCCAAGAGCTCTTTGTGGATGCCAAGGGGGAGATGAACTGGCGCGAGAGCAACGGCGTTCCCTTCGCTGAAGGTAAAATAGCCAAGGACGGTACTTTTATCATAACCGGCAGCCGTAACCTTGCAGCAGGGACATACTATCTGTGGATAGCCTTGGACATCAGCAAAAAGGCGCAGGAGGGCAATACAGTGGATGCCTCTATTACCTCTTATATTATAGACGGGAAGACGCAACCTGAGCCTAACGGGAACCCTGACAATGCTGCCACTATCTTCCTGACAGAAAGTAGTGTGCTGATGCCTATGGACAAGGGAAGTCTCTACTATCGAATACCAGCCATCTGCACCAGTGCCGACGGCAAACGACTGGTAGTACTTACAGACGACCGCAAAGACCACAATATCGATCTTCCTACCCACTGCTATGTAGTAGCACAGTATTCCGAGGATAAGGGCCGCACATGGAGCGAACCCGTTACCGTTGCTGGAACAGCAGAGACGGGCGGCGATTACGGGCACGGCGATGCCTCGCTGATTACGAACCGCATGAATGGTGACATTATAGGCATCATGACCAGTTCGCACTTCGGAACAGGGTTCTTCTCTTCTACACCAGAAAAGCCACAAACGTGGAAGACTATTGTCAGTCATGACGGCGGTCTCACATGGGAGAAGCCTATTGACCACACCAAGGAACTGTATGCTGCAGGTAGCCCCCACCCCAACTGGCTGGGAGGATTCACCGGCTCAGGAGCCGGATTGCAGAAGCGTGACGGCACACTGGTATCGCCCTTTGTGAATCGCGAATCACCCGACGGCACCAAGAATAATGTAACCCAGAATTATTATAATTTCATGTCGAAGGACGGCGGAAAGACATGGTATGTTAGCGGAACGAGTGGAACAACGGCAGCAGACGAGCCTAAGGTATTGGAACGCAACAACGGCGACCTTGCCATCAGTGTCCGAGCCGGTGGCTATAATTATTATAATGTAACGTCCGATGATGGTGAGACCTGGAAGTATGCTCCGCAGACACGCTTCACCACAGGTATTAGCGGCAACGCTTGCGATGGCGAGTATATGTACTGGTGCTCTACGCTCGATGGGAATCCCTGGAACATTGTCTTCCAGACGGGACCTAACGATCCACATCGTCAGAACGTTTCCATCGCCCTTTCTACTGATGAGGGCGAAACCTTCGGAACGCCCAAGACCATCTGTCCGCGTGGTTCTGCCTATAGCGCAGCTACCATTCTGCCTGATGGTACCGTAGGTGTTTATTACGAAGAGGAAGGGCTCTATGGCTGCTACACCATGCGCTTTGTACGTTTCAGTCTCAACTGGGCCAGCAACGGTAAGTATTCCTTTACGAAAAAGAAACCCTTCCGACCCGTTTCGGCCAGCATCACAAAATAGAACAAACAAAAATAGGACCCAGAAAAATCTGAGTCCTATTTTATTTATTATCTCTCCCCTAAGGGGAGTAAGAAAGTTCTTTACTTCTCCTCGTTCTCCTTGATGGTCTTACCCATAGTAAGGTAAGCGGTAGGAGCAGCAACGAAGATTGAAGACAGGGTACCGAAGATAACACCCAAAATCATTGCGAAGGCGAAGCTGCGGATGCTTGCACCACCCAGGCAGAAGATTACAGCCAGTACGATGAATGTGCTGACAGAGGTGTTGATGGTACGGTTCAATGTACTGTTCAGAGAGCTGTTGAAGAGTTCCTGACGATCACGCTTGGGATACAGACCAATGTACTCACGGATACGGTCGAACACTACCACCTTATCGTTGATAGAATAACCGATAGCGGTCAGCACGGCACCGATGAACGTCTGGTCTATCTCGAGCGAGAACGGAACGATGTTGTAAAGTGCCGAGAAGAAACCTATCACGATGATGGTATCAACAGTCAGAGCGACGATAGAACCTACCGAGAATGCCACATTGCGGAAACGCAACAGGATGTAGAGGAAGATTGCTATCAGGGCTATGATGAGCGAGAAGATGGCATTGTAAGTGATGTTCTTAGCGATGCTTGGTCCCACCTTGGTGCTGCTGATGATTGAGCCGCCCTCGCGGATGTCCGGGTTCTTGAACGAGTCAACGCTGGCCTGGCTGATGAAGCCGCCCTTCTTCAGAGCATTGTAGAGAATGGTCTCTGCCTTGTCGTCCTCGTCGGGAGAGTTGCTCTCGATGTTATAGTTGGTAGAAACACGGATGGTCTTGCCGTCGGTACCCAG
>DLBF01000142.1:12479-12889 GCA_002494215.1 Prevotellaceae bacterium UBA7028
GCCTCACGAACATCCTCAACGTGAGTTGCCTTGTTCAGCGTTACAACATAGTTGCGACCACCGGTGAAGTCGATAGAACGACTCAGACCGCGAACGGCGAAACTGATGAGGAAGAGTGCTACGACAACAGCAACGATAGTGAACGACTTCTTGTACATTGACATGAACTTGAAGTGTGTGTTCTGCAAGAGGTTCTTAGAGATGCCAGTGTAGAACTTGAGGTTCTGCCAGCGACCCTTGTTCAACTGATGCTCGTAAACCAGACGTGTGAGGAACACAGCGGTAAAGAACGAGCAGCAGATACCGATACCCAGAGTGATGGCGAAGCCGCGGATAGGACCGGTTCCGATGACACCGAGGATGATAGCGGTAATCAACGATGTGAGGTTAGAGTCGAAGATGGCCGAGAA
>DLBF01000103.1:0-1505 GCA_002494215.1 Prevotellaceae bacterium UBA7028
GCGAGGGACGTGCCAAGGACAGCAGCGACACCACTCAGGAGAGCGTGCTGAAGATGCTGGCCATGGGCGTTGAGAGTGAGAATCCCGTTGAGCAGTTGCGCGACCTGAACATCGTCCCCCTCACTATCAGCTATGAATACGACCCCTGCGATTATCTGAAGGCAGCTGAGTTCCAACTGAAACGCGACAACCCCGCCTACAAGAAGAGCAAGGCTGACGACGAGAATAACATGCGCGAAGGTATCTGGGGCTTCAAGGGAGGCATCCACTACGAGGCATCTGCCTGCATCAACACTTGGCTGGATGAACTGAAGGACCTTCCCAAGAACGAGTTCTTTACGGAAGTGGCACACAGAATAGACCAGCAGATACATGCTGGATACAAGCTGTTCCCTGGCAACTATGTGGCTGCCGACCTGCTGAACGGCTCCTCCGAATTTGCTTCTTTCTACACAGAAACACAGAAAGAGCAGTTCAAGAACTACCTGCAGCAACGACTTGATAAGATAGAGATAGAGAACAAGGACGAGGCATTCCTGCGTGAGCGCATGCTAACCATGTATGCAAATCCTGTCTTCAATAAGCAAAAAGCCCTGAACTCATGAAACACCTGAACCTGCTCGCACTGGGCGCCATCTGCCTGACGGCCGTAATCTCTTCCTGTAGCAAAGAGGAGGAAAGCTATCCCAGTATCATTACCGAAATGGCCGACCTATATACCAACGGTCAAGGGGTATGTGAGAAGTTCACAACGGATGCAGGTGTTACATATAAAGTTACAGACGGCAAGGACGGACTTCACCCCAACGCACTCTATCGTATTCTGTGCGGTTATGTTCCAACGGGCGAGAACGCCGTCATCTATCAAAGCCAAGGCGTTTATTATCTGCGCGACAGCACAACCATTGCAAAGACAGAACCCACAGGGGTAAAAAGCGCATGGAGAGCAGGCAAATACATAAACATATACCTCAGTCCACTCACACAGGGGGGAGAACAATACTGGGGATTTATCACAGACAGCATCAAGAACGGACATGCCTGGGTTAGCCTTTACCATAATCAGAATGGCGACCCCTTGTCCTATACGCAACCCACATATGCCAGTTTGCCCGTTGACAGCATCAAGGGCATTCAGGCAGGCGACGACATAACATTGAGCATTAACACCTTTAACGGACTCCAAACATGGGACTTCAAGAAATAAAAGGCTCTGTAGCCGTACTGATTTCAGGCGGAGTTGACAGCGCTGTAGTAGTGCACCAGCTCTGCGAAATGGGACTGAAGCCCGACCTTCACTATATTAAAATAGGTATGGAGGGGGAGGATTCTTCATGCTCAGCCGAGGAGGACATCGAACTCTCTCAGGCAACAGCCAAGAAATACGGGCTGAAACTGGAAGTTACCGACCTGCAGAAAGAATACTGGGAGCAGGTGGTGGGCTACGCCATAGAACGTGTGAAGGCGGGTCTGACCCCCAACCCCGATGTGATGTGCAACCGCCT
>DLBF01000103.1:1567-12212 GCA_002494215.1 Prevotellaceae bacterium UBA7028
CTCATCAAGTTCGGAGCCTTCGAGAAGCAGATTGGTTATCAGTACGATTATATTGCCACAGGTCATTATGCCACCAACGTAGAGAAGGACGGCCTGATGTGGCTAGGTACAGCCAAAGATCCGGTAAAAGACCAAACCGATTTTCTGGCTCAGCTTTCATACGACCAACTACGCCATACCATCTTCCCCATCGGTCATCTGATGAAGGAGGAGGTTCGCCAAATAGCCTTGGATGCAAAACTGCCCAGCGCACGCCGCAAGGACAGTCAGGGTATCTGTTTCCTCGGAAAGATTAATTACAACGATTTCCTGCGTAAGTTTATGGGCGAGCAAGAAGGAAAGGTCATAGACATAGAGACAGGAAAGGTGGTAGGACATCATCGTGGCTTCTGGTTCCACACCATCGGACAGCGCAAAGGCTTAGGCTTAGGTGGAGGCCCTTGGTTCGTGGTAAAGAAGAACATCAAGAAGAATATCATCTTTGTGGCTCGCGGATGGGACACGCAGTTGCAGTACGGACACGATTTCCGTCTGGCCGACATGCACTTCATCACCCGCAACCCTTGGGAAACCGAAATGAAGAGTGAAGAACGAAGAGGAATCCCCATTCAGTTCAAGATTCGACACGTAGATCATTTCCTGCCTGGCATCATCACATTAGACGAAGAAGGATACCACATCCATTCAGATGCCCCCATACAAGGCATTGCCCCAGGTCAGTTCGGATGTATCTACGATGCAGAAGCCAAGATTTGCTACGGAAGCGGCGAGATAAGCATCTACAAAGACAAATAAGGTTCCCCATAATTGAGGAACCTTATTTGTATAAGTAGCCTATTCGTAAGTCTGGTATACCATATAATAACCATCCGCTTCAAGCGTAAACTTGTCAGCAAGGGCTTCATTGAGCGTTCCCTGCCACCATTGCTCATAAGCATAGGAATTCCATTTCAACCCTACCGATTGTATTCGGGTGCAGCCAAAGTTGAAGATACTCACCTGCTGACCTGCAAAGGAACCGATGGTATGCGTCCCGTGGAAAGGTGCGAAGAAGCCATAATCTGTGAACATAACACCACGAACACCGAAGTCGCGGAAGTAACGCATCAGCAACGATATATTGCCTAACGTATGATCCTCGCGTAAACCTGTAGCACCAACATACGCTATATTACGCCAGCCCTGCTGCAGACAATAGCGTGTAGCCTTTGTCAGGTCATTATCCTCCTGCTCGTCTATGCGGATAAGCCGTTCGCGGAATTTGGCAGGCACGCTGTCGCCATCCCCCACAATAGCTTCGGCATGAGGAACATGAATGACAGCACCATCACAAGCCACAATATGAGGTGCCCGGCTAAGAATACTTAGAGGAACCTTGTGAATGGGAAACTGTCCATTTGCCACAACAACAGCATCAAATAGCATATTCTTCATACCTTACTCTTTACTTTCAACATTGTTTTCCATTTGTAGTAACCCGCAATGGCAATGATGACATAGAGTCCATAGAGGCCAGCCTTAAAGGGAATTCCTTTTTGAACATAAAGCACACAGCATACTATGTCAACAACAATCCAGAAGAGCCACTGCTCGATAAACTTACGTGCCAGCGCCCATAACCCTACAAAGGAGAGGGCATTGGTAAACGAGTCCAATACGGGAACCGTTGAATTGGTCCACGTTATTAATATATAATAGGTAACGAGCCAAGCTGCAAAGAAGCATACAACGACGGGCAAATACTTACTTCGCGGCATATGAATGACAGGAAGCGGCTCTGATTTTTTCCGCGTCTTGCAGAACTTCCAGACACAAAAGCCATAAAGGGCTGCCACCGTATAGTAACACGCCATACCCGCATCGCCATAAAGACCATGAATCCAATAAAGGTAGATATCCAACGCAGGCATGATGATGCCAACCACCCAAAGCATAATACTGGCCCGATACTCTAGCCAGATGTAAATCAAGCCAAGTATCGTAGTCAGTATATCAAGCCAATATGTCTGTAGGAATTCCATTTCCTATATTATGCACAAAGTCGTAGGTTGTCTTTCCAATCCAAGACTAAAACTTAAGTGTAATGTTACCCATGCAAGTAAAACCAGCCATGGGTACATATCCCAACTGATAGTAGCGGTTCGATTCAGGATATCCGTCACCTACGATAGCCGAGTAAGCCCAACCGTTGCTGGCATAATGCTTATTAAAGATGTTATTGAAGTTTACACCGAAGATAATGTTCTTCAGTCCCTTTTTAGCAATCTTCATATCGTAGCTCAAAGCAATATCTGTACGTGTGTAACCAGGCAGAGAGCGGTCTTCATTGGCCGTATTGTCAAGGTATTGCTTGCTCACAAAACCAGTGTGCCATGTAGCCTTGAAACCCTTGTAATGGAAATCAGCAAAGCCATTCAGGATAACAGCAGGCGAGAAAGCCAACGTACTGTTATCATAATGAACGGTGGTGGGAGCAAGGTCGTTCCAGTCTGCATCATAAGTCTCTACTACCTCATCAAAATCACGGATAGTGTTCTTGCTGATGGCAGCGTTGCCCTCAAGAGCAAACCATTTGGTTACATTAATACCTGCTTCAAGCTCCATTCCCAAGCGGTAGCTCTTATTAACATTAGTAGTCAGTTTCTCACCGATGTCACTTAACTGACCAGTCTGAACAAACTGGTTGTTGTAATACATGGCATACAACCCGATGCCAGCATGCCAGCGGTTAGTCTGGTAGCCATATCCCAGTTCCACATCATGAACCATTTCTGCCAAAGGAGCAGGATAGTTACCATTATCCGTAAAGTTGTTACGCTCAGGCTCACGATGACTCATGGCATAACTCAAGTATGCATTGTGACCGTTTTTGTGGTAAGAAACTCCTGCCTTAGGATTCAAGAAATCGTATTGTTCTTTAATATCCAGGGGATGAGCCTTATACGTGCCATCAGCTTGCTTTACGAAACTGTCATGTGTACCATTGGTCATAAAGCCCACGTGGCGGTACTGTACGTCAGCAAAGGCATCCCATGCATCCGTAATGTGATACATACCTTTCACAAAGAGCTGACCATCCACTTTATTGGCATCGTTATCATAGTAATGGTAACGTCCCTCATCTGTAAACAAATCGGCAGCCAGCTGGTCATTGCTGGTATAGAGCAGGTAACCATAGTGGTTGGCCTCGAAGTTCTGCAGCGAAGCACCACCTATAATGTCCCACTTATCATCCTTGTAGTTGACGTTCCATACTACACCATAACAGTCCTGCGTCATACCCTTACGACGGATGTAATCTGCCTTGCCTAACTCAGAACCGTCAGAGAGCACAGAAGGTAATCCGAACTTCTTGGGTTTGTTTTTGTAACGGAAACTGTCATAGTACCCGTGACCATGAGTATAATGAATGGTACCCGTTGTACTCCAGTGGTCATTAATCTTCCAAGAAAGATTCAGCAGATTATGGTTCTGCCAGAAATTGTCCGTGGCACCACGATAGTATGAGCCATCCTTGAGCTTATACCTGCTAATGGTCCATCCGCCAGCCCAGTCGGGAGAGAAGTTCTCGTACAATTCATTGTACTGACCCAATCCCTTGTCATAAAGGTCCTGATAGGTTCGCACATCCTCATAAGAGTTCATACTATATTCGCCATCACCCGGACAAACACCGTTCCATGCCTGACCCGTCTTCTCGTAGTTACCTATATTCTTATAACTAAGCTTCAACGTACCGTCCGTATTAAGCCAGGTAAGGCCACCATAGTAGCTACCAGAGTTACCATCCGTACCATGTATGAAGCCGTCCGTTCCAGTGTGATGGTAAGCACCATCAATCACCAAATGATTCAGCAGCATCCCCGTACTGAAGTTGCCTCCTACATTATAGGTGTTATAGGAACCGTAAGAACCTGTCAATTCTAATGATGGAGTTAACGAGGGAGCCTTGGTCTGCAACGCAATGGTACCGCCAAAAGCACCGTCGCCATTTGTACTGGTTCCCACGCCACGCTGAATCTGCACACTCTCCAACAAAGCTGCATAAGAATTCATATTAGCCCAGAACACACACTGATCCTCAGGCGAGTTCAGAGCCACACCGTCCAACGTAACATTGATACGGCTATCACCTGCTCCACGGATACGCATATAGCAAGTTCCTGTGCCTACACCATTCTCACTCCAAGCCGTCACACCAGGAGTACGCGCAAACAAGAAAGGCAGTTCCTGCCCTGTCTTGGAAAAAGACATCAACTCCTTGGCGTCAATCTTGCTCGTAGCAAACGGAGCATTCACCTGAGCCTTAACAGCTTTTACACTTACTTCACTTAACGCTTTAACCTTTGTTGAATCTGCCTTCTGAGCAGATACACTACAACATCCTGCTGCACCAAACATTAGTGCAGCCACCAAAAACAATCTTTTCATCGTTTTTTAATAAATTTAATGTTCATAACTCTCTACGCCAGCATTACCTGGTTCAGATTAATGGGTATATTCTCAGCACTCACCAATAAGTGAGGCACCCCGGCGAGAGTCGCCCCTCGCTGTTTGCAGGCACAAAGGTAACAATAATTGGTATAATAAAGAAAGGAAAAGGCGATTTTCTTTTAGATTTAGGAATAAAAGATGACTCTTACCTATATATAATATATAAAAGGATAAGGAGACGGCAAAAAACGAATAAAATTAACGCAGAATTTCTGTCAATCAGAGAACAAAATGCATTTTACATGATAAATTTGTATAACAATGTCGAAATTGTACAAGAAATAACAGCCGCTTTGTCTGTTTTAATCATAAAATAACAACTTTCCTTAAAATAATCCGATAATTTTTGCATTGTATAAAAATATTTCAATACTTTTGTGACAGACTTTTCAAATTTAACTAACAATATTCAATCAATTAACCCACAATTAAGCAGTATGAAGAAAACTACTTATGTACTCCTTTCGTTCCTTTTATGGACGTTAGGATTCAATGCTTGGGCTCAGCACGAACACGATTTTGTCAATGGTATCTGTACCTACGACGACTGTCTGCCTCCTGCTAAGTACCAGGAACCCACAAAGGCAGATGACGGATTCTACGAGCTCCGCAATGCTGGAAACGTAGAATGGATATCCTACATGGTCAGAGAATCATCAACCTTCGGATTGGATCCAAACTGTCGTTTGATGAACGACATCGACTTTGAAGGCATTGAGAACCTTCACAGCCCTATCGGCCCCAGCAACGGAAAGAAGTATAATGGAACATTCGATGGTCAGGGCTTCCGCATCAAGAACATGATTATCAACCGACCTAATGACGAGAAGCAAGGTTTCTTTGGTTCTCTACGTGGTAATCCTAACACAAGAGGCGAAGCAACCGTTGTCAAGAATCTGATTATTGACAAGAGTTGTTCTATCATCGGTGGCAAGCGCACCGGTGGTCTCTGCGGTTCTGGCCAGAACAACGAAACAGAAATTTACATCCTCAACTGTGTGAACGAGGCCAGTGTTACCTCCAGCTCCAACAACGTGGCTGGTATTTTGGGCGGTAGCGATGGAAACCACCCCAAATGGCAAATTATCAACTGTGTAAACACAGGTACCATCACTTGTACCAATGAAGGTCACGAAGGTGCCGGTATCACCTCATGGTGCGGTGACAATGCCAGCACAAGAGTAGAGAACTGTATCAACATTGGCGAGGTTATTGGTATGGATGCCAGCGGACGCAGCATCTTCCGTCATAGCGGTTCTCTTACAGCAAAGAACAACTTCGACCTTAGCGGTTCAGAAGGTGCCAACCAAGGTATTGACCATGGCTTCACCTTCGAGGACATCACCAATGGTCGCCTCTGTTATTATATGAGTGGCAAACAAGAGGAGATTATCTATTGGCAAACGATTGGCACCGATGCCTATCCTGTTCCTATTCAGGGCATCAGCAAGCAGGTGTACTACAGCGGTTCTATCACTTGCGACGGCATCCCCTTGGATAACGGCGACGCTTCTCTGTATTCTAACACAGAGTGCACACCCGTCATAGACAAACACGAATTCATCGACGGCGACTTCTACTGTCAGAATTGTGGTCAGGTAAATCCTGATTTCTGCGAAAAGATCGACGATTTCTATCAGCTGAAGAGCACACTGGACGTAGAATGGTTTGCCGCTTATGTTAACAGCGGTGCTGTAACAGCAAATGCCTACCTTACCTGCGACCTTGACTTCACAGGTGAATACCATACATGTATAGGTTTACGCAATACAGGATACAAGGGAACCTTCGACGGAGGCTTCCACACCATCAGTAATCTTGACCTCAGCGACCGCAGCACAGACGATTGGGTTGGTTTCTTCGGTTTCCTGAACGGAGGAGCTACCATCAAGAACCTGCGTTGTGACGACACCTGTATTATCATTGCAAATTCCAACGCAGGTCTTATCGGTGGTTCTACATCATCTGGCGACATCTACCTCACCAACCTTGGTTTCGAGGGTGACATCACAGTAAGCGCTGCCGGAGCCGGTGGTATCATTGGTTGCAACACAGGTAGCTCTGCCAAGGTTTACATGGACAACTGCTACTCCACGGGTTCCATTTCCGGTAACGGTGTTGCCGAGAACGGTGCCCTCAGTGCATGGTTGGGCAGCAACGGCCCCGTTGTTACCAACTGTTGGTCAAGTGCAACCGTATATCCATACGAGAACGACGAGAAGTACCTCTTCCGCCATGGTAGCGGTGCCTGCACCAACTGCTATGCTACAGCTGGTAACCAGGGAACCATCGTCACATTAGAGGAAATGGAGAATGGTGCCCTCTGCTACAAGCTGAACGGCGACCAGGAGAACATCACCTGGTTCCAAAACATCGGTCAGGACCTGTTCCCCACCTACCTTCCTAGCCATAAGATTGTTTATCCTGCAGGCGAACTGGAGTGCGACGGCACATTCGATGCCGAGGAGATGTCTTTCTCTAACGACCCATCTTCCATCGTACGTAAGCCTCACACCTACAAGGACGGTTTCTGTACCTATTGTAATGGCGAGGATCCCGAATATCCCTTCATTAAGGTATTTGCAAATGACGACCACAACATCACAGAAGGTTATACCACCGAGAATAGCGGTGACGGTTCCAATCTGGCCATCAACAACAGCGTGGCAGAACATTGGGACATGAAGTGGTTCCACACTTACCAGCCCATCACAGGTCTGCAGCAGGGTATCTACAAGCTGCGCGTACAAGGTCTGCAGCGTGCCTGTCAGTGGGACAACAACGGAGCAGAGTACGGAGAAGGTGAACTGGCAGAGGAGTTCATTCCTCTCTATCACAGCAGCCAGTACTTTGCCGAGGTTAATGGCAAGAAGATTGCCAATCTGTTCATGGACATTGCTGAGCAGGCTCAAGAAAACCGTGTCAACGAGACCGAGAACGAGACCAACAGTGGACTTTGGGTTCCCAACTCACTGGCTGCCTGCAACAAGTACTTCGGCAAGGGTCTCTATTGGAACACTCCCCTCTACTTCTATGTCGAGAGCGAGAATGATACCATCAACATCGGTGTCGAGAACAACATGTACAAGTATGGCAACTGGACTGTATGGGATACATGGCGTCTGGAATACGTAGGTAGTGCAGACGAGAAGGCAGAACTCATCCAGAAGCAACAGATGGCCAACATGCAAGACTTGAGCATGATGGAGGCACAGACCAGCCTGATGGAAGACTACGAGAAAGCACAGCGAGATATCTCTGATGCTACTCAGCTGCAGGATATTCTGGCTGCTGCCAACATCCTTAGCACCAATCCTCTGCTTATCCGTCAGAGCCACTTGGCTTATCAGGCATACGATGCTGCCATTAAGGCTCTCATTGAGGAGCGCAACCAGCGCGATGACCTGAACGGTGAGATAGCCGACCTGCTGGATGCCTATCTTATGGAGAACGAAGAACCCTCCGATGACCTGCCTAACGGTTCTTATCTGATAATTATGGAAGAGAAGAACCTCTCTGTAGAGCAGTTGGAGGCTGAGATTCTCTTCGCCCAGAACCTCTACAGCAATGCCATCAAGACTAGCATCAGCGAGGGTTCCGACCTGACCAACCTGATTCTGAATCCTGCCTTCGACGAGGACAGCAATTTCAAGAACTGGACAGAGACCCACACACAGCTGAGCGATGCTGGTAGCAACTTCAACAGTAATTCAGGATTTGCCGATATCTATCCCGTAGCCGGAACATGGAACACCTCGTTCGATGTTTATCAGGACCTGGAGGACGAGCTGCCCAACGGTATCTACGAAATCGAGGCTCCCGCATTCTTCCGCCCCGGTGCTAACTTGGCCGGAGACATCAACGACTACGTAACCTCTTCGCTCTACATCAACGACTTCTATACCCCCGTCATGAACATCTACGAGGGTGCCATCTCTGATGCAGACGCACAAAATGGTGTTAACTGTCGTATCGACCCCAATGACCCAAATGCACCTCATGCAGGTGAAGCTACCGATTCCTATGAGTTCCCAACAGAATGGGGATATGTACCCGAGAAGCGTCAAGCAGTAAGCTTTGCCTTTGGCGGCGGACGTTATATCAACAAGGCATACGGTATTGTTAGCGACGGCAAGGTTCGTCTGGGTATCCGCAACACCGGTGTTCCCTACTACGACAGCGAGATGACCATGTGGGGTAAGTTCAAGCTTACTTATCTGGGCAAGAGCCAGGATGCAATAGAGGCTATGACCGAGAACTTCAACAAGCACCTCGAAAAGATTATCTATGCACAGGAAGTGGCACAGATAACGCTTAGCCTGAGCCACATCAACAACATCAAGAACCTGTTGGCACAGGTTAAGAATGCCGACAATGTTGACGCGAAGCTTGCAACCCTGAAGCAGTTGAACGACGAGTTCAATGCTGTAGAGGTTAGCCGCAACATCTACCAGAAACTGTACAACCTCTCTGAGTGGTGTATAGATGAGAGCGACAAGTATGCTGAGACAGACCCAGATTTGCAACAGATCTATTGGGATATTAACGAAGAGATTATCCAACATGTATTCGACGGTGACCTGACCGACGAGGAAGCCCTGGAGTATTATGAGAGTATTAAAGACCGTGAGGATATAGGTGGTGGTTTCTATGTTCAGGGCGACCTGCTCGATGCTGACGGCAACGAGGTAACCTATGCAGACCACACCAAGCTCTTCCACATGACAAAGAATGCCGACGGTACATATAGCGCACGCGTTAAGGTACAGAACCGCGCCAACCTGACCAACAGCAACGGCCGCGCCGGTATCTACTTCACACGTTTGGAGAGCATCTACCGCTGCAGCGAAGCTAACCGTCGCTTCATCACTCCTGCCAACAATACCTTCACCTTCGTGGAAGGCGGCAACGACTTCCAGTGCATCGGTGGTGAGTTCGATATCGTTCTCAACACCAAGACCATGACCGTTGAGTTCAAGGCAGTAGATTACAACTGGAACGACCGTGCATTCGTTGTCGGCTCTGTTATCGACAACGCAGGCGAGCAGCACCGCTGGAAGAACGACGAGATGTGCCCGCTCATGCATAAGGGCAATGGTCTGTACGAGGGCGACGTAACCTTCTTCATGGACGACAAGCATCTAGACGAGGGTGAGTTCCTCACATTCACCATCTTCACTGTACGTGGTGCTACAGGTCCCTTCGACTTAAACTACACTGCCACACGTACTGGTTGGAACGAGGGTCGTTACGGCAGCAGTCAGAATGCTATCCGCGTTCAGGACGGCGAAGTGCTGACAGACCTTATCCGCGGTGCCGACCGTCAGTGGTGGATGGTATGGGATAACGAGACAGAGACTCAGGAATATCACATCACCTTCGATATGAATGTTGGTTCTGTTAGCATCAAGAAGAAAATCGACGATCCCGATGGCATCAACGACATCGATCCTTCAACGAACTTCGATTATGCAAATAGCAACGTTTACGACCTCAGCGGTCGCCGTGTAAGAAAGCCCGTCAAAGGATTATATATTGTTAACGGAAAGAAGATTGTATTAAGGTAATCTAAGAGGGAAGCCCCCTCTTCATCCCCCACTTCCTTCAAATGGAAAGTGGGGGTTTTTCGTGTTACATGGCTCAGTACTTCTACTGGAGTACTGGAGTACTTCAACTAGAGTACTGGAGTACTTCAACCAGAGTACTATGAGAACACAGGTTTCATCCAAATTCCTTACTGCACAAAAAAAGGATGGAGGACAATCTGTCCTCCATCCTTTTTACCTTTCAGCTATACTCTTTAATAGTTATCTTGCAGGATACGTTTCAGCACCACCGTTGCAGAAATCTCGCGGTTGGCTGCCTCTGGAATCACCAGAGATGTAGGAGCCTCTATTACATCGTCCGTAACAATCATATTGCGGCGAACAGGCAGACAGTGCATGAACTTGGCGTTGTTAGTCCAACTCATATGCTCGGTATCAACAGTCCAACCAGTCATGGTGTGATAGTCGTGCAAAATCTTACCGTAATCCTCAGGACGGGTAACGCCGGGGCAGCTCCAGTTCTTGGCGTAGATAAAGTCAGCACCCTCGAAGGCCTTCTTCTGGTCGTACTCCACACGGGCATCGCCCACGAAGCGCGGGTCGAG
>DLBF01000162.1 GCA_002494215.1 Prevotellaceae bacterium UBA7028
TTCGGCCCCGGGCCTTATTCTTTTTCTATAGAACCCCAGTGGGGAGGCGAACCCCACTGGGCTTATTAGTTCTCCTATGTCACAGAATACTCATGTGAAATAGTATAGTCTGCCTAACCATTATTGCTGTGCTGGACCAGAAACAGCTTTATCTTCTGGTGTCCAATCATCAACAGTCACATTGACAAACTTGATTTCTGAGCCTTCGAGGATAGGATCCAAGTCGTCATCACCATCATTGTTGTTTTGCTCAAAGTAACCACCCTGGGCAAGGTCTATAGTATATGTATACTTCTTGCCTGGTTCCCAACTGTAGCCTCCGATAGGCCAAACAGCCCAAATGGTAGTTGGTGAGGCAGTTGTACCACCACCTGCAACAAGGTTGTCGTTGTCATTATTAAGAATGTACAACTTAACAGCGATGAAAGAACCATTAAGTTTAGCATTCTCAGTTGTAGCATCGTAATCGGTAGCAGCGGTGAGCGTTTGAGGAATAAGAATCATCTCACCACCAAGAGATGTTGCACTGGCACTGGCAGCGATGTCCACTTTAGTGAATGTCGAAGAATATTCTGTAGCTACACTTGCGGCTGCCAAATTGCCCCATTGAGCAGCGGTAAGAGTTGTTCCAGAACCTGTGTTCCGACCATCAGTATTGGCATCAGCAAAAGTGAATGTACCAGATGGAGACAGATAACCAACTTTCCATCCCTCCACACCAAATTTCAGACTTGATGAGGTATTCTGTACATTACAAACAATCTTGGCTCCAGTGTGACGGAAATTCAGCACGACGCCAGCAGCATCGTTTGCTTTATTCTTTCCCTTCGTAGCCGCATACACCAGATCCACCTGATTTGCAGGATCCTCACCAGCTGTAGGAGTTACAGTGAAGGTCTTGTAATCCGTGTATGTAACCTGAGAGTTTCCAGCAGGTGCATAGGCATAGAAATCCAAACTCTCTGTAGCTGGCCAATAATACTTGGCTGTGCAAGTGAATGAATTGTCACTACCTTTTGTATAGACCGCATTTGAGAAATACGAAGTTGTTGTACCTGCATTCATGGCATTAACCGTGAACGTAGTGAGATTTGCCCCAGTGACTTCGTCTACACTTGATGCACGTGTCACTCCTTCAACGAAAGTGCGGAAGTTAATGGTATTAGCCTCTTCAATACCCTGATTTACGGTTATGGTATCGTCATTGCTGCATGCTGCGAGCGCTACGGCTGCTGCTGCAAAAATCCAATAATTCTTTTTCATAATCTTTAAGTTTTAGAAAGTTAATAATTGTTTTGTTTGTGTCCCTCTCTGTTTTTCATGGAGGGTTTCTTTCTCTCTCATCAAAGTTCAATCATCATCTCGCTTCGTAACTTCTTTGGGAAACGAATTCATCTTAATGTTTTTTTCTTAGTCTCTGTTTTTATGCCATAGTCATCACGTTTTTAAAATTTATAATTTATAGTTAATTCTTTCTACTTTATTCTTTAATCCCTTCACCATTATTCCTTCCGCTCTACATTCCGACCTCTATCTCTACTCCCTGCCATGTATCTATGGTAGGTTGGAAGCCAGAGCCGTTTACGATAGGCTTAGGGATAGGCAACCCGCTGACCTCTATCTCCATTGTACCGTCATCCTGCTCTACGGCTTGGTGAATCTTGTCGGTCACGTCAATGGTGTAGTACCATTTCGAGCCGTCAGCCAGTATGGCATAGATGGTAAGCAAATGAGTATTCCATGGTGACTCAGGACAATGTCCGAAGATGTTGACGCTCATCTCAAGAGTCTCTTCGTCGGTCTTTCTTACAGGGAACGCCTCGGTTACTGTCTGCTGTCCCAGTTCTCCAGAAGCAATGAACCTCGATGCTGCGACGCCTGATATAGAGCCTCCCACACCGTTGGTGTATTTCAGGTTCGGCACGTCGGTTATCTTCACCTTCAGTGTGGTGTAGCGATACTCTGGATAAAACACCAAGTTGTAGCCATCACCATCAGCAACAAGGGTAAACTCTTCACTTACGCATCCCCATATAGGATCGGGTTCAAGAATCACCTGTTCCTGCTCTGCACCGGTGGCCTGTGGCATTGCTCCACGTGTAAGCTGCGAGCCTTCCTCTATGGACGACTGTCGAGTATAAGCCTCTGGCGTTGTCCACCACTGCTGTCCGCGGTGTCGGATAGCCTCCGTATTATTGTTGTATGTCACGGCGCGCCATCTTCCTGGTTGCAGTGTTGCTGTGCCACCACTGAGAGGGTAGTCATAACGTATAGGTTGCTGTGAGGGGTTGTCAAGATTGTAAAAGAGCACTGTCATACTTGTCGCTGTATGGTGCGGAGCCTTCCTCCAGTCGAAGGTGACATAGACCTTGTCAGAGTGGTCATGATCATAACAGAGGTCCTTATATTCGCATCCCGTAAGGAGCGTCATGGTCAGGAGCATCAACGTGGCCCTTGCCAACAACTGCCGCAGGGATTGCGATGAGTGTTTCATAGGCCACCTCCTTTCCTATTATTATCTATAGTATCTACTGGATTAACAGATTCTATAGAAACTTTGTTTTTCTTCTTTCCTCCTAAGAACCATGCCAGTGACACTTCCAGTTTTGTAGGTCCCCACCAGTGGCGTTTCTTAGTGGCAAGCCACACATAGTGGTTGTAATGGTCCCTGCTCGGTTCATATTCCTTATATTCTCCGTCTTGAAAGCCCAGTCCGAGTGTAAAGTCCAGCTTCATGTTACGACTCACGCGACAGGAATATCCGTATTCCACACCTCCGCCGAATCCGAACTTAGAGGCTTGATATCCTTTGCCTCCCCACTCTACGTCGTATGTCAATCCTGACAGGTAGAAGCCAAAGTGATGTCCTGTCAGCGGTGTACTAGTATTCCACCTTGGGAAGTCGAAGTATTTCTTCATGGTGACATATCCACCGTATCCTTGCCAATAGCGGTGACGATTATTTGATGAGAACCACGTATAGAACCAGTCCAACTGAACGGCCCATCCGTTTCCCACCTGCATCTCTGCTCCTATGTTTGGAATAATGAACGCATCATACAATGTGTTGGTGCGCAGGGTGATTAGTGGTTTCTGCCTGCAGCTGTCGAGCCGTTCGGCACTGCACATAGTAGAGGCTATCACAAGCATCAAGGTTGTCAGCAATATGCCAAATGCCTTACCATTGACAATATGTCCAATCATGTTTTTCATCACTTGTCTCGCCTATCTTACTTTTAACTAATTATCAGGTCTCCCTCTCCCGAGTCCTCTCTCTGTTTTTTTACGTTATATATAATAGTAGCTTAGTTGTTAATTTTCTTTTATTTGTAATTTTGTTTCACAAATCTAAGACTATTTTATGTGTTTTCCAAATTATTTCTGTTAATTTTTTAATTTTATTTTTTATTTTTTGACTAATATCAACGTATTCCCACTTTTGCATAGTCATTTTTCCGTTAATCAACACAAAAAAGAAGAAAAAGGAGTGAAAGGGGAGTGAAAGGGGAGTGATAAGGGA
>DLBF01000011.1 GCA_002494215.1 Prevotellaceae bacterium UBA7028
ATATTCCTCGGCACCGGGAACGAAACGACCACTGTCTGTATCCTCGATACGGAAAATCAAATCACCGCCATGCTGGCGTGCGAAAAGGTAGTTGTATAACGCGGTACGTACACCTCCAATATGTAATGGACCTGTTGGGCTTGGGGCAAATCTTACCCTTACTTTATTTGAGTTATAATTCATAATTCATGATTCATAATTCATAATCTGCAACTGATATAAGTGGGACGTAAGTTGGCCTCATGTCTTATTACAGACTATATGTTCTTAAATTCCGTGCAAAAATATAAAGAAAATATGAAATATGAATCATGAATTATGATTTTCTGTGTATCTTTGCCATAAATATGGGTTCATATATGAATTGTGAATTATGAACGCCGAAGGGATCGCGAGCGAATCGCGAGAAGGTTTAGCTCGACGGCCCGAAGGGGAAAGTCAACGAAGTGGCAATTATGAATTGTGAATTATGAATTGTGAATTATGAATAACCACTATGAGCAGATACAACAGACAGAGAAAAATAAGCAAGAAAGAGTACCTGTATAGAATAGCAGGACTAATTGCTATGATAGCCATCTTGGCAGTCTTTCTGCCCAAGGGTAGCTACAACAAATACGAGTATAAGGTAGGAGAGCCTTGGGATGACGGACAAGTGATAGCCCAGGACAGCTTTCCTGTTTATAAGAGCGAAGCTCAACTGAAGCGCGAAAGCGATAGTCTGCATAATTACTATGAACCTTATTTTGAGTATAAGCATGCGGTCTATGAGAAACAGGCAGCACAACTAAGAGAGGCCTTCAGGACATTGTATGGCGAGGGTGTACCGGCCTATTATCTGCCGCATCTGTTAGATAAGCTAAGACGCATGTATGCACAGGGTATCATAGAGACTGAGGACTACGAAGTGCTGAAAAAGGAAAATACCCGCCAGGTCTGGCTCTATGAGAACAACGAGTCACAACCGCGGTATGTTAGGCATCTTCTTACCCAGAAGACCGCCTATGAATATATGATGGCGGAGGAGGACAGCGTACGTTATAACCACGGTAAACTGCTGCGTTGCGGACTGGAGAAATTTATTCAACCCAATCTGGTTTATGATGCCGAGAAATCTCTGCAGCAGCGCCAGGATGTAGATGCTCAGTTAGTACCCTTCATCGGACAGGTGCAGGTAGGGCAGAAACTGGTTGATCGCGGACAGATTATAGACGAATATACGTATTGTGTCTTGCAGTCGTGGGAACGTTTCCAGCAGAGCCGTTCGATGAGTAGCACAGAGCAGTTGTTACAATTAGGCGGACAGGTAACATATATTGCCATCCTGATGATTCTGCTCCTGTTTTATTTTGAGCAGTTCCGTAGTGATTACCTGGCGAATCCGCGTACTGTCATGCTGGTGATAAGCCAGTATCTGCTGTTCCCGCTTGTTACATACGCACTGATGTCGCACAGCCTGATGAATGTGTACGTTATTCCCTATTGTATCCTGCCCATCCTTATCCGGGTGTTCATGGACAGCCGAACAGCATTCATTACCCATACCTTATGTATTCTTGCATGTGCCGTGGTTCTCAATAACCCTTATGAGTTTGTTGTAACGCAGTTGGTGGCAGGTCTGGTGGCTATCTACAGCCTGCGTCAGCTTTCGCAGCGCAGCGAGCTGGTACGTGCAGCTGCCTTGGTAACCTTGGCTGCATTAGTGACGTACTTCTGCATTGAGCTGCTGCATGGCAGACCGTATAATTCCAGTGGATTTGACAGATGGACATATATATACATTCTGGTGGCTGGCGTTCTCTCGTTGCTGTCTTATACGCTGCTCATGCCAATAGAGCGCATCTTCGGTTTTACATCGAATGTTACACTGGTGGAACTCTCGAATATCAACAACACCATACTTCGCAGACTCTCGGAGGAGGCACCCGGAACTTTCCAGCATAGTATGCAGGTGGCTAATCTGGCTGCTGAGGTTGCAAACAGTATAGGCGCCAAGAGTCAGTTGGTACGTACCGGTGCCTTGTATCATGACATAGGAAAACTGGAAAACCCTGTTTTCTTTACCGAAAACCAGTCGGGAACCAACCCGCATGATAACCTGCCATACGAGCAGAGTGCCCAGATTATCATTCAGCATGTAAGAAATGGTTTGCGATTGGCAGATAAATACCAGTTGCCCTCTGTGATTAAGGAATTCATCTCTACCCATCATGGTCAGAGTATGGCCAAATATTTCTATGTGTCATACAAGAATGCCTTCCCTGATAAGGAAGTAGATGAACATATCTTTACCTATCCTGGTCCTAATCCCACAACACTGGAGCAGGCAATCCTGATGATGGCGGATTCTATAGAAGCTGCATCGAGGAGTCTGTCGGAATATACCGAGGAGAGTCTGAATAGTATGGTTGACAGGATCATTGATGATCAGGTAACAAGTGGATACTTTGCTCAGTGCCCCATTTCCTTCCTGGAGATTGCCGAGGCTAAGGAAGTCTTTAAGACAAAGCTACGTACCATGTATCATACCCGCATTCAGTATCCTGAGCTAACGAAATGAAGAATAAAGGGTGATTTTACACATTTATTTATAAAAAACAGCCGTGGAATACTGTCTGATGGAAAATTTTGTTATCTTTGCAGTGATAAACAATAAATAAATTAACTCTCGCAAGTTCTACCTGCTCTGTTTCTTGGGGTAGGGGACAATACGAGGGGCGCGAGATCTGGACAGCGAATGATAATGAAAACAAAAGGGGAGTCAAATATGAGGATGAGAAGCGAATTTACTTCCGCTTTTGTTTATGTGCCTTAAAAAAATAACTACTATGAAAGCAAAATCTTTAATAACTCTGTTACTCCTTCAACTGCTTGGCATGTACACCATGCAGGCACAAGGTCAGGAATGGAAAGGAAAAATTCTGTCTATTGGGGAAAGTGTTACAACGCTACAGACAGACAAATGGTATGTTCTGTATAACTCATCCACTTCTTCTTATGCCAAAGAAGAGGCGGAGAACACCTTAGTGGCAACCACCACCGACCCAAATGGGTTAGATGCATCAACCGGTGCTGCCTATCTGGTTCAGTTGGAGGCTGCGGGAACACAAAACAAGTATTACCTGAAAACAGGCTTGGGCAACTATTATGCTAATGTAACTTCAAGTAATCCCAACGTTACAAGCGCTACTTTGGCATCGAAGTATGCCTATACCATTGCTAAGTTTAACACCGAAGGACATTGGTGCCTGAAGAATAGTAGTAGTTCGTATTTCCTGCAGAGTAAGAATGGAGGATTGTACGGAGCAGCCAGCAGGGGTAATACAAATGGAGACTGTGACTGGGCGTTCCGTGAGGTTACTGTCACGAGTATGTCTGATTTATCAGGAAAAGACTACGTTAACTTTATTCTGGCCAGCAAGAACATCGTGCGGTTTACCAACCGTCGTAACACCAATGTGCGTCTCGCTGACGATGGTACCAATACTGTGGGTGCCGCCAAGAATGACAATACGCTGGCTCAGGTATGGCTGCTCACAAAATCAGGCAGTGGATATACTCTTCGTAATGCCAATACCGGACGTTTCCTGAACGATGACGATAATTTCCGTTCGCCTTCCACTACGGCAAATACCATCTACATCCAGTTCAGTCCCAACAACGGAACGAACGGTGACTATATTAATCTTTCAGAGAATGCAGAGTTCTCGGGCAATGTCTGCCTGAATCTTGGCAACAACGGCACGGATCTTTTCAAGTGGGCGTGCCAGGGTGACCAAGGTAGCGACTGGAGTATTGCACTCGTCGAGAACTATACCATAAAGGAAGTAGAGGACAATCTGCTTGCCCTAGGCGGTCTCTCGGAACCTGTCCCCGGGAAGTATTACCGTATAAAGAATGTGGGCAAGTCAGTATACATGAACGAGAACATAGGAGCCAGTGTCCTCACTTGCGAGGGCAAGGATGCTGACAAACTGTCGCAGTACTGGACGCTGGTACAGACTTCCAACGGACGCTATAATCTGCAGAACGTCTGCACCCAACGCTACATCGTTCAGCAAAACGGTGCTCTCAGTAAACAATATACTACTTCGACCTCCAATACAAATACTTTCTCTATTCAGAGGACAAACGATGCTACATCCCTTACATATTATATCCTTGACTACGGAAGTACCGGACTCCATTGCGATGCCAGCAATGTTGTGGTTGGTTGGAGTAGCAACGCTACCAATAGTGTCTGGGGATTCGAGGAGGCAAATTTGGATGAAGCATTCATCGAGGCAGGCCGTGCCCAACTGAATATCTATAATGACTTGACGAAGAACCTTAGTACCTATAAGGCAGCTCTTGCCAACCTCTTCAAGGACAAAGCCTGCACAGAGCTGAAGGATGAAATCCAGGCTCTATCCGACGAGGCTTTGGCTGAGAATGAAGTCTATAAGACGTTGAATGCCGACATGAAGGCAATGGTGCTCAAGGTAAAGAACGATACATGGCAAAGCTACACTTCTTCCTCGGGCTATACGCGAGAAGGCTTCGAGAAGTTCTTCCGTGTCAGAGACGACTATCAGGTTTATAGCCACTACCAGCAGATGGCAGGAAATAGTTATGCAGGTATGAGCTATAGCTTCGGCAAGCTCTCAGGACCGACAGGTATCGTTGGCAAGGCAGGCGATATCATCTATATCTATGTTGATGAAAACCCCAGCAGCGACTGTACGCTGCAAGCAGAAGTCGTAATAGATAGTGATAGCCCTGGTGACCATCAGACAGGTACAACCACTAATCTTCAAGCTGGTCTTAATACGGTGCTGTTGAGTGCCCCCAGCACGGTCTATATTTTCTATCAGCTCAACAATCCCAATAAGTACCTTGCCAATTATCCCGCTGCCAAAATACACATCGAGGGCGGTGAGGTGCAAGGCTATTTTGACTATACAAGGGGTATGACCAATCAGGACTGGACACTTCTCTATGAGAAGATGCTTAACAAGAGTGATATTGTCAATTTGAAGTGCGACCGTGTTGTCTTCTCGATGGTGGGTAGTCTGGTGAAGAATGCAATAGGCAGGACTGGTGAAGTAGAAGGCTTGATGCGCATCTGGAATAACTTCATAGAGTGCGAGGAGGACCTGATGGGCTTCAAGGAGGATTTGCAGGGGAGGTTCCGCAATATCTGGAATGCTTTCTCTGTCACACACGGCCATATGTATGCTACGACCTATGGTACATACTACTCGAACGGCACTATCTCTACCGTGATGGATTACAACCAGCTTACGACAAGTGGCGGAGCTATCTGGGGACCCTCACACGAGATTGGGCACAACCATCAGGCATGTCTCAACATTGTTGGCGCTACTGAAGTGAGCAACAACCTCTTCTCGAACGTCAACGTATTCCTGCATGGCATTTCCACGACACGTGGCACAAAGGTGACAGACACTCTCGATGACTTCGCAAGAGAGAAGGGATGGTTTGGTATGAACATCTGGGAGCAGACACGTTTCTACTTCCAACTCTACCTTTATTTCCATGCCCAGGGACATAAGCCCGACTTCTATCCCACATTGTTTAAGATGCTCCGCAAGGATCCCATCAGGAAGCGCTCAACTACATACGATTCGAGTCTTGCCAACGATGAAGGTATCGTGGGTGGTTACATCAGCTATGGAAAAGAAGATTATCTGCACATGGCAAAGAAGATGTGTGACGCCGCACAACTTGACCTGAGCGAGTTCTTCGAGGTGAACGGAATGTTTGTTCCTTACGAGAAGTTCTACGTGAGTGACTATGGTGACTACTGGGTAACGACTACTGAGCAGGACATAGAAGATGCTAAGGCTTATATGCATCGCTATCCCAAGGCTCCCAGCATCTGTTTCATCGATGACCGCATCAAGGCATCACCTTCAAGCTCAGACGGTCCCTTCGAAGGCAAACCACAAGGCGCTACTCGTGTTAATTATGATAGCGAGGTGTCTATCGGTTATGCCGATGTGGGACAGTGGAGCGATTTTGTGAATGACTACCAGACCAACGGTTACTATTATGCATTATCTTCCGGTACCTATACGATAAACGGATCTGGCGCAATCGGCTTCAAGGTTTATGACAAGGATGGTAAGCTTGTTTATCTTACCGACAAGAAGAAGTTCTCTTTCCCATCGAATGTTAAGACGAAAGTACAGGATGGATTTACTATTGTAGCCTGTGAGGCTAACGGCTATGAAGTCCTTGTTCCTTATGGTCCTGCCATGTATCGTGGCGAGATGACGGCTTATTATGAAGGTGATCCCACTCCTCATACCTTATATTATTATGGTACGGGAACAGCAGGCAAGAGCGAAATGAATCCCCTTCCCGCCAATTCTATTGCATACATTAAACCTGACCAGGCTGATAAGAAGCAACCGACACCTGAGTTGCTGACCAATGGTAATGTGGTAAGTGGCGAGGGTATTGCACAATCTCTTGTAATAGATGGTGACAAATCCTTCTATATTCCCACCGAGTTTACGGCTACCAGCCTCTCCTTTAGTAAGAGTGGCGAAGGTTATCAGGCACTCCGTCTGCCTTTCCAGGTAAAAGAGGGATTTGTCGGTACTATCACTAATTATCAGCTTGATAACACGGTAGAGAGTATTGATGCAGGTTCGCCCGTTGTCACCGAAGGTAAGGTTAGTCTAACTGCCAATGATGTGGTGGTGAATGCCGGCACTTATGCCCAGACACAATTTGGTTATGCGCTTGCTCCAGACGGTATCTCATTCCTCTATGCTGAGAATTTCTCTCCCTTCACATACGTTTGGGATGATAGTGAAACAACAGCTATTGGATCAATTCATAATTCACAATTCACAATTCATAATGAAGAGG
>DLBF01000117.1 GCA_002494215.1 Prevotellaceae bacterium UBA7028
GTCCACTGCGACAAGTTCGGCAACAAACTGGTGGTTACAACCGCCATCGACAACCTGCTGAAAGGTGCAGTGGGCCAGGCTGTCCAGAACATGAACATCATGTTTGGTATCGATGAAACCGCAGGTTTAAGACTCAAACCGTCGGCTTTCTGACGAGCACCGACACCACATCAGCGACTGCTAAATCAAATATTTGGCAGTCGCTTTTTATTTTATTTCAGCGCATGAAACTGCATAATTGATTATATTTGCAGTACTCATGGACAGAGATACCACTATAAGAACAACCGTTGCACTGTTGTTGCTCGGACTGACAATCGGTCTTTACGCAGGGCGAAAGGCCGACAGCAGTGCCGAGAGCAGATGTCCTACGATAAAGATTGCAGCCGAACGGCTCCCCGACATGAATATTGCGCGCGCGAGCCACTGCACTTTCATGCTCAATGGCGAGCTTACCGTCGTGGGCGGACATACCGAGGGCTTCGTGCCTACGCCCACTGCCGAGTATCTCAACGGCGGCAGGTGGCACACGGTGAATATGGTTTACACGCACGACAACGGCTTCTCTGCCATCTGCAAGTCGGGAATGGTGCTCGTTGCAGGCGGCCACGACCAACCGTTGGGCATCGGACAGACCTTCATGGCAGAGCGTTACAACCCCAAGACCCACTCGTTCACGGGCTTCGGCTGCTTAGACCTGAAGCGCTCGCTGGCGCAGGGCGTGGAGCTTGAGGACGGCAGGGTGGTGATAAGCGGCAACCACTACAACAAAGACGCGACAGAGACATTCGACGGAAAGAAGTATTTTGCTTTCCTGAAGAACGCTTCGCAATCGCGATGCTGCCCCTACATCTTCCGCACCGCTCCCGACAACGCCATGATAATAGCCTCCAACAGCGACCGCTTCGTGCCCTACGACACCATCATCGTTGACCGGATAAAAGGCGGTCCGCTATATCCCGAGTTGCTGAAGCAGTGGGCACCCTACCCCTTCGAGCGCCCCTTCCGCTGCGAGGACAGCTTCATTGGCGACGAGAAAGCGGGCGACTACAGCTATCTCATGCACGTATTCAACGAGCAGGGGCAGGCAGCGATAGCCGTTGTGCGCGACACCACATTCAGTCTGCTGCCCACCACGGCCCCAGTACCTATGTCGTTCAAGGGCGACGTGATAGAGTGGCTCTTCCCCTTGGTGGTCGACCGCAAGGCCAAGACCGCCTACATGATAGGCTGGGGAGGCCAGAGAGCCTTAGTGCTGACGATAGAATACGCCAAGACTCCGTCGCCGATAACGCTCTGCTACACCGACGAGCTGCCAGACTTCGGCAGTGGCATACCCGTAATCGACGAGGGAGGAAACCTCATAGTGACTGGCGGAATAAACCACGAGCACGACAACTTCGACCCGCTGAAAACCGTATGGCGGCTTCGCGTGGGGCGCACCACACAGGCCGGACTGCTCGGCAGCGGCTACCTGTCGATAGCTGTGCTCGTCATCCTGCTCATTGGCGCGTGCGCCAGCATCTTCATTGTGAGGAGAAAGCCTGCCGACGAAGCCGACAAGACACAAGACACGACAGCCGACGACGACCCGAAAGAGCAACAGCCACTGAGCAGCAAGCAGCAGAACAGCAGGGAACTGATGGAGCGCATACGCAAAGTGGTGGAAAGCGAGAAGCTCTATCTGAACAGCGAGCTGAAGATGTCGGACGTGGCCGCAATGCTCCACACCAACAGCACCTATATCTCGGAAAGCATAAACACACAGAAGAAGTGCTCGTTCTCGCAGTTCATCAATTCCTACCGAGTGGAATATGCCAAGAGACTGATACGCTCTAACCCCGATGCCAAGCTGTCGACACTCTGCATCGAGGCTGGCTTCTCGAACGAGACGAGCTTCTTCAGAACATTCAAGGCCATGACGGGAATGACTCCCAACGAATGGCGCAAAACCAACGAGCAGCCATGAGAACAGAGAAAGACTTAGGCGAAAGGGTGGTGCTCTTTCCCGACGGGAAGTACCGCTGGATTTACGAAGTGAATATGCTGAAAAACTATTCCATACTGTTCGATGTATGGAAGGTGTTCGGCATCACCATGCTGATTGTCATGGGGCTGATAGGCTTCATCTTGCTCATTGCCGGCGAGTTCGACCTCGACAGCCTGGCCGGGCTGACAGCCGGGCTGGGACTCACGGCGGCCATACTGTTCGTGCTGAGCTTTGCGGGCTACTACCTCTATGCCGCCATCGTGGGCGGAAAATACATAGTGGTGATGACGATGGACCACAACGAGGTGGTCCACCAGCAGCTGCCAAAGCAGATGAAGAAGGCGCAGATTATAGGCAACGCCACTATCGTGGCCGGACTGCTGACCGGCAATCTCGGTGCCGTGGGCAGAGGAATGATTGCCAACTCGCGTACAAGCATGATTACGCGCTATGCCGACGTGAAGAAAGTGATAGCAGTGAGGGGCAACAACCTGATAAAAGTGAACGAAACGTTAGAGAAGAACCGCGTCTACGTATGCAACGAGGACTTCGACTTCGTCTACCGCTTCCTCTGCGAGCACTGTCCATCTGCAAAACACCTGTAGCGACCCCATACCCCAAGACCATGAAACGACTTACATATTTACGATATGTAAGTCGTTTCCGCTTATATATCAGCCTTCAAACTGCACAGACCACTAACTTTGCGATTGAGATACAACTAAAAACCAAAACTATAACGACATGAAAAAGCTATTATTACTATTTGCAGCTGCGCTGCTGGCAACAGCGATAAATGCACAACAGGGAAACGGAGGCTCAGTAATTAACAACAACCGCACCGTCATATACTCAGCCGATGCGTCAAAGCTCACCAAGGGAAAGGTGACATTTGCCCAGGGAAGCTCTGATAAGATTACTATGCCTGTCTACAAAAGAGTAGCCATCGGCCCCGATGCCTTCGGCCCCGAAGCATCCATCGGCTCGTTCACCGTCTATTTCGATGCCGACCGCTGCCAGATGGTGCTGCAGAACAACTGCAACCAGCCCATCATGGTTAAGGTTTCATGGAACGACGGCAACACTCGGGGCAACGTAAGGGTTAGCGCCGGTGCAAACCAGACAGGCTACTACGATATGTGGAAAGGACTTCTCGGCAAAAGCATATATCTGAAATATGCCCGCATGAGGAAGTGCGCAGGCATAGGCAACGACGATTAAAAAACTGATACAGCCATGAAGAAACTGTTAGCACTATTCATAGCCCTGCTGTCGGCAACCGCCACGATGCAGGCGCAGACCGCACGCGACATCACCGCACAGGAACGACAGCAGATGGTGCGCTACCTTATCAACCGTATGCGCCCGCTGCCCATACCCAACAAGGGCAATGCGCAGCCGAAGTACCAGTACTACTACACGCCGACGCCCGTGACGTGGAACGAGTGGGCAGCGGTGCTGGAAAAGAAGACCTACGGCCCGCAGGGCAAGGGCAACACACCGATGATTGCCAACCGCCCCGGCGATTTGTCGGGACTGCTCATCCATGAGCTACGGATGCCCTTCTTCCTTGCCAACAAGCAAACCATAGATGCCGCGTGCAAGGCCGGCGACTTCTCTATAATAATTAAAAAGGTGAACCCAGGCAAGAACGAGCCCTTCTATCTCATAACGACCTACGAGGGATGGAAGCAGTACACAAAGAACAAGTAGCTGCCGCATACCTCTCATCGAACAACAAAAAAGACACAATCAACAACCTAAAATCAATCACACAACCATGAAACGATTATTGTTAGTATTTATAGCGATTGCAGCATTGGCAACAGTGCCGCAGGCTATCAACGCACAACGAGGACTATACGCCACATACGGAGACACACATAAGAACAACATCAAGATAAGCAACACTCACCACAGCATATATATTGACGGTCTGTATAGAGGATTGCAGATAAACGGCAAGAAGGTTGAGGGTATGGTTGCTTTAGGCAAGGACAAGCATGGAAATATCTGGCTTGGAAACATGTCAGACTACCGTATTGAGCTACGGGTTGAGTGGACTGAAGTCGGAAGGGGAATATTATGTACAGCAGGAATACTTGACCCTTGGGAGATTAGCCGACTGAAAGACCCAAAAGGCAATCTTGTTCCCAACGAAGCCACAATTCTTGGAATAATATATATAAAAGGACATTGACATAGACAACAACAAGCACAATATTGGCAAAAAACAACATGTTATTAATTTAAAAACAATACAACTATGAAAAAACTTATCTTAACTCTGATTGCGGTTACGGGTTTTGCTGCTGCCGTTTCTGCCCAATCGCTTATTGAAAGAGCTGTAAGGATGAACGACTGGTGGCAGGTAGTAAAATCTGAGAAACTAAGCAACGGCCGTACTACTGTTTACATCGACGGATACAAAGCTTCTCTTATCAGAAACAGGACTCCGGTAAAAGGAAATGTCTATATGGGAAAAGACAAACACGGCAATGTATGGGTAGCCAACATGTCCGATTATAGACTGGATGTGACTTTCTACTGGGCATATAGAATTGGACAATATAAAGTGAGAGGCAATCTGTCTATGCCTGCCGACACAAAGTCGGAGCTGATGGATCCTTGGGAAATCTATATGCTCAAAAACAGTAAGGGAGAATATCTGCTAAAGGACCTTGACTCCCATTATTTTAAAATCACAAGAATCTTTGAGCATCTATAAACCATAAGGCTGTTTACTTCTCAAAAACTCTTTTAGCGGTCCTAATATCAAACCTAAAAACAATCACACAACCATGAAAAAGATTCTATTCACGCTCATTGCTCTGTTGTCATTATCTATCGGAGCAAACGCACAAGCACGAGTTTCATCACAACAACGCGAGTACTCACAAGTGTCATGGGGCTCGGCTGGTTACAACGTAGCTACAGTAACAGCAAATGGTCGCAAGATAGGTACCATAACCGCCACCACCAATGCGAACAGGACTATAACCGTAAAAAACAATACCAACACCACTTTGAAAATCTGGGTTGACTACTGTGCATACGCTGCCAGAGACAATAAGTTTGACTATAGCGAAGACTCAGGATCGTCAAATGGCTTCAGATGGGAAACGGTTTCGGCTAACGGAACCTTTACCATAAGTACATCTTACGATGAAGATAAATGGGTAAGAGCTATTATGCCGAAGCGGATAAAGCTTCTCAAATGACATTATATCAAAGCATTAGCATTATTACACTATATTATTAATCATATAAAACAACAACTGCCATGAAAAGAATTCTATTAACCATTGTGGCTATCGCAGCCATCACACTCAGCGCAGCAGCCCAAGGCCTGCAAGACATTCAGAGCACATCGTGGTATGGAGGCCACGGCAAGAGCTATGTAGACCGTGCTACGCTCGACAGCCGTGCAGAGAACTACCACTTCATCATCAACGAGAGCAACAGCGACATCCATCTCTGCATCCGCAAGGACGGCAGGAAGGCATGGTATTCATTCAACGGCGGTGTCCACTTCATGGGCTACTATGAGGAGTCGATAACCAATTCGGAGAAGAAAATCCTCGACAAGGAGAACCCAGGCTGGAACAACCGCGACAACAACTCTTACGACAAGCCAAGGAAGAAAAGGAAGAACCGCAAATAGAAACATACTGACAACTTTTTATTTACTATTATGAAAAAGATTCTTATTGCTTTCATGGCATTATTTGCAATATCCATGAACACATACGCCCAGCATATCGAGCATAAGTTCAGTGGCAACCACAGCAAAGAAGAATGGAATGGAGTAGTCAGCGACCGCCTCAATCCGTTCATTCTCGAAAGGGTTAACGGCGGCGACTGGTACAGGTTGAGCAACGACAGGGTCGTCATAGAAGTTGACCACTGGAACAGAGTCATTGCACACAACTACACAAAGTGGCGTGTGAGATTTGCTGTCACCTCCAGCCGTATATGGTATGATGCCAACGGAAAAGAATGTACGGGATGGAATGGAGACAAAGAAAGTCACGATGTGGAACTCGGTCCAAACGAAGGTCGCGTATTAAGGCAGTACCTATACAAGCACTCTGCTGACCTGAAACGGGTTAAGTTCTCAGATTTTCGACTATTGAAAGTATACAAATAATAAACCTTTAAACAATTACAACTATGAAACGAATTCTATTATCCATCGTGGCTTTCGTAGCCATAACGCTCAGTGCAGCAGCCCAGGGGCTGCAAGACATTCAGTCAACATCATGGTATGGCGGTCCCGGCAAAAGCTACATAGACCGTTCAACACTGAACACGCGTGCCCAGAACTACCACTTCATCATCAACGAGAAGAACAGCGACATCCGCCTCTGCATCCGTAAGGACGGCAAGAAGGCATGGTACTCGTTCAACGGAGGTGTTCACTTCATGGGCCTCTACGACCAGAGCATCACCCAATCCGAGAAGAAAATCATCGACAAGGATAAGAAGAAAAAGAAGAACTCCAGCCTCAGCAACTCTGCCAAGAACGCAAACGTGAACAACAACCCGTTCGCAGACTATTAAAACTAAAGCTTATACCATATCATCATCGGTGAGGGAAAGGCCGCTGGCCATCCCTCGCCGATATTTTTATTTGTTCATATCAGCAAAAAGAAGTATCTTTGTAAGCATCTGACAATGCCCATACACTTGCAAGAATACTGCATATCCACTACAAAGCGACATGAGAAAAACCATTTGCCGCACTACAACAGCCTTACTGATAGTCATTTGGCTATCAATGCCATCGTGTCGGGCTGCCCAGAAACCAGCAGTCAAGGCTTCCATCTGCCCCACGGTGAGGCTTGAGGTAAGGCGGCTGGCCGACCTTAATGTTCCACGCAACTGCCATCTGACGTTTGTGGCAGGCGGCGATGTGGTTGTGGTGGGCGGCCACACGTCGGGATTTGTGCCTACCGCCACTGCCGAATACCTGCACGGCGGCAAATGGCACTTGCTGAACACCGTCTACAGCCACGACCAGGCCACGTCGCTGCCTATGCGGTCTGGCAAGGTGATGATTGCCGGCGGCCACGAGCAGCACCTCGGCATAGGACAAATCTTCGCTATGGAGTTCTACGACCCAGCCTCGCACACGTTCACCGGGTGGGGATGCCTGGACCAGAAGCGTTGCTGGGCGTCGGCCATTGAGCTCGACAAGGGGGAGGTGATAATCACCGGCAACTGGTATCACGACGACTCCATAGAGATGTACGACGGCAAAGTGAACAACCACCATATAAAGGCCGTCAGCGTGTCTCGCGCCTATCCCTACCTTTTCCGCACGGCGCGGGACAACGTGATGATGCTCTCGGCAACCGACAACCGCGGCAACCAGCCCGACACCATCGTCGTTGACCAGCTGCGCGGCGACCCGTTCGTGCCTGCCCTGCTGACAGAATGGAAGCCCACGAGCGGCCAGAATGAGCACCGCACACAGGAGAGCTTCATAGGCAACGAGGAAGCGGGCGACTACCGCTATCTGATGGCTCTGCACAACCGACGTGGCGAAACGCGCATAGCACTCACCGAGGGAACTAACATAAGCCTTCTGCCCACAAAACACCCCATTCCTTCGTCAACCCGCTGGGGCAAGATAGACTATTACGCCACCGTGATAGCAGACCGCCAGGCCCAGAAAGCCTACCTCACCGGCGCAGACGAACAGCGCCGACTGTATGTAGTGGCTATAGACTACAGCCCGCTGACACAGCCCAAAGCCAAGCGGGGGCAGCCACTACCCATCACGCTCTACTACACCGAGCCCCTCGCCGACATCGGCTTCAGTATTCCTGTGATCACACCTAAGGGCAACCTGATGATTACCGGCGGCATCAAGGATAGCAACTTCAGCCCCTACTCCACCGTGGTCTTGCTGCCCGTGGGCGACAGCAAGGAGTTTTCGGAGATCACAGGCCTGCCCGTTTGGATAATCCTTGCCGTGCTGTTAGCTGTCGTTGCCATTGCCGCTGCTATATATATAATAATGTGTAACCACAAAAAGAAAGCTCTTGCCCAGCGCAAGGAGGCAGAGAAAGGCGACAACAAGCCATCCGGTACGTCTGCCACGGCTACCTACGAGCTGATGCAGAAGATAGACTATCTGATGAATGAGAAGCGGATATACCTCAACAGCGACTGCAAGCTGTCGGACATAGCCTCGCTGCTGGGCACCAACAGCCGCTATGTGAGCGAGAGCATAAAGCAGCACAAAGGCATCACGTTCACTCAGTACGTCAACGGCTACCGCATAGCCCACGCACAGCGTCTGCTCACCACCGACCCCGACATGAAGCTTGCCGCCGTATGCGTAGAGTCGGGCTTCAGCAACGAAACCACCTTCTTCAGAATATTCAAGGCCATCACTGGCATGACGCCGGGCGAGTGGCTACGAGAAAAGAATGGGTAGTAGTTTGCCCTTTATTATTTTATAGGGCTCCGTAAAAAAGTTCCAGAGGCCTTGTAGTAATACAACAGGATAGTTGTAACAATACTCCAGAGGCTCTGGAGTATTGTTACAGAGCCTCTGGACAAACATTACCAAGTGCCTTTGGGAAACATACAAGACAACTACAGCCCATTGGCACGTCCATTGGCACGTCCTCAGAAATGCCATTTTTACTAAAAAAATATGAAAGTGTGAGCCTAATTCAATATATGATAGTTGCCAAAACAGCCAGAAAAACTACTTTTGCAACTACTATCGGATCATAACAAACAACTAAAACCATATCAGTACCATGAAAAAGATTATCATTTCGCTAACTCTTGCGGCATCAACCGCCGCGCCGTCACCAACCGCGAGTATGCCGCTGCCACCGACATCTGGCTCAACACATCGGCTCCCGACGCTCCGGCAGTGGTCAACAACAGCCAGCGGCAGCTCTTCATCAAGTGTATGATGCAGGCCATAGGCCACGGCGCACCCAGTGGCGACATCGTAAGGCTCGCATCGCAGGACGAGGTGAACTACGGAAAGAACAACAGCTATCTGTCCACGTCGAACAGCAGCCACATCTACTTCGTTTATCGCGGCTACTGGGAGAAGGACATACAGAGGAAAAGCGGCCTCGCCCTCTTCGGCGAAAAGATAAACTAACAATAGAAACATTATTAACCAAAACCATACTATTATGAAAAAATTACTATTTATCATTGCATTTTTGGCGGTTTCATCGCTAACCTTCGCACAGGTTCAGAATATTTCGGTGAAATTCATTAAGAGTGAACCCACCAAGGAACTTATTACCAGCGTGCCTGGCACTAAATCCATCTTTGACTTGTACCTGAACGGTACCCGTATTGGACAGGTAAATGTATCGCGCTACGATAACGGCGGTCTTGAGATAGAGAACGAGACCAATCGCACTATCAAAGCTGAGGCCTGGGGCTTCCGCAAAGGCGGAGAGGAACACCTGACACCCTCTGTACTCGGTGATGGCGAGTCAGTTTCAAAAGTATTTGGCGGAGAGAAGTTCAAGAAAGTAAGGCTCAAAGTGTTAAGGGTTAAGTAAGAAGCCTACCCCCTACCCTACTCCAAGTAAGGGTGGCATAAGACAACATCCCATTAACACAGCTTAATCGAACAGATAATTCATTTTAAAACCAATACCATTATGAAAAAGATTTTAGTTACACTGGTGGCACTCGTAGCCATGACGTTGAGCGTATCTGCTCAGGGATTGCAAAACATTAAAACATGGACTTGGACGGGCGGTCACGGCAAGAGCTATGTAGACCGCAGCACCCTTGACAGGAGAGCTAACACCTACCACTCCATCATCAACGACAAGAACAGCGACATCAAGCTCTGCATACGCAAAGACGGCAAGAAAGCCTGGTACTCTTTCAACGGGGGTGTTCACTTCATGGCATTCTACGATGAGGCTATAACCCTGTCGGAGAAGGCTATCTTAGACAAGCGCAAGAAGACAAAGACCAGCGAGAAAAAGGGCACTTCGAACCAGAACAAGAAAGATTACACCAGCCCCTTCGACGTAGATGTAATCACGGTGAACTAAATACGGGTTGCTTGTAGTCTATCCAAAAATATCAATGCGGCAGCTGACGATTGTCAGTTGCCGCATTGATATTTTTTTATTTTGTTGGCGTCAAGACTTTAATTGGAATAAATAGTAAGCAAATATCGCTATATGGCTACATTTTCCAACCGCATGGCAATGAAATAATTATAAAATGTGTACTTTTGCACCCAATAAATCTCACTAAGCATGAAACTATTCGACGTTTATCCCCTCTTTGATGTCAACATTGTGCGCGGCAAGGGCTGCAACGTGTGGGACGACAAGGGGCAAGAGTATCTCGACCTGTATGGCGGCCATGCCGTGATAAGCATCGGCCACAGCCACCCTACTTATATAAATAAGGTGTCGGAGCAGCTCTCTAAGCTGGGCTTCTACTCCAACTCCATAGTAAACACGCTGCAACAGCAGCTTGCCGAGCGTTTAGGAGCCGCCAGCGGCTACGACGACTATCAGCTGTTTCTTATCAACAGCGGTGCCGAGGCCAACGAGAACGCCCTGAAGCTGGCTTCGTTCAAGACGGGCAACACCCGT
>DLBF01000027.1 GCA_002494215.1 Prevotellaceae bacterium UBA7028
GGCTACGGCTATGCCAAGCGCAGCAAGAAGGAGACCGAGAAGTTCGAGCACATGATAACCACCTATATCCTGGACCGTGAGCAGATGACGAATCTGTTCCTGCTTATAGACGTGCGTCATGAGCCTCAGCAGATTGACTTGGAGTTCATGGAATGGCTGGGAGAGAATGGTGTTCCCTTTAGCATCGTCTTTACCAAGGTAGATAAGGTTTCTAAGGGCAAGTTGAAGGGGAATGTGGAGCATTACCTTACAGAACTTAAGAAGCAGTGGGAGGAACTGCCCCCCTATTTTGTTACCAGTTCGGAAACAAAAATGGGTCGCGAGGAAGTTCTGAATTACATAGAGGAGATAAATAAAACGCTGGTTCAGTAAGAACTGTACAAGACTGTAAGAAATAGCAGATTACGGCCTATGCGTATAAAATGAAATAGAGGGCGGCTTCACAGCTGCCCTCCATCTTTTAGGTATTAGTTTTGTTTAAGGTAAAAAGATTGTTTTCAGGATAACAGTTGCAAATTTAGGCGGTTTGTTAATATCATGCAAGACTTGGTTATATGTTATATAACATATTTCTGCATTTTTTAACATTTTTCGCCCAAAAACAGGCTTTTTCTATGAAAATTGGCGATTTCTTGAGCCGGTTTTTTAAGAATTTTACCAATTTTAAGCCTTTCTTTTGCTGCTGCATCCATTATTTCGTCTTCAAAGTAAAAAGCAATGCTTCCTACCATGTTAATTTCCATTTCGGGATGGTTGTAGGCTTTAACATTCCTGACAAAGAACTGGCGGAAAGCCCATACAAGCATGTCGTGGATTTCTGCCTTTTCTCTATGTTCTGCCAAGAACGGAACCAGCGAAGCCAAGAATCTGTTAGGCATAGGTTCCCTATATACCTTATTTATAATAATAGGGGGAGTGAGGTTGAACCTCTTCAGGAAAAGTTCCTGTAGCTCTGGGCTGAATATTTTCTTCAGGACATTACGTACCAGTATCTTGCCCAGAAAAGCACCACTTCCTTCATCGCCCAGGATAAAACCTAAGGGTGAAGTGTTGCTGATAATTTCCTTTCCGTCATACAGGCAGCTGTTGGAGCCGGTGCCCAGTATGCAGGCTATTCCTGCCTTATTGCCGCAGAGTGCCCTGGCAGCTCCCAGCAGATCGCTTTCGACAGCAATCCGTGGAGTAGTGCTAAAGGTGTTGGCAAGCGCCTCTTCTACACTCTTTTTGTACGGATCTATACAGCCTGCGCCATAGAAGAAGATTTCCTGAATCTGGCATTCCTGTGGGATCTTTGGTGCCAGGCTGTTCTTTATGACATCAAAAATAGCATCCTGGGAGTCTCTGACAGGGTTGATGCCCATAGTCTCGACTTCCAGGATGCTATTCTCGGCTGTAGTTAATACCCAGTCTGTTTTGGTCGAACCGCTATCTGCTATAAGGATGCAGTTTGCCATAGAACCGGATTTTACTGCTGAGCGGGTGCTTCTTCTGCAGGAGTCTCTGCAGGAGTCTCTGCTGAAGGCTGAACCATACCGGGAACGTTATTTGGGTTAGTTGCAGCCTGCTCAATAGCGTTCTGCTGGATAACAGATTCGTTATTAGCTCCTTCGTGCAGGAAAGCAACGCTGATGATGCTCAGTGCAATCATTGCTGCTGCCAGACCCCATGTTGCCTTCTCGATGAAATTTGTTGTTTTGGGAGCACCCAGAATTTGATTGTTGTTTGAATAGTCAGCTGCCAGACCACCGCCCTTAGACTCCTGAATCAGTACGATAAGGCACATCAGGACAGATGCCAGGACAACCAAAATTACGATTGAAGTGTACATGTTTTATTTGTTATTTGTTTTTGTTATTTAATATCAGTTTTTCCAAAAATCGGATTTGGTCTGCAAAGTAACGATTTTTTTTCGGATATTTCAAGGATAATTGACGTATAATTTTAATTGCATTCTCAAATTTACCTTGTTTTATATAAATTCCAGCCAAAGTTTCTGTCAAAATCTCGTTCTCTTCTTCTTTTTCTTCCTTCTGCTCAGGAACTTCTGTCTCGTTTTCATTGTTTTTAAGTACGATTCTCTTAGGTTCCTGACTTAGGAAGTCTTCTACCACACCGCCTCCGTTCATTGGCATGTCGGGTGTTTCCTCTTCCTGTGCCTCGTTTTGGAGCAGGAAGCCTATGTAGTCTTGGGTGGCATCGATGGGGTAGCGCACAGCCTGTGGCTGTTCCTTGGGCTGACTCTCCAGGAAGTCAGAGATTAGCAGGTCTGTTCTTTCGGATTTGTCAGTCTCCGTCTCCTCGGTATTGAATTTTCTACGTTCTTCTTTCTTCTCGTAGTTGGACTCTTCTGTTAGTTTGAAGATAGCCTGTCTATCTGGTAGCAGGGGTGCACTGATGCGCAGCTCCTCGTCGAATTGGGGGGAGTGATGCTTGTAGAGTGCTTGCAGCAACAGTATGCGGGCAGAGTGAAAATACGGATGCTCGTCTTTCATGTTCCTCAGCATGGATATGGTTTGCTGGTCCATGCTGTTCGGCCTTCTGATGAAATCTATCAAATGTCTTGGCATAGGGTTGATGCTTGTTTCATGTTACCAGTTAGCTACCGTTGAATTGAATATCTGTTCTACGATGTCCTTTGACATCTGTGTTACCAGCTCCTCCTGTACGGCTGTCAGCTGCTGACTGGCATCGTACTCTGTGGTGGCTGTGAACTGACGTTCGAAGTCGTCGTCGTGTTTCTTATTGTTGACAAATCGCACATTCACCGTCATCTTCAACTGAACCTGACTGCTATAGCCGTCGCTGGAGATACCTTTGTTGTACTGGTCGAAATGCGTAATTTCGCCAGAGAGTTGCAGGTCGCCGTTCTTCTTCACCTGTCGCAGTTTCGTCTGGCTGGCATAGATGTCTGTCAGCTTATTTTGGAAGATAGCCTGCATAGGTGTCCATACGTATGCACTACGAATGGGGAAGTTGTCAATCTGTATAGTCTTTGTATATTGGTAGTCGATACTTGCGCCATTGAACTTGTACTCAATCCTGCATGCACAAATCATAATGCACAGGCAGCTGGCCAGCAATATGCCCATCCACTTCTTATTCCTCAATTCCATATGCTTTCAGTTTTCTGTATAGTGTTCTGACGCTTATGCCCAATTCGTCGGCAGCATCTTTCCTTCTGTAGTGATTGCGTTGCAGTGATTTTATGATGTTGCGTTTCTCCATGTCGTTGATGTTCAACGTGTCGTCCTCCAGCACCTCTTCAGCCGTTTGGAACTCCATATCTGTTGCGGGTATGGGATTCTGCGGGATGGTAGGAGAAATGTTGGGCACCTGATGGCTGTATGCAGGTGTTGTCGTGGGGACTTTTGTCGTGGCAGGCAGGTTCGAGGGCTCTCCACCCTGAATCTTCTGCTTCAGTTCCTCCACCTCGTTTCTCAGTTGCAGCACAGCATGGGCCAGCATCTTTATTTCCTTCTCGTAGTCGTGCTGCGATTCAGAGCTTCTGCTGCCTGTTATGGTGATGCCCATCTCGCTGTCCGAATTGGGCACGATGCCAAACTTTGCCAGCACCTCTGGTGTGATGCTTCGTTCCTCAGAGAGAACGCTCATCTGTTCCACCACGTTTTTCAACTGACGGATATTGCCTGGCCATTTATAGGATTTTACGACTTCCTCGGCAGCCGGTGTCAGATGGATGTATTCCGGCATCTGATACTTCGTGGCCATGTCCATGGCAAACTTCTTGAACAGTAGCACGGCATCATCGTTCCTCTCCCTAAGTGGTGGCATGGTAATGTTAACGCGGCAGAGTCTGTAGTACAGGTCTTGGCGGAACTTACCCTCGCGGATGGCATTGGGGATATTGATGTTGGTAGCCGCTATGATGCGAGCTGTGGTCTTGCGTATGGAGTTGCTTCCGACACGTATGTATTCGCCTGTTTCCAGTACACGAAGCAGACGTGCCTGGGTGCTCATGGGCAGTTCACCTATCTCGTCCAGGAAGAGCGTTCCGCCGTCGGCAGCTCCGAAGTAGCCCTCGTGCTCGCTGATGGCATTTGTGAAGGCGCCCTTCTCGTGACCGAAGAGTTCACTGTCTATGGTACCTTCTGGTATGGAGCCGCAGTTGATGGCCAGGTACTTCTTGTTCTTGCACGGACTTAAATCATGGATGATGCGGGGGATGATTTCCTTTCCCACACCATTCTCGCCTTCTATGAGTACAGACAAGTCTGTGGGTGCCACCTGAACTGCTGTCAGCAGGGCGGTATCCAGTGCCTTGTTCTTTCCGACAATATTGTACTGGTTCTTAAGCTTCTGTAGGTCTATGTCCAGTTTCTTCATATCACAGCGTCTTATTCCACATTATTGCTGTTTCGGTCCTCTCGCTTGTCGTGGAAAAGCTTGGGCAGAGGGTTCTCGCGTTCCTGGTCGTATGATTGCCTGTTGCGATACACGTCGGTTGCAATGTATGTGGCGTGATTCATGCACATTGTGTCTGAGAGGAAGGGTGAGGTGATGATGAGATCCGAGCCGGCATAGAATCTTATACCATATTCATATGCCAGGGAGCCGAAGGCTTCTGTGGCCTTCTGCTTCTCGCAGGTGATAATGCCGTCGTAGTACATGTATTTTTCTTCCTCGAAGAATTCCTTTATGGCATAAGGACCGTACACGTGCATGTGCTTCTCCTCCCTTGGCTCTTCGTTGTTGTTCTCCTGTTGTGCGTTATCGCTGAGGATGGCAATACGCGGATGCTGGCAGTCGAAGTCGCGCTCCAGTGTATTGCGGAAGGCCTCGATGGTGTTCTTGTCGATCTTCTCAACCAGTGCCATGCGTATGTCTTCGTTGATGAGCATCTCGGTGCTACCGGCAGGGCAGGGGAAGGGTGTTTCCTTTGGAGTTATCACCAGGGCGTCTATGTTGTTCTCCTGGCAGTCCTCCATTGCTTTCTTCTCGCTATCCTCGCATTGCAGCAGCGAAAGGCGTCCGTCTTGCACTTCATCCGTATTGTTTATGGTGATGAAGTTGGTGCTCAGGTTCATAATCTTGCGCTGTTGTATGACAGCCTCTTTGTCACCATATATGATGGGGTGGCATAGCTCCAGCGAAACAGGTTCCTCGAACGTTGTCAGTATAAGGTTATAGCCTGTTTTGTCAGCTCTGCCTTGTGTGATTCCTATCTTAATCTTTTCCATAATCTTATTTAATATCCTTTTTCTCCTCCTCGACGCAGATTTCAATCAGGGATTTCTGTTCCAGAGGAAGTTGCAGTGTATAGAGTGAGGCCTCAAGACGTCTGATGAGGTCGCGTTTCTTCTTCTCGGGTGCATATACAAAGGCCTCAACCACTATTACGCGGTTGCTTTCTGCATCTACTCTGCTGTGGCTGACGAAGGGGCCGCCCATGCAATCGTTCTTCATGTACCAAAGTCCTCGTATCTCCATGGCGTAGGCATTGTGAACAACGATGGGTTTAATCAGGGTGCATAGGGTGTCGGTCTGCATGTACATGCCTTCCTTTTCCCCAGGCAGGTTCTTCTCCATGATAGAATCGCGCTTGTGTAGCAGGTATTCCTTGTTGAAGGTCTCGGGGCCCTCGTATTCATAGCTGTACATGCAGATGTTCTCCAGCCCCGACGCTGTGTTGTTGCTGGTCCAGAAGAAGTTGTCGCCTTCCTTGTAGCTCTTCAATTCGTCTGGTGCATTGATGTGGCAACCGAATTTGAGCCAAGCCAGCTCGTCTGTGGTTTTCGAGAATTTCTTCTCCAATTTCTTAATCAGACGGTTCATCTCCGTGCGAGTCAGGAAGTCCACCACTTCCTGTCTGTGTTCCTTGCAGAATTCCTTCAGGCTTTCCTCGCTGGGTGTGTTGATGGTCAGTACAATCTGTTCCGTGGCGTATTTGTCTCGTGCGAAACGCATACGGGTCTGGCTATACTGAGTCTTGTCTATGTTCACCAATATGATGTTGCGGAAGAGCTGCATCAGATGGTCGTAGTGCTTGGGGTCGGTATGTGAGATGCGGAAAGAACGTTCGCTCTGTGGCAGGCAGGGGACATCGGTGTCCAGAATGTCGAACAGCGCCCTTCCGGCTGGTGCTTCCCATATCTCGTCCTCCAATACTACCAATACCTCGTAGGGGCGTCCGCTGGCAACGGGCAGGACCATGTTCTTGGTACAACTGGCAAGGATGCAGCATGCCAGCATCATCAGTAGGTAAAACTTGTATCTTTTCATGCTTGTGTTGTTTTCTTGTTATGTAGCAGTCCGCAGGCTGCATAGATGTCTTGTCCGCGACTGGCACGTATGGTTGTTGTTACGCCATGTTGTGTCAGATAGTCGCGCAGCCATATCATGGTTTCTTCAGAGGCTCCCTTGAATGGGGTGTCCGGAATCTGATGGAATCTTATCAGGTTCACGCGGCATTCTATGGACCCCAGCAGTTTTACCAGTTCCTTTGCATGGCGTGGCATATCGTTCAGTCCGCCAAAGACGATGTACTCAAAGCTCAGGCGGCGTTGGTGTGTCCAGTCGTATTGCTTCAGCAGAGTCAGGAACTCTGTCAGGCTGTAGGCATTCTCAGCGGGCATCATCTCCAGTCGTTCTGCTGGGAATGGGTTGTGCAGGCTGATGGCCAAGTGGCAGTCGCTCTCCTCCAAGAAGCGTGTCAGACCTTTGCGTACGCCCACTGTGGAAACGGTGATACGCTTGGGACTCCATGCATAGCCATAGTCGGCAGTCAGCAGTTGGGTGGCCTTTAGCACCGCGTCAATATTGTCGAAGGGTTCTCCTTGTCCCATAAAGACCACGTTGGTTAGTGTGTCCCTCTCTGGCAACGAATATATCTGGTTCAGGATGTCCGTTGCAGAAAGGTTGCCCTGAAAACCTTGGCGTCCCGTCATGCAGAAGCGGCATCCCATTCTGCAGCCAGCCTGACTGCTCACACACAGGGTGGCCCTTTCGCCGTCTGGGATGTAAACGGATTCTACCAGTTGTCCGTCTCGGGTGGGGAAGAGGTATTTGCGAGTGCCGTCTATGCTGCATTGGCAGTCGGTGTGTTCGGCACAGCCTATGGTGTATAGCTCTTTCAGGGCCTCGCGGTTTTTCAGGGAGATGTTTGTCATCTCGTCGATAGAACTTACGTGTTGCACATAAATCCATCGTGCCACCTGTTTGGCGGCAAAGGCGGGCAGGCCTGCTTTTGTGACAGCGGCTTTCAGCTCGTCAAGATTCATTCCTAAAAGGCTGTTTTTCTCCACGTTGCTACTTTACGAAGTGCAAATATACATTATTTATTAGAAAAAATGTGCTTCAAAGTGTAGAAAGTTGTAATTTAAGCATATTTTATATAGGTAAAGTGTTTTCTTTCGCGAATAATTCATATCTTTGCTCCTAACAACATTGTGAATTACACGTTATGAACCTTAAGAGAAACATTTTTTTGACCCTGGCGGTCATGTCTGTCAGCGTCACAGTTTGGGCACAAAGCCTTAGTCCGAGTACCAAGTATCATTTTCAAGAGGGTACCATTGTTATAGATACACCGCAGCGTCCTGCAGGCCAGCAGCATGTTTTGGGACTTACAGCTCCTAAGCTCTCCACCGTTCGTGTGGGTTTTGTGGGTTTGGGTATGCGTGGTCCGGGTGCTGTACAGCGCTTCACTCACATCCCTGGAGTGCAGATTGTGGCTCTTTGTGATTATGTGGAGGCTAATGCCGAGAAGTGCCAGGAATACCTGAGAAAGGCTGGCCTTCCACCAGCAGCTATCTATAGTGGCGAGAAGGGTTATGAGGAGGTTTGCAAGCGTTCCGACATAGACCTTGTCTATATCGCTACCGACTGGGACCACCACTTCCCCGTTGCTAAGTGTGCTATGCTGAATGGCAAGCATGCTGCCATCGAGGTGCCCTGCGCCATGAATCTGGAGCAGTGCTGGGCTCTCATCAACCTGTCGGAACAGACTCGCAAGCATTGTATGATTCTCGAGAACTGCTGCTACGACTGGTATGAGCTCAACGCCATGAACATGGCCCAGAACGGAGTCTTCGGCGAGATACTGCGCGGCGAGGGTGCCTACATCCACAACCTCGACGACTTCTGGGACTACTACTGGAAGAACCCCGCCGATGCCGACCAGGCCCAGCTGGGATGGCGCATGAAGTATAACCGCGACAACCGTGGCGACGTCTATGCCACCCAC
>DLBF01000132.1 GCA_002494215.1 Prevotellaceae bacterium UBA7028
GTCTCGTCGCCATCGAAGTAGGGGTCACTCATCAACTGGCTTGCCAGATCCTCTATTGCATCGCTGGACAAGCTGGCGTTTTTCTTTTTCTTTTCCAGAAAACTTAACGATTCGTTGATGGCAATGCGGAAGAGCCAAGTGCTAATTTTGGATTCAGCACGAAACTCGTCTAATGCCATCCATGCCTTTATGAAGGTGTTTTGCAGGACATCGTCGGCATCGTCGTGTGAGAGTACTAGCCTACGTATCTGCCAATAGAGCACCTCTTGATATTCGTGAACAAGGGTGTTGAAGGCGGTTTCTTTTTGGGATTCGTCTTTCAGCTGGGTTATGATACGTGTCTCGTTTATCATCTCTCAGTCTTTTTGACACAGAAAATACGTTTTGGTTTAAAAACTGTTTAAAGCTTTTTCCAGAACTGTATCGTAATGATAGTTGTCTGGGTGTTCTTCCAGCGTTCCTTCGCGGTTAGGGTAGAGGGTGTAGTAGTCCAAAAAAACAGAGAAACCAGACTCGATAGGATAGGATTTGTGTTTGGGACGAGCTTCTTCCTGTGCGTTCTGTATCCTATACTTCTTTCCCCATTGTGTGACAGGGGCCTTGCCTATCTCCATTCGGATTCTATCTTGCTGGATACTATCCAGATTTTCCATGATGAAGAAAGCCAAGTCTAAAGGCTTTTCTAGGCGGATACATCCGTGACTGACGGCTCTTGTGGCCAAACGGAAGGCTGAAGGTGTGTTGGTGTCGTGAAGATAAACGGAATAGTTGTTGGGAAAACGGAAGATGATACGCCCTAAGGAGTTGCCTCCACCATTCTCTTGTCTGATGACATACTGTCCACTGTTCAGCTGAGTTGAACTGAGTGAGGCGGGATTAACGCTTCCTCCTGTTTTTTTGTCAATGATATTGTATCGATGTCGAGCGAAATAAGCTGTGTCTCCTGTGTGGGAGGGAGCTATCTCGTGACGGATAATACTGGGTGGTATAACCCAATAGGGATTCAATTCCAATTTGGTGAATTTGCTCGTAAGTAAAGGTGATTTGTGCGCTATGGCTCCTCCGCAGATACGCATGGTCAGGAAGCTGTCTGTCTGCTCGTTTACAGCTGTGAGTTGGAACCCAGCCAGGTTCACCCAGACGTATTTGCCTTGTGGGCGAGGATACCTCCATCGTGCTCTTTCCATGTTGATGCGTGCCAATCGTGCGCGTTCGGTGTTTCCTTCCTTCTTGGCGGAAAGGTATTCCTGCTTGAGTTTCTTGTAAAGAGGAATCTCAGGCTGCACCTCGTATAAGAATGCACCCAATTTTTCATTTTGAGCTTGGGCTAAGGCGTGGGTGTAGAAACTATCAGTGGCAATCTCTGCACGAATGCCGAAATGATGGCGCTGAGAGGGCTCTGGATAGGACTTTTCTGACTCAATGTTATTGAGAACGTGCGAAGGTAAAATGTAGCCATATCTCTGTCCTGTGGCATATCTGAGGAGGGCTTTTGTGAGGTTGTACTCCAATCGCCCCATCAGTTGGTTGATGTCTTCTGAAATGTTTTTCCTGTTGCGTAGGTTTTGTAAATCTTTTTCTATTTCGGGAACATAGAAACTGGAGGGCTCGAAGCCTTCTTCTTCAACTCGTCTTAGATAAGAAAGCAAGGTGTCGGCCTTGTCATCAACGCCATGACGTGTTATCCACACAAAGTGCCCTTTCCCCTTGTAATATTTTGTCGTAAAAGCATCGGCATACATAGCTTGCTTTTCTTGTGCAAGTTGATAGATTTGGTCGCGTATATGTTTGCTCTTTAGGCTATATTCGGGTAAAATCCATTCCTTGATGTCTTGCATAGATACAATGCGTATTTGCTTGCCATCTTTTTGGCAAGAAACAATGATCATGATAAAAAAGAGGAGTAGGGGGAGCTTACGGGAATGTTTCATCGGATGGAAATCTTACGCACTACCTTTCCGATTTTCAGCAGGTAGCAACCTTTTTGCAGGTTGACGGTAAATGTCTTTCCAGTAGTGTCAGTCTTAATGGTAGTGATTTTTACACCGGTAAGATTGAAGACTTCTATATCCTCGCCATTTGTGCCAGAAACGCGAACGGTGTTCCCGCTGACAGCAATGGCTACAGCAGACATGTTGTTTTCTATGTTTTCATTGTCTGCGTATTCCATTGCAAATGCTGGAGCGAAAACCAGCATCAAAGGCAATACTATGAGTAGAATCTTCTTCATATTCTTATCATTCCTAACGCAAAGTTATTGATTTTATTTTATTGCGACAAACTTTTTCGATGAAAAATGATATAAAATGTAATATTTCTCTATAATTTCAGGGATAGTCCCTCGTAAGCGAGTGTTGTTTGTGGAAAAATGACCGTTGCTTCTGCCAGTAATTCGTTTTCGTTCTTGATTCTAGCACTATAGTGCCCGATACACAGTTTACCTACTTTGGCTTCCTTGGCTATAGTGGCGGCTTGCGAAGCCGTGGAGTGCAGTGTTTCTTGTGCTCGTTTTATTAATTCTTCGGGGTAGGTGGCTTCGTGATATAGGAGCGTAACTTCCTGTAACGTCTCTTCCAACTTTGGCAGATAGGCGGTGTCTGAGCAGTAAGCGTACGAACGTGCTTTCTCTGCGGGTGTAACCAATCTTTCATTGGGTATTATGGTTCCGTCTTCTGTCGTCCATGAGGCTCCTGCCTTAATGTTGTTAATCTGTGAGAATGGAATATTGAAGGCATCAATCATCTCGCGTCTGATGTGTGGCAATGGTGGTGTTTCCCTAAAGAGAAAGCCTGAACAAGGAATTCTATGCTGAAGGGGGATGCTCCAAACGGTTACGCTGCGGTCTTCATATATAATATTATGTACGCGCGTGTCGATGGGGTGAAATATTATCTGGAATGTGATGCCTTCGCAGTATATACGGATGATGTTGTCGAGGAACTCTTGGAGTTGCTGAGGGCCGTGTATATGCAGGTCTGCAGTCCTGCCCAGCAAGGCCATGGTGCTAATTAGACCGGGTAGACCAAAAACGTGGTCTCCGTGGTTGTGGGAGATGAATATGTGTCCTATACGAGCCATTGGTAGTCGCATCTTCTGCATCTGAATCTGAGCCCCTTCTCCACAGTCTATCATGTAGTATTTGCTTCTGATATTTACAATCTGTGAACTAGGGAGATGCCTGAGTGTTGGCTTAGCTGATCCGCATCCTAATATATTGACCTCGAAAGTCTCCATTTCTTTCCTTATAGGTTTATTTTTCTATTAGTTGAAAAAGGGGCAGCTTTGTTTGCTGCCCCTTCTTGTTATGTTTTGTAGGTTTGCTTTTGGTTATTCGCCAGCCTGCATCTTAGCCTTCAATGCTGCCAGTGCATCCAAGTCGCCCAGAGTTGTGCTTGCAGCCTGGTTCTGGATTGCGGGAGCTTCCTCCTTGCGGGTAGCTGTACGCTTGGTAGCCTTCTTAGCCTCGCGAGCCTCAGCGCGCTGAACATCCTCGTAGATACGGCTGTGGCTGAGGATGATACGCTTGCTTTCCTTGTTGAACTCGATAACCTTGAACTGCAGCTTCTCGTTGAGCTGAGCCTGGCTACCGTCCTCCTTAACAAGATGCTTGGGAGTAGCGAAGCCCTCTACACCGTACTCGAGCTGGATAACAGCGCCCTTGTCGAGCATCTCAACGATAGTACCCTCGTGGATGCTATCCTGAGTGAATACTGTCTCGAATACGTCCCAGGGATTCTCCTCCAACTGCTTGTGACCGAGAGAGAGACGGCGGTTGGTCTTGTCGATTTCCAGTACGCAAACTTCAATCTCTGCGCCAATCTGAGTGAATTCGCTGGGGTGCTTAACCTTCTTTGTCCAGCTGAGGTCGCTGATGTGGATCAGACCGTC
>DLBF01000095.1 GCA_002494215.1 Prevotellaceae bacterium UBA7028
TGTCTTCTTTTAGGATGTGCCATAATGATTTACTATTTAATGATTTTACTATTTACTTTTTTCTTGCCGGAAGCGAATTATTCATCTTTACCTTTCTCTTTTAACTTTGCAAGTGCTCCCCAGCGAGGGTCGATGGGTTTCTCCGTCTCTTCCTCTGCCGCTGTAAGAGAGTCCAGTGCCGATGTCATCTGCTGACTGCATTTACCCTCGGGGTGAACGTGACGAAGCGGGATCTCAAGAGCTGCAAACTCGTAGATATTCCATGCTACGTCTAGAACGCCGTCCTCTTCGGGGACAACAATGAGGTCGCCATCGTCGGCATACTCACTTCCTAACTTTGCACGCAGAACATGTTCTGCATTGATGGGGCAATCCATATAATCCAAGCAACGGTCGCATAAGACTTTAACTGTGCCCTCCAACTGGAAAACCAGCCTATAGGCCTCAGCCGTCCGCTTCACCCGTAATGCGACATCCAGCTGACCTTGCTGAATCTCAGGACCCTGAACAGCGGAGAAGAAGTCGTCGTCTACATGCCAGTTGTACGACACAGTACCTTCCGACATGCCTTTCAGATCCACTTTATAGCTATCCAGTTTCTCCATCGGGCTGCAAAATTACAAAAAAAACAAATAACGACGCAAGAAATTCATTTAAAAAATGGCGAATTAGTGCTTTTTGAGTTCAATACGGAACGTTGTGCCTTTTCCAATCTCGGAATTTTTAACAAAAATGCGTCCATTATGGTATTCCTCCACAATCCTTTTTGCCAAGGACAATCCCAGTCCCCATCCACGCTTTTTGGTTGTGAAACCAGGGGTAAAAACAGTACTGAAATGATTCTTGGGAATACCTTTACCCGTGTCCGTTATCTCCACAGAGAAACAATTAGCTTCTTCCTTTGCCACCAAGGTGATACTGCCGCTGCCGTCCATGGCATCGATGGCATTCTTGCACAGATTCTCAATCACCCACTCAAAAAGCGGGGCGCAGATATTAACAATAAGCGGAGTCTGGGGCAACTGGCAGGTCATGCTGACGCGGTTGCTGGTACGACGGTTGATATACTGAACCACCTGTTCAACCACATCATTCAGACTCTCGGGTTTGGGCTCTGGCTGCGAGCCTATCTTGCTGAAACGCTCAGCTATACGCTGCAAACGTTGCACATCCTTTCCCATTTCTGGTAACAGTTCATCATCTGGGTATGTCTCGCGCAGAACCTCGTGCCAAGCCATGAGACTGCTGATGGGTGTTCCCAGCTGATGGGCAGTCTCCTTGCTAAGCCCCACCCATACCTTATTCTGCTCAGCCTTCTTGCTACTGAGGAGGGCAAAGATAGCTACCACCACAAAAATAAGCACAATACCCAACTGCACGTACGGCCACCAGGCCAGACGCCAGAGGATGAGACTATCGTCGTAACAGATTTCCATGTAATCTGTGGATGATATATTAATGCGAACTACCCTACCTGACTGTCGCATACGCTGCGATTTGGCCTTCACTACCTCCATCTCAGTTTGGCGCTCACGGTCAGAAAGGGGAATGTTACGATAGTCCTGCACACTACCATCGCTGTTCAGTACCACAACGGGAATGGTGTTGTTGCTGTTCAGTACAGTCCAAACAAGGGTCAAGTCGGTATTCTCGTCAGCATTGTTCAGACTACGCATAGCTTCAGCCCATATCTCCATCTTACGGTGCTCTTCCAACTTGAGGTCACGCACTAGGAAATTGGACACCACCAGCGATGCCACACTCAGTACAATTGCGGCAATCACCAGCAGAATCTTAACCTGACGAATCCTGTTTATCCACTGCATACGCTATAATAACGAATATAAATGCCAACTTATTGTGTTCAACCGAATTGAAAATTGCGAATTATGAATTGTGAATTAGAATTAATTCTTCTCTCATAATTATGAATTATGCATTGTGAATTATGAATTATGAATTAAAATAACTACCTTTGTGCCCATGAAATTGAAATACATACACCTTATTATATTTGTTGGGACGATTTTAGGCTTTTACGCCTGTAGCGACAGCATAGACTTTCCGGACCCTGATGCTAAGGGAAATGTTGCCATCATATACTGGATAGGCGACAACAACCTGAGTACGTATGCCGATTATGATATAGACGAATTGACAGAAGGCAAAGACAACATCCCCGCCAACGACAAGGTTGTCATCTATGTAGATGAACCAAACGCAAATCCCGTCATCTACCAACTGGACGCGCAAAACGGATTACAGGTATGGAAGAAATTTGCGAAGGAGCAAGACTGCACAGACTCGCTGACCGTCCTGAACAATCTTAGAGAAATCATCAAGAATTTCCCTGCCAAGAAATACGGATTAACCTTCGGAGCTCATGGCTCGGGATGGGTAATACACCGCAGAGCCATGGGATATGACCAGAGCCATTCTAACAAATGGCTTAATATCCCCACGCTGCGAGGCATATTGGAGCGACTGCCACACATGAGCTACATCTTCTTTGATGTCTGCTTTATGCAGGACATACAGGTGGCATACGAGTTGCGCAAGCAAACCGACTGGATTGTCGGCTCCCCCGCCGAGATACCTGCCCCCGGAGCACCTTACCACCTTATATTGGAAGCTCTGTGCGAGTGTGACCCCTCCGGCATTATCAACGGATACAACAATTACTATCCAATAGGCAACTATACAGGAACACTTCTGTCTGCCGTAAACTGTAGTCAGCTGGAAAACCTTGCTGCCTGTACCAGCAAATACATCAGAAGTTATTTTGCAAACCGCCACACCATAGGAGACGACATCACACAAGATATCCAAAGGTATTCTACAACATTCTCCGACAATTATACGTATTATTACGACATGAGCTCCGCCATGCACAAGATTCTCTCTGAGGAAGAGTACAACGAATGGTTCGGTGCATTCGAAATGGCAGTCCCCATACGCAAATACAACACTGGGGAATGGTATTCGCCCAGCATTTGCAACTACCCTTATCTCTATGACGATGAGCATTTTGGCGGAATTTCCATGTACATTCCCCAAACAGGAACCGGGGGAACAAAGAAGAACAACGAGTTGAGGGCCTACCAATGGTACAAGGCTGCTGGATGGGACAAAACTGGATGGTAATCCTTTATAATTCATAATTCTTAATTTACAATTCATATTATCTGACATGCTATTTGAAAAACAAACATACGTACAGCGTAGAGCCGTACTGAAAGAGCAGGTAGGCTCAGGCATCATTCTACTGACAGGCAACAACGATTCGCCTGCCAACTACCCATCTAACACATATCGTTTCCGTCAGGACAGTTCTTTCCTTTATTATTTTGGACAACATCGCGATGGTTTGGCCGGTATTATCGACATAGACAACAACCGCGAATATCTGGTGGGTAACGACATAGACATCGAGGATATCGTATGGTTCGGAAGCGTTGACAGCGTAGCCGATATGGCTACCCAGAGCGGCGTAGCCAATACACTGACAATGGCTCAGATGGCCGACTTCCTGAAGAAGGCAAAGAGCGAAGGCCGCGCCATCCATTTCCTGCCCCCATACCGTCACGATCTGATGATTCAACTGATGGACATTTTGGGCATTCACCCTAGCCAGCAGCGTGCTCAGGCTTCTATTAAGTTGATAATGGCAGTTGTGAACCAGCGTGCCGTTAAGACACCAGAGGAGATTGCCGAGATAGAACGCGCCTGCGCCATTGGCTACGAGATGCACACCACAGCCATGAAGATGTGTCACCCAGGTGTTACAGAACAGGAAATTAGCGGTCGCATCAGCGGTATTGCCAGCAGCAAAGGTTGCATGGTATCCTTCCAGAGCATCGTCAGCATGCATGGCGAGATTATGCACGGATACCCCAGCCCTCGCCCCTTGGAGGCAGGACGCCTGCTTCTCTGCGATGCCGGAGCCGAAACCAACGAGAACTATTGTAGCGACAATACGCGTACTACCCCCATCAGCGGACGCTTTACCCAACGACAGAAGGAGATATACAGCATCGTAGAGCAATGTCACGACTATGCCCTTACCCTTGCTGCCCCTGGCGTTAAATGGTGGGACGTCCACTTTGGCGTCTGCCGCCTGATGACCGACAAACTGAAGGAACTTGGTCTGATGAAGGGTGACACGGAAGAGGCAGTACGTGCCGGAGCACATGCCATGTTCATGCCTCACGGACTGGGACACATGATGGGAATGGATGTGCATGATATGGAAGGATTGGGACAGACCTACGTGGGTTTCGACGACGAAGTTCAACCCAATTTGGAACAGTTTGGCACCAATTGTCTGCGTTGCGGACGTCGTCTGCAAGAGGGTTTCGTGATGACCGACGAGCCGGGAATCTATTTCATACCCGCCCTGATAGACGACTGGAAGGCCAGTGGGCATTGTGCCGAGTTCCTGAACTTCGACATGCTGGAGACCTATAAGGACTTTGGAGGTATCCGCATAGAGGACGACATCCTTATCACAGCCGATGGCTGCCGATATCTGGGCAAAGACCGCATCCCCTACCATATTAATGACGTAGAAGAATTTATCAACAAATAACAAACATTTTATATTTATGAAGAAGTTTTTCCTTATTGCTTTGGCAGCACTGACTATTATGCCAGCCGGAGCTAAAGACAAGAGCAAGAAGAAAGAGGCAGACAAGGACAGCCTTATCTTCACAACCATTATCGCTAACCCCGTAACAAGCATTAAAAACCAGAACAGCAGCGGTACCTGCTGGAGCTATTCTTCTCTGGCTTTCCTGGAGAGCGAAGCTATCAAGAAGCATCCCGAATTGAAGGACGACATCGACCTGTGTGAGTCTTTCCTTATCAGCAAAACATACGTTGACCGTGCCGACAAGCATGTCCGCACCCACGGTGATGCCAGCTTCAGCCAGGGCGGAAGCTTTGAAGATGCCCTCTACTGTATGGAGCACTATGGCCTTATCCCCGAGGGAATCATGCCTTATCCTATCACAGAATATGGTGATTCTCTTTTCAACTTCGGCGGTCTCTTCCCCCCAATGGAGGCTTACCTGAAGGCCATCTCAAAGGGAGGCGCTAAGAAGATCTACCCTAAGGCATGGAAGTCTGCCCTGCAGACAATGCTTGACGGTTACTTCGGCAAGTGCCCTACAGAGTTCGAATACAAGGGCAACCGTTACACTCCTCAGTCATTTGTCAAGGACTACCTTTCACTGGATCCCAACGACTATGTAAGCCTGACCAGCTACACACATCACCCCTTCTACAGTTCTTTCATCCTCGAGATTGAGGACAACTGGCGTTGGGCAAGTAGCTACAACCTGCCTATGGACGAGTTTATGCGCGTTATGTACGAAGCCGTAAAGAACGGTTGGACCTTTGCATGGGGTGCCGACGTTAGCGAGGACGGTTTCAGCCGTCGCAGTGGCAAGAACAAGAGCGTAGCTATGGTACCCGACACCAAGTTCAAGGCTGGAGTTGGTAGCGACCAGGCTCGCTGGACTGGCGAAAAAACCTCAGAGAAGGTCGAGATTGTTAGCGCTAACGCAGAGAAGAACATTACTCAAGAAATGCGCCAGGAGGCATACGATAATTGGGAAACAACAGATGACCACGGCATGCAGATCTACGGTCTGGCAAAGGATCAGTACGGCAAAGAGTACTTCATGATGAAGAATTCATGGGGCGAGAGCGGTCCTTTCAAGGGCTTCTGGTACGTTAGTCAGGCATATGTAGCCTACAAGACCATGAACATCGTCATCAACAAGAACGCTATTCCCGCTGACATCCGCAAGAAACTTGGCATCTAATCTTTAGAGGCTAATCTGATAAAAGGTCCGTCCGCCACCAGCTCTTCCTTGGCACGCATGTAATCCAATGCCCAAGCAAGACTGTGCGGGCGGATTCCTTTTATGTCCAATTCAGAGGCTTTAATGGGTCCGTTCTTCAATTGCGCCAAAATATGATTCCTAATATTCAGATACTCTGCCTCGGTAATACCTGCCGTATCCTCTAACTCGCAAACATCACATATACCACAACGGTGCGTTTCTGTTTCGCCAAAATAGCGAAGCAACAACCGGCTACGACATTCCTCCGTATTCACACAATAAGCCTGCAATGCATTAAGTCGGTACACATATGCTTCCTTACGCATTGCATAAACAGCATAAGGAAAATCCAGTTCCTCCTTCATTACGCGACGTTGGCGGAAGGTTATCAAGGGGATATGCTTGCGGGGTATATAGCTTACCAATCCCCTGCGGGCCAGTTCCCTCAGGTCTTGATATATGATATCCAGCGTCAAGCCAGTATCTCGGCTTATCATATCCTCATCAATGAAAACGAAGTCAACAAAGATGCCTCCATAACGCCTTAGCATAGCCAGAATAATTTGTTCACCCTGACTGTCAAGAATGCTAAACAACTGATTCCTTGTAGCATCAATACGCAGACGGCTAGTACCGTCCTCTGCATCGCGGTATTCTATATAACCAGCCTTATCAAGGATATCAAGAGCACTTGTTAACATCAATGGATGATAACGGAAGGCAACACAGAAACGCTCCATGTTGAACTCACGTGTTACATTCACGCCATCACCAACAGCTAACTGCAGGAAACAACAGATATCCTCATAAGCCTTTCTTACGTATTCCAACTCGGGAAAATGTTGTTTGACACGACGTTTAGAAAGCTCCAGTTCCTTACCGTCCATCACAATGACGGAACTCGCAGGTTTACCATCTCGTCCCGCACGTCCGGCTTCCTGAAAATATTCCTCTATTGAGTCTGGCAGATCTACATGCACAACGAGCCTCACATCTGGTTTATCAATGCCCATACCAAAAGCATTGGTAGCTACCATTATCCTATAGTTCCCTCTCAGCCAGGCATTCTGCCTCTCGTCTTTTTCACCAGCCTTCAAGCCCGCATGGTAAAAAGTCGCCTTGTAACCGTATTCTGTCAGTTGCTTGGCCAAATCACAACACTTCTGTCTGTTGCGAGTATAGACAATGCAGGAGCCCTCGTATTCATTCAGCAACTGGAGCAATCCAAGCATGGTAGCATCTGCATGCAGCACTTTATATGCCAGATTTGGACGGAAGAAACTCATGCGGAAGACATTTTCTTCCTTGAACCTCAGATTTTTCTGGATGTCCTTCGTAACTTCCGGTGTTGCTGTAGCCGTTAGGGCCAAAACAGGGCAATTGGGCTTGACGTTCCTAACCTGGGCAATCTGCAAATAAGATGGTCTGAAATCGTATCCCCACTGACAGATACAATGAGCCTCGTCAACGGTTATGAAACTTATGCTCATGTGCCCCAACTTTCTCAGGAAAAACTCTGAGCCTAATCGCTCGGGGGATATATATAGGAATTTATAGGCATTGAAGACACAATTCTCCAGAATCACCAGCGTCTGTTCGTGCGACAACCCCGAATGAATACACGCAGCCTTAATGCCTCGGCTGTTCAATGCCTCCACCTGATCCTTCATCAATGCGACAAGAGGGGTTATCACCAAACACATACCAGGTCTGGCAAGAGCAGGAACCTGAAAGGTAATACTCTTACCTCCACCAGTAGGCATAAGGCCAAGCGTATCCTTTCCGCTGCCAATACTTTCTATAATATCACGCTGAATACCACGGAAATCA
>DLBF01000047.1 GCA_002494215.1 Prevotellaceae bacterium UBA7028
GGTATTATCTATGGTAACGACTCGGTTGCTGAGAGCACCATGATAGCCTTGGATAAGTTCCGTGAGTTTAAGGACACCTCTGCCTGTGGTAGTGGTGCTATTTTCCAGAGTATGAACAGTACTGTTACCATGAACTTGGCTTGTCTGTTTAAGTTGCGTGGTATCAACCTGACTTCATCTGCAGCCTGTGCTTCCAGCTCATTGGCTATCGGTAATGCTTATCTGCTTATTAAGGAAGGTTTGCAGGATTGCGTAATCTGCGGTGGTGCTCAGGAGGCAAATATGTACTGCGTTGCCAGCTTTGATGGTATTCAGGCGTTCTCTACCCGTGAGGATGAGCCTACCAAGGCTTGCCGTCCCTTCGACCGCNNGTGACGATGAACCTGGCCACGCTGTTCCATCTGCGCGGCATCAACCTCACATCGTCGGCAGCCTGCGCCAGCAGTTCACAAGCCGTCGGACTGGCTTCGCTGCTCATCAAGGACGGACTGCAGGACTGCGTGATCTGCGGTGGTGCACAGGAAGCCAACATGTATTGTGTGGCTTCGTTCGATGGCATTCAGGCATTCTCGAAGCGAGAGAGCGAACCGACAAAGGCTTGCCGTCCCTTCGACCGCGACCGTGATGGTCTGGTTCCTGGTGGTGGTGCTGCCACTTTGATTCTGGAAAGCTACGAGCATGCTGTTAAACGTGGCGCTCCTATCATTGCAGAGATCGTTGGATGGGGCTTCAGCGGTAATGGCGATCATATCTCAACTCCTAATGTAGCTGGTCCTGCCCGTTCACTGGAGCTGGCACTCAAGAACGGTGGCATTGATCCCCGTATGATTGGTTACGTGAATGCACACGCTACCAGTACACATGCTGGTGACGGTCGTGAGGCTATGGCTATTGCCCAGTGCTTCGGTGACTATAAGGTACCCGTTACCAGTACCAAGAGCCAGACAGGTCATGAGATGTGGATGGCCGGTGCCAGTGAGTGTATCTACTCGGTGCTGATGATGAAGAACGGCTTCATCGCTGGTAGCTTGAACTTCGAGAACCCCGATGAGGAGACAGCATGTGTAAATGTTATTCCCCAGACTATTGAGACAGGCTTCGATATGTTCCTGAGCAATAGCTTCGGTTTCGGTGGTACCAACAGTACACTTATCGTTAAGGACTTTAAAGGATAAAAAATAAGAGAGAATTAATCAAATTCAGTTTTTTACAAATAACTATTTAAGATCATGACAAGAGAAGAAATCATTGAGAAGACAATCGAGACTTTGACAGACGAGTTTGATGTAAACGAGGAAGAAATCGTCGAGGACGCTCCTATCTATCAGACCCTGCATCTCGACAGCCTGAGTCTTGTTGACCTGGTAGCTGTTGTACAGTACACTTTTAAGGTTAAGATTCCTGCAGAGGATCTGCCTAATGTGAAGACCTTCGGTAATCTGTATGATTACATTGAGAGCCACATGGCTTAATCTGATCGCATGACAGATATCAAGAATCTCATACCTCAGCGCTCGCCAATCATGATGGTTGACGAGCTGCTTGAGGCTCATGAAGATGTGGCACGTTGCAGTCTTACCATCAGGGAGGATAACTTCTTCCTTGAGTCTGACGGTGCTATTGCTGAGCCGGGCGTGATAGAGCATATCGCGCAGTCGGCTTCTGCTTTTGCCGGCTATAGTGCTATGCATGCTGGTGCTACGGAACCGCCAGTAGGCTACATCGGCGAGGTAAAGCGTTTCAGACTGAATCGCAGGCCATGTAAGGGAGAGACATTGGTTACTACCATTACAATGGGACCAACCGTTGGTGGTGTTACGATCATCAGTGGCGAGACTGTTTCTGGCGAAGAAACTATTGCTACCACTCAAATGAAGATTTATGTTGCTGGAGAATAAATATTACAAGGTTTTACGCGCGCGTAAGGAAGGCGAAGGGAAGGCTGTATATCATATAGCCATCCTGCCCGACTGCAACGTATATCAGGGTCATTTCCCTGGTAACCCTGTTTGTCCAGGTGTTTGTAATATCCAGACAATAAAGGAGTGTGCATCATTGCTTGTTGGTAAGGAGTTACGCATCTCGTCTATTAAGCAATGTCTGCTTACGGCAATAGCCACCCCGACGGTTTGTCCCGAGGTGGATGTTCAGGTCGAAGTGAAAGAGGCAGACGGAAGTTATACCATTATTGCCAGTATCTCTGACAAAGAGAGGCAGTATATGACCTTCAAGGGTGAGGTTGTATGACGTTATAATCATAGGAAGCGGTCTGGGAGGTCTGGTGTGTGCCAACCTGCTCAGCAAGAAAGGGCAGAAAGTGCTCGTTCTGGAGCGTCAGCATCAGCCAGGCGGCTGTTTGCAGAGCTATCGCAGGGGTTCTATGATGTACGATACAGGACTCCATTATGTGGGTGGTCTGGCTGAAGGTCAGCCGTTGCATGATATCTTCAAGGAACTGAACCTCCTTTCGCTGCCATGGCAGAGACTAGATGCAGATGGTTTCGACCGTATCATGATTGGCGACCGCGAATACCGCTTTGCCGAAGGCTTTGATAATTTTATCGAGACGCTTGCCAAGGATTTCCCTGAGGATAGGGAGAGCCTGCAACAATACGTTTCTCTGCTTCAGTGTACCGATGAGGAATGGATGCAGAAGACAAATGCTTATGATTACCTCAGCGGTATAATTCATAATCCTTTGCTACTGAGTGTGTTGAGTGGTGCTTGCTTAAAGATGGAGTTGAGGAAGGATACCCTGCCTCTCTTTACCTTCGTTCATGGTAATGCGCCATTCATACAGAGTAGCTGGAGGCTGAAGGGCGACGGCAATCTTCTTGTCAACAGACTGATTGAGAATATAACCAGTCAGGGTGGGGAAGTTGTCTGTGATGCCGAGGTTGAGGAACTGATTGAAAAAGATGGCTTGATAAGAACGGCTGTTTGTAAGAATGGCCAGACTTATGAGGCTCGTTACTTTATTAGCGATGCCCATCCTTCTGTAACGCTTTCTTTGGTAAAAGAGAGTCTGTTGCTGAAGAAGGTTTATCGTCGCAGAATTGAAAATTTGGAAAATACGAATGGCATGTTCACGGCTCAGTTGCTGCTGAAGCCAAGCAAAGTGCCATATTTTAATTATAATGAGTTCCTGTACGATGGACTCGAGGCATGGGACGGATGCGGCTATATGGTTAGCTGCCGCGTTCCTGAGGACGGATCTGCCTATGCACGACAGATTGATATCCTCACGCCTATGAATATCAGCGAATGCGCAGCGTGGAAAGATACCCGTTGCATGCGTCGCGGAAACGATTACATGCAGTTCAAGGCACAGAAAGCGCAGCAATGTATAGCTGTTGCAGAACGCTTTCTGCCAGGTTTGCACGAGCATATACAGGAGATTCATACCAGCACGCCGCTCACGTATCGCGATTATAACCTTTCGCCCGATGGCAGTGCATACGGAATACGTAAGGATGCAGCGGCACCGCTCTTAACGGTATTATCACCGCGTACAAGTATTCCCAATTTAATGCTTACCGGTCAGAACCTTATGCTTCATGGACTACATGGCGTAACAATGACCGCAATGTACACAACGAAAGAAATTGTAGAATAAAGAAATATACATACATTATATATGAAACGTCAGATTATACTCTTTATACTCATGATGGCTGTAACCATTCCGTCTCTTGCACAGATGGTTACTGGTAAGGTCCTTGATGACCTTGATGATGAACCCCTGGAGGGAGCACAGATCTGGTATAAAGACAGACCCGCTGGAAAGGTACTTGCCGATGAAAACGGTAGCTATAAGATAAGATTCCGCCCTGGTACATTGGTATTCCACTTCTTCGGATATAAGGATGTTGAGGTGCCTGTTAAAAAGGCACGTGTCCTGAACGTGAAACTTTCGCTGGCTGCCAATGAAATGAAGACCGTTACAGTTAAGGCTGAGAAAAAGAAGTACGTTCGCAAGGGAAACCCTGCTGTGGAACTGATGCAGAAAGTGATGGGTGCCCGTAAGAGTGCCGATATCCATGATGCAGAATATGCCAGTTATGACAGGTATGTAAGTACTACCATGGCGCTTAACGATGTAGATACCACAACGTTATACGACGAGGACTTCAAGAAGGTTAATCTCTCGGCAGAGTTTGCTGAGTTCTGCCCTGCCACAGGTAAGATGATTCTGCCTGTCAGCTTTGAGGAGCGTGCTACCAAGGAATACTATCGCAAGGATGGCGACAGACGTAAGAGTGTTGTCTTGGGCGAGCACAAGGAGAGTCTTTTGGACCTCTTGCAGGCTACGGAGTTCATCGAGTCTAAGATTAAGACCAATCTGATTGATGTTAATATCTACAAGGATCAGACCGTCATCTTCCAGCATAACTTTATCAGCCCTATCGGTGGAGCAGCAGCTTTGCGCTTCTATCACTATGCAATAGCTGATACTGTAGAGTGCGATGGCGATTCCTGTATCATTGTCAATTTCCAGCCAGCTAACAAGCAGGACTTCGGATGGAATGGCAATCTCTACATCATGAACGACAGCACCTATCGTGTAAAGCGTGCCCGCATGGGTATGCCTATGGATAATAGTGTGAATTTTGTCAAGCATCTGACACTTGATCAGGAGTTCGAGAGCCTGCCTTCCGGTCAGCAGTTCTGTACCAGCAACCGCATGATTATGCAGGTAGCCCTGACCGAGAAAATAAAGAAGATGCATATCGAGCATTATGCTCATTATAGCAACATTAGCAACGAGCCTTTCTCCGATGAATACATCAACTTCCTTGGCGACGAGAAGGTAGAGAAGGGTGCCAAGCACAGGGGCGAGGATTTCTGGGCAGAGTACAGACCCGACACACTCTCACACGGTCAGATGCATATCAATGATCTGAAGCGTAAGTTCACAGACCGTCCTGCCGTACGTGCCGTTCTTTATGGTATGAAGGTATTCCTGGATAACTATCTGGAGACCAGTACCGACCCGAATCGTCCCAGCAAGGTGGTGATAGGTCCTTTCTTCTCAACCTTTGGTAGCAACTGGGCAGAAGGATTCCGTCTGCGTATCGGTGCTCAGACCACAGGAGCATTCAACAAGCATTTGTTCCTGAGCGGATGGGGCAAGTACGGTTTCAAGGATCATAAGTTCAAGGGCGAAGGTAAAGTTACCTACTCCTTTATTGAGAAGGAGAAAGACCTTATTACCTTCCCACGTCGGGATATTAGCTTCTGCTATACACGAGATATCCAGAGCCCATCTGATAAGTTCCTGCAGTACGACAAGGATAATACCTTTATGTCTCTTGCATGGCAGAAGACCCACCTGCAGAGCTATTTCGAGCGTTTCCGTCTGGAGGCTATCTTCGAGTACGAGAATGGTCTGGCGATAAACGGTCACTTCAACCGCGAGTGGAACGTTGGTGCTGGCGACCTGTACTTCCTCACCAACAGAGACTGGAATGGTATCGACCAACAGTTAATTGCTAACCCTGATGCAAGGATTGAGGACGTGGCAGAATCTCGCACCGTTACTTACACCGAGTTCAGCGTTGGAGCTTCTTACCAGCCTGGTCTTAAGGTGCTGAATACACGTACCAAGCGTTACCTTTCTAACCTCGAGGCTCCCAAGTATGGCATACAGCATACCGTAGGTGTAAAGGGCTTTATAGGTGGTGACTATAACTACAACATGACAGAGTTCACTTTCAGCAAACGTTTCTGGCTCAACTCATGGGGTAGTGTAGATGGTCTTGTTCACGCATCTTTCCAGTGGAACAAGGTTCCCTTCCCCTTGCTGATCATTCCCGAGTCTAACCTCAGCTACATCCGTAGCCGTAACACATTCAACCTGATTGGCAACATGGAGTTCCTGCACGACCGTGCTCTTGTCACCATGTGGCGTTGGGACCTCAACGGTAAGATTTTCAATCGTATTCCTTTGCTCAAGAAGCTCAAGTGGCGTGAGTCTATTGCCCTTAACACCATGTGGGGTTACCTCACCGAGAAGAACAATCCTAGTCTAAACCCGGACGATGATTTTCTCTTCCGCTTCCCATGTAAGTTGGAGTCTAATAAAGATGGGATACTTAAATATAAACTCCTAACAAGACCCTTGAATAGCTTTACGCCATACATCGAGGCTGCTGTGGGAATTCATAACATCTTTAAGTTCCTCTCCTTCGAGTACACTCATCGTTTCACATATATTGATGATGATACCCAGAAGTGGGGCTTCCGCTTTTACTTCGAAGCAAGCTTCTAAGTTAAATGAAAAGTGAAAGAGTGAACAGTGAAAAATTATTTATAGATGATAGATAATAGATGAGAGATGATAGATGGTTTCAAGTTTCAGGTCGCTAACCGATAAACGCTCATTCTTAACTCTTCTCTCTTAATTCTTAATAAAAAACGGTAAACCGTAAACAGTAAACAAATAGATATGAAGTACGCATTAGTTACAGGAGCAAGTCGTGGTCTCGGTCGTGCCATTGCAGTCCGTCTGGCCCAGTTAGGATATAATATTCTTATCAACTACGCAGGTAATACTGCTGCTGCCGAGGAGACCCTTCGTCTGGTTCGCGAGGCAGGAACAGATGGCGAGTTGTGGTGCTTTGATGTTGCCGACCGCGAGAAGGCAACCGCAACCATTCAGGCATGGCAAGAGGCTCACGAGGATGAGTACATCGAGGTCTGCGTCAACAATGCCGGTATCCGTAGAGATGGCGTTATGGCGCTTATGCCCTTCGAGGATTACACTCGTGTCATAGACATTACCCTGCAGGGCTTCTTCAATGTTACACAGCCTCTGTTGCCCGCCATGCAGTTCCACAAGTTCGGCCGTATCATCAATATGGCCAGCGTTAGCGGCATTAAGGGTCTGCCCGGGCAGACCAACTACTCAGCTGCCAAGGGCGGTATCATTGCTGCCACCAAGGCTTTGGCTCAGGAGGTTGCCAAGAAGAACGTTACCGTTAACGCCTTGGCTCCCGGCTTTATCAAGACAGATATGGTAGAGGGATTGGACGAGGCCAGCCTCAAGAAGACTATCCCTGCCGGTCGTTTCGGTCAGCCAGAGGAAGTTGCTGAGGCCGTTGCCTTCCTGGTTTCTCCCATGGCAGGCTATATAACAGGTAACGTTATCTCTATCAACGGAGGACTGTATACTTGATTTAATTCAAAATTCTCAATTCATAATTCATAATTGAGTTTGAGTTTATAAGTTTATTAGTTTTTGAGTTTATAAGTTTATTAGTTAATAAGGCTCGCAAACTCAAAAACTGACATAACTCAAAAACTAAACAACTTACCAATATGAGAAGAATAATTCGATCTTTCATTTTTCTCTTTTCATTTTTCATCTTAGATTCGGCATTCTGCCATGCTGCAGAAAGGCTGTTTATCTTCGAGCGCAGTACCAACCGAAATTACATCTGCTATGATGTCAATCTGAAAGATGGAAAGCTGAACCAGAAAGAGCCTTTGCATGCCTATTGGATAAGGGTCGAAGAGGATGGTGAGAAGAAGGAACTCACATTCCTGCAGTTCAAGTTTGCCTTTGGTTATAAGGTGGACAGCACGAAGGATAATGAGGTTACCCTACATCTTTCCCCGTATAAGAATCTGCCCATCCGTGTCTGCAAGCGCAACGGTAAGTGGGTGGCATTGGTCAAGATGGAAGGGCAGGAGATTGTCGTAAGCAAGTTCTTCGCCCAGATGAAGGGCGAGTCCCTTACCTGCCTGTATGTAGATGTTACTGGCACAGCCAATGGCAAGACGGTCACAAAGAGGATAAATAATAAATAAAGCCCCCTCCAACTCCCCCTTTGGGGGAGTGTTTTTTATTTCAATAAATGAAGAAAGAACTAACTGATATAACCGAGATACGAGTTAAGTTTAGCGAGATGGATGCTATGCTACGTGTGTGGCATGGCAACTACGTTAAATACTTCGAGGATGGACGCGAATCCTTTGGCCGCCATTATCCTGGCATAGGATACGAGGTGATGTTGGCAGCCAACATTCCTGCTCCTGTATATGATGTGCATGTTCGTCACTTAGCCCCTTTGGGCATGAATGATGTGGCAGTGATACACACCACCTATGTCCGTAAGCCTGGTGCACGTCTGGATTTCAAATATCAGATCTTCCGCCAAAGTGATGGTGTTCTTTGTTGTGAAGGATCCACCACTCAGCTTTTCATTGACCCTCAGGGCCAACTTCTACTAGAAGAACCAGCGTACTTCACCGAGTGGAAGAAGAAATATCTATAAGAGAATTTTTAATTCTCAATTCAAAATTCAAAATTTTTAAATTCAAAATGGAGTTTGTCAGTTAATGAGTTTATGAGTTATCGTTGAGTTGTTAGCGACGACCCCTCTTTATTCCTTCGTCGCGAATGGCGATTCGCTCTTAATTTTGAATTTTGAATTAAATAAATTTGAATTTTAAATAGGGCAAAAAGCCCTATTTTTTTTACATTTGCTTATAATCCTTTGCGAGGCCGCCTTCGGCGGTTTCTTTATACAGAGAGGGCAGGTCGTGCCCCGTCTGCTTCATCACCTCCACAACCTTATCGAACGATACGCGGTGAATGCCGTCTGAGAAAGTGCTGTAGATGTTTGCATCCAGTGCACGGGCAGCCGCGTAGGCATTACGCTCTATGCATGGAATCTGTACCATACCGCATACGGGGTCGCAGGTCATACCCAGGTGATGCTCCAGTCCCATCTCGGCTGCATATTCTATCTGAGCAGGCGAACCGCCAAATAATTGGTTGGCAGCTGCCGACGCCATAGCACAGGCAACACCTACCTCGCCTTGGCAACCAACCTCGGCTCCAGAGATGCTGGCGTTTTGCTTCACTATATTACCTATCAGACCGGCAGTAGCCAATGCCCTTAGGATGCGTGCATCGCTGAAGGCCTTACTCTTCCACATATGATAGAGAACGCCTGGCAATACGCCACATGATCCGCAAGTGGGAGCCGTAACAATCTTGCCACCGGCAGCATTCTCCTCGCTGACGGCAAGGGCATACGAGAAGACCAATCCACGTGTGCGCAGGTTGTCCTTGTATCCAGTGGCCTTAACATAATAGGCAGCAGCCTTACGACGCAGGTTCAGGGGACCGGGCAGCACTCCTTCGGCATCCAGACCGCGTTCTACGGCAGCCTTCATGGTTTCCCAGACCTCCTGCAGGTAATCCCAGATGTCGTTTCCTTCAGCCTCTGCAACATACTCCCAGTAGCTCTTACCTGAGCGTTCGCAATACTTTAGGATGTCCGTCATCTTGTCCAGCTCGTAAATTTCGGGCGAGGCCAGCCTGTTCTGGCTCTCCTCTGCCAACTCACCACCGCCAATGCTGAACACCTGCCAGCTATCCGTCAGCTTGTCGTCCTGCGCATAGGCGCGGAACTCCATACCGTTGGGATGGAAGGGTAGAAACACCTTGGGTTCCCATATAATCTTAATGCCCGGAATGGCATCTTCTATTGCCACATCCGTCATGTGCCCTTTTCCTGTAGCGGCCAGCGAGCCGTACAATGTTACTTCCATGCGGGCAGCGTCAGCGTGACGTGCCAAGAATATCTCAGCCGCCTTTCTGGGGCCCATAGTATGACTAGATGATGGTCCCAGTCCAATCTTGTATATTTCCTTAATTGTTTTCATTCTTTTTTTCTAAAAGAAGTTAGAAGAAGTTGTCGGCCTATTGGCCTCGGAAGTTAACTCACTTTCGTTCGTGGAAGTTAATTCGCTTACGCTCATGGACGAATGATTGTTTATCGGTTAGCGAATAATTTTGAATTTATCAATTTTGAATTAGAAAACGATTCTTCACTCTTCACTCTTAATTTCCTATAGCCCACTTACTGCCAGGCAACAGAGAGATTATCTTTGTTGTGATAGCGCAGCAGAGGTAGCAGGCGATGGCTATGCACGGGATGGCTGCCCATACGGGTATGATAGGGGCAGCGGGATTGTCCTGAACGATGGCAGATGCAATGTTACTCAGGAAGAAGATGTGCATCAGGTACATTCCGAAGGACAGCTTCGCTAACTCCGTTACCAGACGCGGTGCCTTGTAATCCTCTCGTGCTGTTCCGTCCGCCTTGGCTCCTATGCAGCTGAACATCAGGAAGGCACCAAAGGTAGCCAGTGCCACATTGGGCGTACAGAACTCCCACGACCATTCCAACTCAGGTGTAGCGATGGGGCAGAGAGGTTCGCCCTTCCACCAGAACGACCATGCGGTGAACACAGCACCTATCGCGAAGCACAGGGCTCCAACGCTCAGGCGCTTGTTGCGTGCCCAGTTCAGGTGGAAACGTATGTAGTGTGCTATCACCAGGTAGCCCAGATAGCCCGAACAGTACCACAGCATGCTGAATCTGTTCCAGAAACACTCGCCCCACAGCTCAGGTGTCACAAAGGTATGCAGCCAGGGTATGAAGGTGCTCAGGAGGAAGAGACCAATGAAGGTACGCTCGTCCTTGGCGCTGGCACGCTCCAGCCATGGAGATACCACTGGAATGATAAGGTATAGGCTGATAAGCGGATACATAAACCACAGATGCCCGGCATTCTCGGGGAAGTTAAAGGGTAGGGTAGGCAGTATGCGCAGCGTGTCGTCCCACGTCATCTCACCCCACAGAACGGGCAGCGTGGCATAGAGCAGCATAAAGATAATCATGGGGGGAAGGATACGCAGGAAGCGGCGCTTGTAGAACTGTCCCATGCTAACGCCCTGCTTCATGGGTACCAGCAGGAAGGCAGACACCACCATAAACAGAGGCACACACGTACGGGCCACTCCACCATCGTAGAAGGCAACCCAGAATCGGTTCGCCTCGTTCAGCAGCACCGCCTTGTCGCCAGCCATACCGCCCGTGTTGGTGGCAAAGCCAGCCAGCTTCTCTGCACCGCCGGGTATGCTCTCAATGGCTTTCTCGGTTACTACGCCATAGAAGTTCTCTGCCGCATGCACCAGCATGACCATAAAGCAGGCCACAGCTCGCAACCAATCTACAAATGGAATCCGTTCTCTCATGTTCATTCACAATTAAGTTTCTGACCACAAAGTTACAGAACTTTTCCCGTCCCTGCAAATTTAAGGGCAATAAAGGTGCACTCATCTCTAGCATATCTATTCTCTTATACATAAAGCCAAAACCCTATCTATTAGTAACACACTCAATTTAAGTGGATACATTATGAGTACTGTTTTTTATAATATTTCTGTTAATTACATACATACTATTAGCGAAAAGTAGTATCTTTGCAAAATATAAAGAATGATATTGTATTGATGAGACGGTGAATATACAGGAATTATTGAACAGGACAGATAGGTTTGCAGCAAATGCAGGCTGTAAGATAACAGAGGTTGATGCACAACATGCCGTTGCAGAGATGAAAATTACGGCAGATCATCTAAATGGTGGAAATGTATGTCAGGGTGGGGCATTGTTTACGTTAGCCGACCTGGCAATTGCGGCCCTGATGAACAGTCAGGGTCAGTTGACATTTGGCATCAGCAATAGCATCATATATGTGTCTAGTGCCAAAGAAGGTGATATACTGAGAGCTGAGGCAGTTATGATAGCAGATCATCACAAAATTCCTTCGGTAGAGGTCCGTGTAACCAATCAGAAGGGGAAAGTTATCTGTCACGTCACCGGAATGGGATACCGCAAACCAATCCCTGTGCCAGAAGAGTAAATGAAATATAGAATGTCCATAGCCATCATAGGAGCCGGCGCAGCGGGTTGTTTCTGCGCCATCAACCTAAAGCGGATGATGCCTGATGCCAATATCCACATCTTCGAGAGTAAGAGTAAGGCATTGGCTAAGGTCGCCGTGACGGGTGGCGGACGCTGTAACCTGACCAATACCTTCCGTAAGGTTAAGAATCTGCAGGAGGTCTATCCACGTGGCGAGAAGCTGATGCGCAGAGCCCTTTCGGTTTTCAGCGCCGAGGATACCTGCAGATGGTTCGAGCAGGAAGGCGTAAAGCTGGTGGCTCAGGAGGACGAGTGTATCTTCCCGCAATCGCAGGATGCCATGCAGATAGTGAACACACTGCTTTATAATATAAAAAAACATCATGTTCAACTCCATCTTAATGAGAAAGTTACGCATATTGACTTAAACAAATTGGATAGGGTGGTAGTGACTACCGGAGGACATGCTACGCCTGCCGGATTCGGCATGTTGGAAGGGCTGGACATTCCCATAGAAGCGCCCGTTCCGTCACTCTTTACCTTTAATGTGGAAGGCGACTGGCACCAGTTGCTAATGGGTACCGTGGTGGAGGACGTGCAGGCTTTTATTCCTGGCACTAAATTCAGAAGTAGGGGAGCACTATTGCTTACACACTGGGGTATGAGCGGTCCTGCAACATTGCGCCTGTCGTCGTATGCTGCGCACTATCTGGCAGAGCACGACTACAAGAGCCCTCTGTGCATCAACTGGATGGGTGATACATCCGAGCAGGAGGTGCGCCAACTATTGCAGGATATGATGCAGCAGCATGCCCAGAAGCTTATTACAACAGCTTATCCGCAGCAGTTCACCAGCAAACACTGGAGCGTGATGCTCATGCGCATGGGAATCCCCCTAACGCAACGATGGGGCGCCCTGAATACCAAACATCTGAATAAGATGCTATCTACACTGACGGCCGATACGTATCAGATTACAGGCAAATGCCCCTTCAAGGAGGAGTTCGTGACCTGCGGCGGTGTATCGCTGAAGGCTATCAACATAAATACTTTGCAAAGCAAGCAACACCCAACCCTGTACTTTGCCGGCGAGGTGCTGGACGTGGACGCCGTAACGGGCGGCTTTAACCTGCAGGCGGCATGGAGCATGGGCTATGTGGTTGCCAAGCATATATCCACAACATATCAGACTAATAATCAGAAAACATGAGACAACTATTTATAATAATGTTAATGCTTACTCTGTCGGGCAGAACGCTGGCAGAGAAAAAAGAGTCAGCACAGACGGATGCAAGGGAACTGTTCGACAAGGTCTTTAATATGGTCTTCGGACCAGAAGGCTCTTCGTTCACCTATTCCGTAAACATCGTTGGTCTGTACAAGACGCAGGGCGATGCTGTGTACAAGGACAAGAAGATAACATACAACGAGAGCCGTTTTGCTGCCTGGGAGGACGGCAAGGTGGCGTATATGGTAGATAGAAAGGAGAAGAAGGTGGATGTGCACGACTTCGACGACGAGAAGAAGGACAAGTATCTGGCTATGTTCAAATACGACGTGAACAACTTTGCCTACAGCTATAAGGATAAGGGGGAGTACTACGAACTGATGGCCAAGGTGAAGAACTCTAAGTTCTTTGGCATACGTTACGTTACGGCTCTCATCCGCAAGGATAACCTGCACCCTGTAAGTCTGTCCGTTAAGTTGGCATTCATTACCACAACGGTTCAGATAACGAACTTCCGCAGTGGCGGCATAGACGACAGTGTCTTCGTCTTCCCCAGAAACAAGTTCAGCGATTATAAGTATGTTGACCACAGAGGCAAGAATTAAAAATTAAAAGAGAAAAGAGAAAAAATTTAATTTAGACTCTAGACTTTAGTTAATTCAATAAACGCTAACCGCTCAACGATAACCGAGAAACAAGCTCGACCGCAGGTCAATTATGAATTATGAATTGAGAATTATGAATTATAAAAAGGTGGAAAAGATTCAATTTCAGTGTGACTATAACGAGGGATGTGCCCCTCAGATACTACAGCGTTTGGTAGAAACCAACTTTGAACAAAACATAGGATACGGTGAGGATCCACATTGCGAACACGCACGAGAGCTGATTCGCAAGGCATGTGAGGCACCCAATGCCGACGTACACTTCCTGGTGGGCGGAACGCAGGCCAATGCGACTATCATCAGCAGCATCCTGCGTCCTTATCAGGGTGCGATAGCTGCCACCACAGGACATATTGCCGTTCATGAGACGGGTGCCATAGAACATAGCGGACATAAGGTGGTGACGCTGCCTGCCACAAATGGTAAGATAAAGGCTGAGCAGATTCAGCAGTGTCTGATAGAGCACTACCACGAGGATGGCCCAGAACATATGGTGCAGCCTGCAATGGTATATATCAGTTACCCCACAGAATATGGTACGCTGTACAGCAAACAGGAGCTGACGGATATTCATAACGTTTGCCAGCAATATCAGATTCCGCTGTTTGTGGATGGTGCACGTCTGGGCTATGGATTGGCAAGCAAGGAGAGCGACATAACATTGCCAGAGCTAGCCAAGTTGGCAGACGTGTTTTATCTTGGTGGAACCAAGCAAGGAGCTTTGTTTGGCGAAGCAGTAGTCATTACAAACCCTGCACTGAAGAAGGATTTCAGATATTTCATCAAGCAGGGTGGGGGTATGCTGGCCAAGGGACGACTCTTGGGCATTCAGTATGAGGAACTGATGCAGAACGACCTCTACCTGTCACTTGCCCGCCATGCCAACGAACTGGCTGAACGTATCCAGCAGGCACTCCTGCAGAAGGGATATAAGATGGCTGTGCCCAGTCCCACCAACCAGCAGTTCTTTGTATTGCCCAATAAAGTTCTGAAAGCACTGGAGGAGAAATTTGTGCTTGGCATCTGGGGACATGCAGACGCTGACCATACTATCGTCCGCTTCTGCACCAGCTGGGCCACAAAGAAAGAGAATGTGGATAAACTGATCAACAGCCTCACCCCCAACCCCTCTCCCGTGGGCGAGGGGGAGAAATAAATAAAAATATTTAATGGAAAATTCACTTAAGCATTGGCTCCTGGCTGCCCGTCCTAAAACGCTGACAGGGGCTATGATTCCCGTAATCCTAGGCAGTGCCCTGACATATCATGACGGTGTGCTGAACTGGCCCCTTGTTGTGTGCTGTGCGCTCTTTGCTGGCTTTATGCAGATTGCAGCAAATATGATAAACGATCTGTATGACTTTGAGAAAGGCACCGACCGCGAGGATCGTCTGGGGCCCGAACGTGCCTGTGCCCAAGGGTGGATAACACCCAAGGCCATGCGCAAAGGCATTGCGGTAGTATTATGTTTAGCATCCTTGGCTGGTATGACTGCATCGTGGTTCTGCTGGCAGGAATTGCCTTACCATGGGATAGAGCTTATTCTGACGGGTGTGCTGTGTATCGTTTTTGCCTTCCTGTATACGTATGGACTCTCGTACATAGGAATGGGTGATGTGCTGGTGCTGCTTTTCTTCGGATTGGTGCCTGTATGCGGTACTTATTATATACAGGCACATCAGATAAACACACCCGTTATTCTGTTAGGATTCATTGCAGGCATCAGCATAGATGCCTTGCTCGTCATCAATAATTACCGCGACAGGGATCAGGACCGTATCTCGGGTAAAAAAACCGTCGTTGTATGGGGCGGCGAAAAATTCGGCCGTTATCTGTATATGCTTATCGGGCCGATTGTAGCAGTACTGGCTATATGGTTCGGTTATCTTATAAATGGTAATATCCTGTTCTTCCAGATTGCAGCGTATGTATATCTTGTCTTGCATATCAATGCGTGGAGCAAGATGAATAAAATCCGCAGTGGCAAAGCATTAAACAGGATTCTCGGTCTGACCAGTATGAATATGTTCATTTTCGCGCTGCTTTTGGCAACCGCAATCATACTAAGTTAAGAATGAAGGGCAATCGGGTTACTAAACATAACGTCCATTACTTAAATGAAAGTTACAGCATTCATAAAACAGAATTCTTTGTTCCTTTCCATGGCTATTGGAGCCTTGGTTTATGAGCTGTTTGCTCATATCCGGGTTCTGGAGCCTGTCGGTCGTATTATGGGGCCTTTGCTTACCGATTGGCTTCCAATAGGTCTGTTCCTGTTGCTATACGCAACGTTCTGTAAAATCAAGATTTCTGAGATGAAACCTCGCACATGGCACTTCGTCATTCAGCTGGTTCGTACATCCTTGGCAGCCCTTATGGTGTTACTAATCAGTCTCTTTGGCGACAATGCCGATGTGAAGCTGGTTCTAGAAGGAATTTTCATTTGCTTTATCTGTCCGACAGCAGCTGCGGTTGTGGTCGTGACGGAGAAACTGGGCGGCAGCATAGGTTCGCTGACGCTGTTCACCATTATCGCCAATATGGTTACTATGTTAATTATTCCGCTCTTTTTCCCTATGGTGGAACGCGGAGCAGACATAACATTCGTATCTTCTATGCTTATGATACTGCGCAACGTAACGGTGGTTCTGGTTGTTCCGTTGCTGCTGGCATTGCTTTCAAGGCGCGCTGTACCTAATTTTGTAAAACACCTTAACAAGCACAAAGACATAGGCTTTTATATCTGGTGTGTGAACCTAAGCATTATAACAGGAATAACGCTTCACAATATAGAAAAAAGCAGCATCACAGGCTGTGTGCTCTGGCTTTTGCTTACCGCTCCCCTACTGGTCTGCCTTATCCAGTTTAGCTTAGGAAAATGGATTGGTAGATTTTGGAACGACAGTATTAGCGCTGGGCAAGCCCTCGGACAGAAGAATACCGTTGTGGGTATCTGGCTAACGTTGACATTCCTGAATCCTCTGGCCGCTATCTCTCCAGGCGCCTATGTGTTATGGCAGAATCTGGTAAACGGCTGGCAGATATGGTATAAGGAGAAGCATGGACGCTTAAAATGGTAAATCCACCCCCGTTTTCAGGGATGGATTTGCCATTTTTAGTTTAGAGTTTAGTGTTTAGAGTTTAGAGGCAGTTAAATGCCCTTCGGGCTAGTTCAAGGGCCCTTACGGCCAGTTCAATGCAGCATAGCTGCTTAGTTTAAGTTTTCAAATTAAACTATAAACTTACCACTGACTATAAACTATAAACTCTAAACTATCAACTTTATTCAAGTTTATTTCTTGAAATAACGGTTGAACAAGCCTTGGAAGCCAGCGCCATGACGAGCCTCGTCCTTAGCCATCTCGTGAACAGAATCGTGTATAGCATCCAGATTCAACTGCTTGGCAACCTTGGCAATTTCCATCTTGCCCTTGCAAGCGCCTTCCTCGGCCATCATACGCTTCTCTACGTTGGTCTTTGTATCCCATACAACCTCGCCCAACATCTCAGCGAAACGTGATGCATGGTCAGCTTCCTCGTAAGCATAACGCTTGAATGCCTCGGCAATCTCTGGGTAGCCCTCACGGTCGGCCTGACGGCTCATTGCCAGATACATACCAACCTCGGTGCACTCGCCCATGAAATGATCCTTCAGACCCTGACGAACGAAATCACCATCAGCACCAGCAGGAATGGCATCTGCAATACCCAACTCATGCTCTGTTACAAACTGCAAAGGAGCATCCTCCTCAACTTTCTTAAACTTACTTCCAGGAACCTTGCACTGGGGGCACTTCTCGGGAGCTGTATCACCTTCATGTACATATCCGCATACGGGACAAATCCATTTTGCCATAATCTGATTAATTTTGATTGGTTAAACACTATGTATCTAATGCAAATGTATGCAAAAATAGTAATACCTGCAAAATAATCTACCCACTTTTTGGTATTTTAACTAAAAAAGGCAGCCCCATGTGGAGCTGCCCTCTATAAATAAGATGTATGGGAACTATTCCTCATCGGACCAGATGTCCCAATCGTTTTCCTTAGTCAATGCCTGACTACCGTCCACCGTAGTGGTATTGTCAATCACCAGGCTCTCTGCCAACATGTTGACTACCTGAGCCTCTTCAATCTTCATTGCTGGTTTAATGTACATATTCGGCCCCCTCCCATCCTCCCTTATAGGGGGAGGTGACTAATGAGGGTATGGGTCATAAGTTAATAATCATTTTTCTATTAAGTTACCCCACCCTCCCTACAAGGGAGGGCCGGGGTGAATCTTACTTCAGGACTTTCTTACCGCTAACGATATTCACGCCCTTCTGCAACTTGTTGATACGCTGGCCGGCCAGGTTGTAAATGGCAGCATTGTTCACGTTAGTGTTAGTGTTAGCTTTAACGTTATCAATAGCGGTCTCAGCTTCTTCATTGAAGAGCAGTGCCTTAACCAATGGTCCTGTATTGCCGTCCAGTTCAACGTATGCCTTGCCAGCAGCAATTGTACCAGATTCAGCAAGATAGAAGCCGATTTCCTTACCCTGAGGCTTAGCCAGAATGTACTTACCAGTTGCCTCGATAGGCTCAAGTGTACCCTTCAGATCATTGTTGTCAACAGGTGCGGTCTCAGCGGCTATCTTGTACAGATAGGTCTTAGGAGTACCCTTGATGATTACGGCAGTCTTGGTGGGGATGATACCATCGAGCTTGTTTAATGTCAGCCACTTGCTGTGAGTGTTTCCATCGATGACAGCTGTATATGCAGTTGGTTCTACATATTCAGGTTTCTCATTCTCGTCATCAATAGTAGTGCCGACAGTGCCAAGCTGTGCAATCTGTGTTGCTGTCAGAGCCATATTCCAGAAGCGTACCTCGGATGTGGTAACCTCTTTCTCCTCGCCATCATTATCAGTGAATAACATGAGTTCCTTTGTTTCACGCATAGTCCATGCATTCACGTCTTTACCGGCACTCTTTCCTACCTGTTCGCCATCAACATAGAGTGTGCAGTAACCATTGTCGATAACAGTTACAATACGATACCAAGTATTAGGATTAATTGTGCCATTGTATCCAAGTCCGGCTGAGCCCAAACCAATTTTACCACCGTTGATGAAGATGCTGGCGTCCTTACTATTTGTGATATCGTTCTGGAAGAGAGCGATGAATCCGCTGACATCAGCAAGTTTAACGTCAAGGAGGAGCGTGTAGGCAGAAGGAATAATATCCAGATTAGTCTTCAGTTCCAGACCAGCATATTTGGGAACAGTAACCTCGCCGTCGGTTGCGGTGATGGTGGCGTTGCCCACTTCACTAAGTGTTGCGATACCAGTGGTTGCATACGGATCTGTAGCATCATCGAATGTCCAAGAACCTACAGCCTCGGGGAACTTAGGCGCATCACCTGTCACAGAACCTAAATCAGCAATCTGATCAGCACTCAGAACAGTATCCCAGAAACGTACTTCGGATGTCTTGATAGCTTGCTCCTCACCATCCTCATCGGCAAAGAAGAGCGCACCAGTTGTCAACAGCCAATGCTGATTGTATGCTGTGGACAGATTCAGGTTAGAAACAAGCTGAACACCGTCCACATAGAGGGAAGCTCCGTTAGGCTGAACAGCGAAAACGATACGATACCACTTGTTGTTCTCGATGGATCCGTGGTAGCCGAGACCACCGCCAAGGCCAACCTGATTCTTATTAATGAAGAGGCTGCCGTCCTTGCCGTCTGTCAGGCTGTTCTGCAGCAGAGGTACATAGGTTGAGCCATCCTCTACGCATACATCATACATAATTGTATATGTTCCGATGTTTGTAGCATTAGTGTTGGCTGACATCAACAGACTGGAACCTACAGGAATATTCACGGCACCGTTACCTTCATAAGGACCGTCAACTGTGGTGATGCCTGCAGTGGCAAGATCGGTTTCGGTAACATTGTTCTTAGCATGCGTTGTAGCCTTCAGTGTTGCTATGCCAGTACCGGCAAGCAGGTCATTGGTATCATCGAAAGTCCATACGCCCTTAGGTTCAGGCAGAGGAATAGTACCGCCGAATTCAGCCGGGAAGGGCAGATATGCTGTAGCATAACCTTCTGCTCCGATGGTGAACTCGATACTTTCCGCATCAATTACTTCCCACTGAGAAGCGGCGGCAGCGGCCTCCCATCCTACTATCTCACCTTTAGAGGCACAATGCAGGCAAGAGTATACCTCGTTAGAGTTAGCACGGAATGCAGCAGTACCGTTCTGAGGAACAACAATGTAGGTACCAGCCTCAGTAGTAGCTGTAACAGGCTGGCTCTGTGCTACGGTAGCAGGAGCATACTTGCCCATCAGAGAGATGGTATAGGTATCAGCGCCTGTCTTGGTCAGCTTCACAATGTTCTTGGCTGCAACTGCTGTCTTGTAATTGCCGTACATATTGGCATCGCTGGGATCAATACCCAGATAGGTGCCGTAGTTCTTGTTCTTCAGGATGTAGTAACCTGTCTCTGGCAGGATGAAGTTAGCTGTAGAAGCCTGAGCCTCAGTCAGTTTCTGCTTCATGGTCTTGTAGGTTTCGAAGGAGCATTCTGTCTTATATGCCTCGTCATAACCGATAGCAGCCTTGGCTGCATCTGTCAATGTGAAGTAACCCGTAGCCTCGATGCTGGGAGAAATCTCATCTGCTACGAAGCTTGAAAAGTCAGTGGGAACATCAAATACGGTAAATGCGGAACCTGCATCACCCAAGTTGTTAGCACTGTTCCAGAACTTAACCTTACCGCCGGCACCGCCAAACTGATTGATGTAAAGGTTGGTACCCGGTACGTTCAGGCAGAACGAACCAGCCGGAACTGTGGTGTTTGTGCTGGGAACAATGTTCCATGCATGGTTACCTTCAGCGTCATCCATAATAGTAGGAATACCGGCGTTTGTTGCCTGGGCATCTGTCCAACCGAAGCTCTTGCCCTGTCCCTCAGCCTTATTGACAATCTGGAATCCGGCGTATGGATTACCAATGAATGCCCACTGGTAAGAATCCTCAACGAGGCCCATTGTGTTGGCATTCTGTGTGATGTAAGCATCGCCGTCATTGGCATCCTTAGCATCACTGGTTACGTACCATGTGTTACGCATAGCCATATCATACCAGTTTGCGTTAGCAAAGTCAGCAGAGATTTTGAACGGGCCGTTCCATGTGGCTGTAACATTCACTTCAGTTACACCTGTTGCAATGGTGGCAGGTTCATAGGTATATGTCAGGTATGCCCTCTGGTCAGCAGCAGGCAGTTCAGCTGCCGCCCCTTTCTTGCTGTTGACAATATTCGAATAAATCTTCTGGCCGTTCAGGTAAACATTGTAGGTAACATCCCAGTAAGGTGCCTCGAAGAAGTCAAGCATCTCATCATAGACATTCACCTGATTAACCTCTACCAGCTGGTTACGGTTACCGTCATCCTCATTTGCCCAGCCATTGATGGCAAAGCCGCCGCCTCCCTGACCGTTGAAATACCAGTTTTTCTCTGGAAGCATGAACATGTAGCCATAGGTATCGTTGTTAAGTTCAATGTATTCAACGGGGGTGAACTTGGTCTTATCGGCTGTCAGAATAACGTTATCACCGTCCAGGCCGACAAACTTCTTGGCCCCCAGATTATACATATACAATTTGCCGTCACGGGTTATGAAAGCAAACTGCTGGTATGCCTCGCTCGCACCGGGATATGCCTTAGTACCTGTTATTGCTGTGCCGTTGGCATCTGCTGTCCAGGTGGTTACACGCACATTGTTAATCTTGAAAACCTTGTGATCGTCCAGGTATTCTGTGCATAAACTTTCCAGGATTTCCTGTTCGTCAACAGTAGAGGCACCAGCTTCCTTGATGGTCACAGTGTTACCGCCCTCTGGTGTGGAATAGCTGTTAACTACAATGTTTCCACTGTTGTTATTGTTGGCATAATAGTTGAACTTATATGCTTTCAGGCGGAATACAGAACCGTCATTGCCGTCTGTTCCGTCGGTTGTAATCTCAAAACCTACATGTCTTTTGGCATTGAAAGATAAAGCCTGTCCGATCAGACCGGCAAACTTCTTGAGCTTCGGACTATAGAGGTAGTACAGACCATCAGACTGGATAATGCAGAACTTAGTGGACGGATCATCTGTCGCAGCGGCATCGTTCACTACGGTCATGTTTGATTTGTGTGAGGAAACAATCGCGTTCTGATCATTATTCAGAACAAATGTTCCACGGGGGCACTCAATGGTATAAACCTTTGAGTTGGACAACTGGCTGACGTCAGTCACTACCGTCTGTGCCATTGTCCCCGTCCATGCCATCGCCGACAGCATAACGGATAAGAGAAGTTTAATTTTTCTCATAATGTTTGATTTTAGGGTTAGTAATAGTTTAATTTATATATAAATATAGTTGGTTTTCCTCTAAGTTAACGCTAAGGTTTTGGCAAATATACACCTTATTTATAAAATAGCAAATAAAAAAAAGACTTTTTTTAGAAAAAATGCCTTTTTTCCTATCTCTACGTTTCACTCATAGCGATACGCCGTTTCTCTGACAGCAATATGCCGAGTTACTAAAAGAGAAACGGCCTCTCCCCTAACCCACTGTTTTTTGAAGCTTATTTGTGAATGTTTTTCAAGTTGATTTTAGACAACAATCAACTTAAATAATTTATTTTCTAAGTTGATTGTTAATACCATTCAAAACAAAGAAAAAGCAGCCCCAGATGGAGCTGCCTATTCATGATATCCAGCCTCTCCCCCGCCCTCCCCGAGGAGAGGGAGCCGAGGTTTTGAGGACTTTTTATTTGTTTGACATTTTTTTACTCAAGAAACGAAGTGAGAGAATTTTTATCTTATAAATTCACTTTTATCTTATTCTCTTTTAATTTTTCTCTTTTATCTGAGGACCTTGTATCCGTTAATGATATTTACGCCCTTCTGCATCTTGCTGATGCGCTGGCCAGCGAGGTTATATACCTCCCCTCCATAGAGAGAGAGGTTGGGGGTGGGCCTGTTAATGGCAGTTTCATTTTCTTCTGCGAAGTAGAATGCTTTAACCAAATGACCAGTCTCGTTACTAACCAGATATGCCTTTCCTGCGGGGATTGTACCTGTTGCCTTATAGAAGCCAACCTCCTCACCATCGGGCTTAGCAAGGATGTATTGTGAACCAGTGGCCTCTACATCCTTATCAGAAGCAGAGAGGTCATTACCGCTTACATCGTCAAGGGTTTCCTCTGTAACGGGAATCAGCGTATATCTGCCTGTGTTCTTGAGAATAACAGGTGTGTCCTTAGGAGCGGACTTCACAGCGGTAAGCGATACATATTTCTTGTTAATGGTACCAATGTATGCCTCTACACCATCAGGGAAGATAACATCATGCTTGGGAACATAGGTTGCAAATTTTGCTTCGTTGACGCTGACAATCTCTGCCCAGTCAACAACTTTGATATTGCCTAAACCAACATTACCAGATGCTTTTTCTGTGTATACCCACTTGATGAAGCGTACATCAGGAGCCAGGGCAAATGCTTCTGTCTGAGTATCAGCAAGGTCGGTATAGGTCATCAGAGTTCTATAGGAGAGACCATCGGAAGATGTCTGAACAGTAAAGGTGCTGTTAGTGAAGCTATTGCCCTTGATGTCAAAGACTAATGTACCAGCAGCTTCATTTAGCTTAAGAATCATATAGTCACCTGTGGTATCGAACTTTAATTGTGTTGTAGGTGCATTGGTGCTATTATAATCTGAACCCAGACCACTCTGTGTTAAACCAACTGTTGACTCAATTTTAGCTCTTCCATCGTTAAATGCGAAAGGTAGAGTTACATAGTCAGGTACATATACTGTTACGTTACCATCGAGTGTAACGGTCTTATCCTCTGCACCATCCGAGCTGATTGTGATGGTGCCACTATAGGTTTCGTTCACATCCAAACCTGCCTTTAGGCGAACATATATTGTCTTTGAACCGAATTCGCTCTTTGGACGGATTAAACTAGTAGCATAGTCGTTAGTTTCGCTGACGGAAATCTCGAAGTTTTCGTTATCCAATGTAAGTGTAACGTTACCTGTCAGGTTTTCACCCGCGAGGTCGAAGGTTTGTGCTACGCTTGGGCCACATCCTTCTGCATAGGTAAAGCCTGTGAGAGATGTCTTGGAAACGGTAAGAGTCGGGGACGTAACAACAGGACGTTCGAGACTATACAGCTGGTTGTCGGCTTCGAACTCGTATGTGCTGTTATATTTCGTCAGATTACCGTAAACAACTACAATGTCACCAACCTTAACGTCATCTTCACTGGTAAACTTTGCTCCATCCTTGCTTTTACCACGGAAAGCCTGCAGCTGGTCGCTGTCAACCTTTCCATCGACAGAGATATTATAGGTAATGTTACCAAATGAGGCATTGAAAGCAGTAACAATCTTTGACACGATACCAGTAGCATAAACACCTGTTATGCCTACACCAGCGTCAACAGCGCTGAGAGCATCGGCTACAGTATAGGGATCTTCTGCAGTACCAGCGTGTAGAATGAAAGAATAGGTTGCTGTAGCTACAGAACTGTTGTCGTATCCACTCTTTACGGCAATAGCCTTAACGGTCGTGGTTTCCGTTATTGGGAAAAGTCCGGAATACACATTGCTGTTAGTTGTTGGGGTACTTCCATCAGTTGTGTAATAAATGGTTGCACCGTCGGTTTTTGTACTTATTTCCACACGCAGTGCAGCAGAATAAACGCCTCCGGCTGGAGAGAATGTGGGAGTTTCACAATTGGGAGTTGAGCCTGCTACACTTTTGTAGAATTTGAATGTCTGGCCCTTGATGTTGGTAGTAGTATTGCCGTAGCATCTCCAATCATTATTATTGTAAATGCCTATATAACGACTAGTACCTATATGCACAAGATAACCAGAACTTTCATCTAATTTAAAAGTCTTAGCATTATTAGTACCTACACGAATGCCATTGTTTGTATTGGTACAATACAACCACTTATCAGTTACCCCATTAGGATAGAATGTGTATCCGTCCGTGGCATTCCCTGAAATATTCCATTTGATGTTGTCCGCAACTGTACTTGTAATTTTCCCATCGGCAATTGTTACACTAGATGCAGCGGGTGCACTGCTAGTCCCATTGTCGTTGGTCATGGCTAATGATTCACTTCCACTTGTACCAACGATGACAAATATATCAGATGTGGTTAGATTTGAAAGACTAACTTCCTCCCAAGCTTCATCTGCCCAAGCAACGCTTCCTACTATTAAGCCGCATAGTAAGAGTAATGATTGTAGTAATCTTTGTTTCATGATAGTTTAATTTAAAATTAATAGGTTATTATATTTCTTCGCAAAGATACACCTTATTTATATATCAGCAAATAAAAAACAAAAAAAATGCACCCGTGGATGCATTTTTTTAATTGTAGTCTGTTTGGCTACATTTACTAACAGATACTTTAATAATATCAACGTATCTATTTGGAAATGAGCGTCATTTATCTATCTGAATTATGCTTGGTATCTTCTCGAAGATAGCTTTCCACTTGGCAGCATCGAACTTGGGACGACGGTCGTAATAGTAAACGCCGTTCTTTTCCTGCTCGACATCAGTAATCTGTGTATAGCAGAAGCCAACGACATCCTTACATGCCTTGATAGCATCAATTTCCTTCTCCAAAATTTTGAAGAATTCGTCCTCTGTTTCTATCTGTGCACCATAGCCCCATGAGTTGCTTCTTTGCTCTTTGGGAATCCATCCCAGACCGCCAAACTCATCAATCATATAAGGCTGTCCTTCCCATTCTGCCAGATAACTCTTATCTCGCATGTTGCGATAATGAGGCTTGCCGTCCTTGAAGGTATGGTTCTCTACCAGTTTGTCATATTCGCGGGTATAGTCGTGCACGCTCCAGATGTCGGTTTTAACATGACCATCGCCACTGGCATCGTTGACAGGACGAGTTGGATCGATGGCCTTAGTCAGGTTGTACAGATCTTGTACAAAGCGAACGTATGTGCCAGCCTGAGCACCCCATGTTTCGTTGAGAGGAGTCCATGTGACAATACAGGGGTGGTTGCGGTCGCGTACCACCAGCTCTGTCCATTCGCGCAAGAAGTTGCCTGTAGCCTCCTGATTGTTGACATTGGTTCCCCATGATGCCTGTTCGCCCCAGCAGATATAACCCAGTTTATCAGCCCAGTAGTAGTAACGCTCCTCGAAAGCTTTCTGGTGCAAACGGGCGCCATTGAATCCAACAGCCTTGCTCATCTCGATATCATGCTTCAAAGCCTCGTCAGAGGGAGACGTCCAGATACCTTCGGGATAGAAACCTTGATCCAGTACCAGACGCTGGAAGTAAGGCTGGTTGTTGAGATAGAAATAGCCATTGGCACAATGTATCTTACGCATGCCGGCGTATGAGTTTACTTCGTCTATCACCTTGCCACTTGCATCCTTGACAGTATATTTAACATCGTACAGGTTAGGAGTCTCGGGGCTCCAAAGCTTGGGCTTCTTGATGGGCAACACCACACTTGCACCATTAACGGCATTAGCTGTCTTGGTTGCTACCACCTTTCTGCCATCCAGAACCTGCACGGTAAGCGTGTTGCCGTTAGCCTCGGTATAGAATTCGGGGCGTACGATAAGCTGCTGCTGATCGATGTCGGGAATGGCAAAAACAGTTTTCAGACCCTGAGCACTAACGGGCTCCATCCATACGGTTTGCCAGATACCAGTGGTACGTGTATAGTCGCAACCACCAGAGTAGTAGTTCCAGCATTGTTTACCACCTGGCTGTTTACCACTGCGCAAATCATCGTTTACGCGAACCACCAGATTGGCACTCTTGCCCGCAGGTACAAACTTGGTAATGTCCATCTCGAAGCTGCTGCCAGTTCCAAAGTGCTGCATCACCTCCTTGCCATCGATGTAGATGGTAGCTTCGTAGTCCACGGCACCAAAGTGCAGCAGAATCTGCTTTCCTGCCCATTCTGCAGGAACGCTGATGGTACGCTGGTACCACATCGAATTAATAAAATCTGTATGTTCTACACCACTGAGCTTACTCTCAGGGCAGAAAGGAACGAGGATTTTTCCGTCGAAACCCTTGCTGTTGCGGAAGTCGCGGTTAACACCCGACTTACCGAAGTCAAAGGTATAGGTCCATGTCCCATTTAGGTTCAACCACTGTGCACGCTCAAACTGAGGACGTGGATATTCGGCACGTGGAGTATTGGCTTTCAATCCTGTAATACCCAGGAAGGCCAAAACTGCAATAATAAGAAACTTTTTCATTTGTTGTTAATTTAATTTATGGTTATTCCTTCGTTATGATGTTGGTATTTCAGCTTTTTACATCATCCCACTGAAGAGGTCACCCTGGACGGGTGTAGCACGTTCTGCAGGAGTCTCCTTCTTGTAAAGCTTCTGCATATCGTTGATGGTACGGCGTATCTTGTTGCGGAAAGATACAGGGCCCATCACCTCGATGTCTGTGCCATATGACAGAACGATGCGGTCAATGTCATCACTCATAGGCACCTTAACCTGGATGGTAACATAGCCTTCCTCCACATTGGTCTGGCGCTGCTTTACCTCAGGGTTCTGCAAACGGGTAAGCAGGTTCTGCTCCTGACTGATGGCAATACGTACGTTGATGGATGTAAGTGGACCTTCTGCAAGAGGAGGAAGGGCACAAGTGATATCAGGCTCCTGTGCGACATCCAGGCCCAATGATGTACGCAATAGCGGGTTCTTCCACTCCAGGTTGATATAGCGGAGGATTCGCTTATGGCCTCTGCGGAAGCTTGGCATCAGTCGTGCTCCTTTCTTCTTGAAGAAAGTAACGTCGTTCTGCAGCATGCGCTTACTACAGCTCCAGTTGCGGTTCACCTTCTTTAGGCGTTGGTTTACATAGTAGATGAGACTACGGGTATTGCCTGTCTCGTTGGTAGCTGTACGTTCACCCATGAAGTACTCATAAACGGGGTCGCGAAGGGCCTCGTCAAGGAACTGCCAGCGCAGTCTTTGTAAATCATTCTGTATCATATACCTTATTATATAATATATATTATCTTTAATTATGGTTATAACGTTCCGTCGTTATTTCGATGAGGGGGATAGGTTTAGTGTCCATCTGCCACTGCCCAGGATGCGTGAATCCTTACCTTCCTCATCGGCATAGTCCTTCGGGAAAAGCACTCTGGCCTGTACGCCAATGGGAATATGCACTTCCCATGTGATAGAATCGTCGTCTCCCCTACTCCATTTGCTGCTGATAATGCCGTATGGACATTGATGTGAGACGGAGTTCTCGCATTTACCTTCAAGGGATGGAATGGTAATCTCTACCCTGTTATAGGCAACGCTCGAATCTGTTTGGCGGATAGCCCCTCCGCACCACGCAGGCTCGTCGGTATAGAGCCAATAAGGTTCGTATGCGGTGGAGTCAACCTTGAGCCTGCTGTATTCATGCACATCAGCCAGAAGGTTCTGCTTTTGGGCCATCTCCTTCAACATACCTATCAATTGGATGCTAAACGTGCTGTCCTTCTGGCAGCGATATGTCATCCATTGTCTTACCATATTATAATAGTCAAAGAGCACTTTTACATCACCTTCGTCCTTGTATAGACTATAAAGTACAGCTGCTACCCTATCGACTGGGATAGCTGACGAGTCGTTTGGAACGGGCTGATAGAGTTCACCGCTATCCGACTGGTTCATCATTAGTGTATGCAACCACCTACGATAATAAAAGTAATCGTGCTGTCCGTCTTCTTTTGTCAAAGAACTACTGTTCCATTCTGAACCTTTGCTTCCCGTTTGAATCTTCTGTATGGGACTCTGCAGATGTTCATTGTTGCTGAGCCATACCTCCAGTTGCCAATAAACGGTACTGTCGTATGGGAATCGACGTCCCTGGTAATAGACCTGTACCATGTCGGAACTCTCACGCTTTTCACTGTCCCACATCAGTGTTGGGCCGCCCTGTAAGCCCTCCTCCGTACTAGCTACCTTAATATGATAGGCCAACTGTCGTACGTTATTCTCCTCGCTTTCTATCTGCCAGCTGAATTGTCCCGTACGTACAATACCATATGGTATCAGCATACGATTAACCCTCAGATTCTGTAGTTCAGAAGCCTCAGTAACCACTATACTCAGCATTGACACCAAAGTTATAAGCAGACGGCGACTCATTAGTTGTTATGTAACATTTTCGACGCAAAGATAGCAATTAATTTCCAAATGAAAAGTCTTTCAATGAAGAAGATAAAGAAAAGAAATAAAATATTTTGCCGTCTCATGCAAAACCTATACCTTTGGCAAATATATCGGATAGCGTATAACGCTGATAATGATTATGCTAATTATGATGGATGAAGGAATTATAGAGCATTTGCAGGAACATGGTGTTAAGCCAACGTCTGTTCGCATATTAGTATGGAAGGAATGTAGCCGTTCACACAAGGCATTCACGTTGCAAGATATGGAGGAGCGAATGCCGCAGATGGATCGTTCCAGCATCTTTCGTGCACTGAGACTTTTCACCGAACATCATCTTCTACACGAGATAGACGATGGAACAGGTTTCCAGAAATACTGTGTCTGCCGATGTGTAGATGACCATCATCTTAACCATATACATTTTACCTGTCGGAGGTGTGGCCGCACCTACTGTTTGGAAGAATATGCTATTCCTGTTGTAGCGCTACCCGATGGCTACGAAATGGAAGAAGCAGAATACGTTGTGAAAGGGGTATGTCCATCATGCAAATGATGTTTTTGTGTTATAAAACACCTCAAAAACCGCCTCAGAACACCTTTAAACGATGTTTTTTAGGTTTTTTTTGAATTTTTCCGTGCAAATGTTGTGTTGTTTCATTAATATTTGTAACTTTGCGGTGTTTACAAACTTAAAGTAATAAATTATATGAAGGATTTACTCAACCAGATTGCTGCCGCTTATGGCGCATTCGCAAAGGACGCTGCTGCTCAGGCAGAGAATGGTAACAAGGCTGCAGGTACACGTGCTCGTAAGGCTTCTCTCGAGATCGAGAAGGCTATGAAGGCATTCCGTAAGGCAAGTCTTGCTGCTGCTAAGTAATTTAGCACAACATTCAAAAGAAAAACAAAAGGGGCTGTTTTTACAGTCCCTTTTGCTTTATCGCTCGCAAGCATTGCTTGCCTTAATTGTCCAGTGTTATAGGATATTACAATTCCTTGATTGTTTCTATCATCTTTTCCTTGTCGCCACCGAAGTAATCGTCCAACGCATACTTCATTGCAATGTTTGCATAGTCCTTGCGTGAGATCTTAGACTTGATGTAAATAAGGATTCCCGACTTAGAAGCTGAGGCATATTTCTTGGTAACCAAGATCTTGATGAAGGTGGCCAGAGTGGTGTATGCCATATCTGAACCTTCTGCCTTGAACAGTTCTAAAATGTCGCGAACTTTTGACTGTTTAACACCCGACTCCTCTAAAGTCCATAACTTAAGCATAATCTCATGCTCTTTGGGAGTCAACAACTTCTTTTTTACAACTTTCTTCTTGTTTGCCATGGTTCTTGTAATTTGATTGCTAATATTTCTGACATGCAAATTTAATATTATTAAATTGTTAACCAAAATGTTTTGTGGAAATTCTTGCTGTTTTTAACATATTTTACATATTTCGGGGCGAAAATCGCTTATTCTTCACCATTTCTGAGTGTTTCCAAACGAAAAGCACAAGGCCAAGCAATCAGCCAATCATTGATACGATTCTTTGACACAACGGGTGGAATTCCAGCACTTGAAGCACGTGTTTGCCATGTGCATCCATAGCACGCATCACTCTGTGATCCAACTGGCCTAAGGTGTCCGTTGATCTTCAGCTTGCCATCGCCAACCAACTGGCAACTGTTGCGCCAGATAGCCTCGGCCTTCTCGCTCCACTGCGAATCGTCGGTTAGACGAGCCAGTTCGCGCCAGTCATTCACCCAACGGCAGGCAAAGGTATCGAAATAATGACGTTGTGTGCTCACACTTGTTGCACCCAATGTCTTGTAACCATATTGCTGCAACACATCACCCTCGGCATAGTTTACATTGTAATGCCAGAGCCAAGTGCTCAGGTAATACGACACGTCAACTGCGTCATTCAGGTATGCATCATCTTTTGTAATCTTGTACAGACCAATAGCCGATGTTAGCAAGGGATAGGCAGATTCTCTGTCTATGCAGCGAGTATCCAAAGTACCATCTGTACTGAATCCATTCTTTTTGAAATCACTTATATAATATAAGTACGCGCGTTGTGCGCTTTCGAGGTACTTCTTGTCGTTGTAGAACTCGTATGCCTTCAGCATGGCAGGTATCAGATATGCACCAATGCCACCCTCGCGTTCTACACATTTACCGTCTGTAGTCCAGCCTCTACCATAGCATCCGTTAGGTTGCTGATCATTTAGCATGAAATTACAGATACCCCATGGAACGCCCAAATAGCCTGGACGTACCAATCGTAGTTGTTTAACCAGACGGTCAGCCTCAAAGTACTGTACGGCGGCTGTTCCCAGATTACATGCATCCAGTATGCAACGAGACTTGTTGATAACAGCATCATATTGAGTTAGGAAGAGTCCGTTTTCCAACTGGCAGTTATCAGCCCAAGTATCCAATGTTGCCAAACCCTGATCCATGGATACATGGTTACCTGTCTTAATAAAGTCCTGCAGGATGCTAACAGCCAAGCTAATATTCTGTCCCATCCATCCTACTTCGTAGCGGTTACGAGTTGCCTGCTGCCACTGCCCTTTCTCGTCCAGGTTCAGTCCCATAAGGTAACCCATATAATCGTCGTTCTCTATCCAGAGCGAATGATGGCAGAACTCTACGCTTTCCTCCCACATCTTCTTGTCATCGGGAGTAGGCAATTCCTCTGGCTCAGCCATCAGCCAAGCCATATCCAACATATGACGGTAAGCATTATGATTTGTTTCTTTGCGAGCCACAATCAGATACATGGTCAGTGTACGTGTTTCGCCCTGCTTCATGTTGTAGGTACGTTGCCATCCGGGTATATACTGATCCTGTGCGCAATACGAAACAGGCATTTCCTCTTCGGGCCATACTATCTGGTGTGTGATGATGTTAGGCTCAGGCTGTATGCAGCAAGAGTAGTCATCTTCAGGTTTCTCGGGGACGTTGCCGAAAGTTGCAATGGCGAAATCCTCACCCTCGCTATAGATGGCACCAGGGATAGAGGTGCGCTTGTACGAGAAGGTGTACCACTGCCTATCGCGCTTCTCGCTTTTGGGCTCCATGCCACGACTATTCAAATTTCCATTATAGGACACAGCGGGAATCATCCACCATTCGGGCTTCGAAACATGCTCGAAGCTGGCAGTAAGACGAACATTGGAAATGTCACGCTTGGCGGTGAAGGTCCAGATAATCTCCCATGTATTATCACTTACCAGTTCCTTGGTGCATTTCATCTTCACGTCCAATGGAGCTGTTGCGTTTACGGTACCTATAAGTTTATTGTCACCTGAGAGTAACCACTCGTCTTTCCAGTGGATATTCTCCAAAATAGCTATCTGGGCATAACTCTCTGTTTGCCATATAGCTAAGAGAATAAGTAAAGTTATTCTGATATAATGCATATTCTTAAATTTCGACAAACGTTCGCTAACGTCAGTTTTATATGTTCAATGTTTAAATGTTGTACTTTTACAACCTTTAGTTATTACCTTCTTTCTCTGCTTTTTCTTTAGCCTCCTTGGCTTTCTGCTCAGCAACAGCTTTTGCGCGCTGTTCGCGAATGCTATATTTCTTTTTTGAATCTTTCTCTTGTTGTTTCAGCTCTTTTTGCTTGGCCTTTTCCTCTGCTACCTGTTCAGGAGTTAATACGGGCTTCTCCACTTTTGGTTTCTCCACCTTAGCGGTCTTTTCTGCTTTGGCCGTTTTTTCTGGCTTTGCAGAAGTCTCTGCCTTAGCAGGTTTATCGGCAACTTTCGGAGTTTCCTGAACCTTAGTGTTAGCTGTTTCCGTGGGCTTCTTATCTTTTTCTGGAGATTCTGAAACCTCTGGCTTTTCCTGAGTCTCTGTAGCCTCAGGTGCCATAGCAGGCTCTCCTACTTCCTCCGATGCAGCCCTCTTTGCCTCTGCTCGTGCATTTTTGGCTTTCAGCTTATCCTCGGCTGCTTTCTCCTTCCGGCGCTGTTTCTGTTGGCGTGCCGATGCACGCAATTCAGCTCTCTCACGGGCGCCACCAGTCTTGCTCATTATCTTTGCTTTCTCGGCTTGCTGTTTGGCTTGTGTCTTTGCTGTCGCAGCTTTCTGTTTCAGATCAGCTTCAACCTTGGCACGCTCTTCCTTGCTTAAATTAGAAAGTTGATCTACATCCTGATTCTTAAGTTCTGCAGGAACATAAGGCTTTGGTTGGTAGAATTTGCCGCTCTTCTGTGCAGCCTTTACACGCTGACGGTCCTTAATAGCCTGATTGCGTGATTTCTCTAAGTCGCGTTGCAGGGTAAGCATCTCCTTATCAACGGCCTTCTGGGCATCGCGAGCTGCTTTCTGTCTGACTTTTGTCTCAGCAATGCGTTCCTTCAGATACTTCTGAATACTATCGGCACTATAGATATTCACCTTATGCTGAGCAAAAGAGGTCATGGCGACCGTAACCAGCGTAAACACCCATAATATTCTTATACTTCTCATATTGCTTCTATTTGGCTGCAAAGTTAGTAAATGTGACGTGAATAAACAAATTTTACTTATAATTTCTCCGGATTGCCCGATTTTAACTTTAATTATACGTGTCAAATGATTATCGTGTAGGATTTTCTTTATACGAAAAACAGCTATTTGCTCTCGGGAAATTTAGAGTTTTTCCCTTTGTCGTTAAATCAATTATTTGTAAATTTGTCGCCATTATTTAAGAATATACTGAATTTGATACACAACATTATGGAACATGCTTTAAAGAAACTGTTTGGTTTCGATCCGGAAAAACATAGCGTTCGTACAGAGATTCTGGCGGGCATAACTAGTTTCTTGACTATGGCCTATATTTTGGCCGTTAATCCTAATATATTCAGTGCCCTACCCGATATGCCCAGTGGCAGTGTTTTCACAGCAACGGCACTGGCAGCCATCATTGGAACATTGGTAATGGCCCTATATGCCAAAAAGCCCTTTGCACTGGCACCTGGCATGGGACTGAATGCATTCTTTGTTTATACCATATGTTTAGGAATGGGATACAGCTGGCAGTTTGCCCTCACAGCTGTGCTCATAGAAGGATTCATCTTTATTATACTTACCGCCACCAAGATGCGTAGCCTGCTGTTGCAGTCCATCCCAGGCACACTGAAGAAAGCCATTGGTGCCGGAATAGGCCTTTTCATTGCCTTCATCGGCATGGGGAATGCCGGCATCATCGTAAATGACGATGCAACGCTGGTAAGTTTGGGAAAGATTTCGCAAGGCACAGCCTTACTGGCCATGATAGGCATCTTTATTACTGCAAGTATGGTAATGGCTAAGGTACGCGGCGGAATGCTATGGGGCATCTTGATTACAACTTTCCTCGGATTGTTTATTAAGGATCCTGCCACTGGCCAAGCTATTACCCAGATGCATGGCATCGTATCTGCCCCTGTCAGCGTGGCGCCTATCTTATGCAAATTCCAGTGGAGCCATATCTTCTGTTCTGATATGCTGGTTGTGGTATTCACCCTGCTATTTATGGATATGTTTGACACTATGGGCACCATCATTGGAGTGTATCAGAATACCAACATGCACCCGCAAGATAACGAATACGAGAACATCCCCGATATAGACAAAATGTTTATGGCAGATTCTATTGCTACGGTTGCTGGTGCCTGTGTGGGTACCTCTACCACCACAACCTATGTTGAGAGTGCCTCTGGTGCCAGCGAGGGAGGACGTACCGGGCTTACAGCCTTCTCTACTGCTGTATGCTTTGCGCTGGCACTGTTCTTCTGCCCCATCTTCCTGGCCATCCCCAGTGCCGCTACTGCCCCTGCCCTTATCATTGTGGGTGTTATGATGATGCCTGCTGCTGCGCGCATTCACTGGGAGGACTACTGCAAAGCTATTCCTGCCTTCCTAACCCTTGTCACCATCCCATTGGCTTACAGCATCAGCGATGGCATCCTCATCGGCGTCATCTCCTATGTGCTTTGTCATGCTTTGGCAGGCAAGTTCAAGGAAATCTCCCTCACCATGTGGGTATTGGCAATTCTGTTCATCTGTAAGTACATATTCTTGTAATAACATAGTTGTTGTACGAAGAATGGAGTGACCTATAGACAGCCATAAAACAAACCATCCTATTATAATAACGTTTCCTATAATTACTTTCCGCATGATCTAACAATGCGGAAAGTATAAAATATTCTGTTTTCGTTGTAACAAATCCATCGAAAGTCTCGTTTGCGCATATAGAAGGGTTCATCGATGAAACAGAAAGAAAACTAAAGTTAATAACAAGAACAGAATTATAATGAAAAAGATTCTATTATCATTTGCTTTGCTGCTCTGCGTTAGCAGCATATTCGGGCAAGATGCCAGAAAACTGGTGGCAAAATGGAAAACTACAGAAGGAGCAGAATTCGTGGTCACTACAGAGGATTCGCGCAAGGGCATTGAGGAAAACAAAAAGAACGAAGCTTATGGCATGAGCAAAGAATGCTATGACTATGTGCTAAAGAATTTTAAAGGTTCCTCGGAACTACGACTAATGCTCAATGAAAAAGAGAAACAGCAACTTGACGCGGACTTGAAGTCAATGAAAGGATACGAAATGCTGTTCTCGCAGAACAACAACGAAGGAACCGAGCAAAAGGAGGCAACTCTAGATCAGGTAAATAAGGCAATCAACCCAAATTACCAACTACGAGTTTACGGAAAAGTAAAAGACAACACTGTCAGCGAGATATTGTGTCGGTGCGATGTGTATAATGTTGTCATATTAGCATACTTCGATGTCAAAACGAAGAAAGACTCAATGTTGGATATGATTTTTAAAGGCTATAAACTTGCAACTTTTGAAGTAACAAAAGAAGAACGAATTAATTGATGAACGCTCAGGAGTTTAAGCAACGGTTCATGCCTTTCCATAAGTTGCTCTATAGGGTGGCTTTTCACCTGACGGGCAACGTACAGGATGCCGAAGACCTGCTTCAGGATACTTATCTGAAGCTCTGGCAGAAACGCGACGACATAAGGGAAGAGGCTGTAAACCAAGCTTACCTGGTAACCCTGATGCGGAACCTCCTTCGAGACCAGCAGCGTCTGAAACACATAGACAGCTCTGCGGAACTGAGGAACGAACTCTCTCCACCCGACGAACGAAGCCTCGAAGGACAGATAGCAGCAAGAGACGAAGCCTCTCAGATGAAAAACCTAATCAATCAACTGCCAAAGCGAGATAAAGAAATCATAAGGATGCATCTAATGGAGGAACGAACATACGACGAGATAGAACAAGACACAGGACTATCACAAGGCAACATCCGCATCATAGTAATGAGAACAAAACAGAAATTGAAACAACAATTCATAAAACTTACCAAGACATGGACGAACTGAACTACGAAGAACTGGAACGCATCCCCATCCCCGAGGGACTGGAGGAACGCTTGTCGGCCAAGATTGATGAGTGGGAGAAGGAAAGCCTCACTCCTTCCGAAGGAGAAGTAGCAAGAAAACAAATCATCTTCCGACCCCAAATCCTGCGCTACGCTGCCGTGGCTGCCTGTATTGCCATTGTCTTTGGAATGGGTTACCATAAGTTTGGCCAGAACCCTGCCGAACAAGATACCTACCAGGATCCGATTCTGGCACAACAGGAAGCAGCGCGCGCACTTACCCTATTGGCTGTGAATCTAAACAAAGGCATGGAACATCTTGAGAAGGTAAATGCTATTAGCGAGAAAGCAGAAGAAACATTAAATGAACAATTAAACGCATTGAAATAAAATGAGACAGACAATCATAAGATCCCTGCTCTGCACAGTAATGGCCCTTATTTGCCTCACTGCCAGCGCACAGGTAAAGGCATTCGAGAAATATGCCGATACAAAGAACGTAACCTACGTCTATATCTCCAAATATATGATAGGAATGGTAGGCAAGATGGCTACTATGCCAGGCGTGGACATCAGTTCATTATCCAACAAGTTGTCGGCTATACAGATTATCACCTCAGAGGATAAGGCTGCCGGCACGAAACTGAAGAAGGAGGTGCAAAACATCCTCTCCAACGGCAAATATGAGAAGCTGATGCAGATAAACGAGGACGACAGCAAGGTCAACATCTACCACAGCGAAGGAAAAGAGCAGTCGGCCGTAGTTATGATATCCGATGGAGATGGGTCGGTAACGGTAATGGTCTTCTCAGGAAAGTTCAGTTTGGACGATGTAACGAAGATGACGAAGAAATGATTTTGTAACAGAAAGAGGCTGTGTCGAAATAAAGAGAATACGTGAATGGTTTTTGTCCGTAACGTGCGAACTCTTTGTCCGTCCCGTACGGACTCGCAGTCCGTGCCTTACGGACAAAATTTACCTAAGGTATATTCTTTATTTCAGCACAGCCTCTTTTTTCCTCTTTATATTACTTTTAATTTCTCTCACTTATTCGTATCTTTGACTATCGTCGAAGTAACTTTCATTCGGAAAAGAAAAGAAAAACAAGCTTTTCTTTTGCTTTTCTCTCACTTAATCGTATCTTTGCAGCGCATTATGGTGATACCTGCGCATTCCATGCAAATGGAGTTAGCAGCGTAGAGAGGGAATCCGGTGCAAGTCCGGAGCAGTGCCCGCTACTGTAATTGCCTTTATCGCAGCGTATGAAAGTCACTGGGTTCAACCTGGGAAGACGCGCTGTCGGGCAAAAGTCAGGAAACCTGCCATTTTGTATATATAACATGCATCCTCGGGACAAGGATGACGGAAATGCATTAAATCAGCCCTCTCCATGTGAGAGGAAAAAAACCTGCTCCACTCCCTCATAAAGGGATGGGAAGATTGTGATTGGTCCATTGTACGTCGGTAGCGACTGTGATTACGAACGCAGAAGATACCTCAGACGAATGCAATGACAAAGTGGCAATTATGAATTATGCACAATAATAATACAAAATACTATCTGCAAGTGATTCTGCTTATCGTATTGGCATTTACTGTGACAGTAAGTGCCAATGCGCAGAATCCATCTGCCAAAAGGAATGAAGCAATGGGGATGGAGCGGGATACCGTCCGTCAGTTGCACGAGGTTATAATATCCACTAAACAACCTGCCCGTACCATAGCAACATCCCAGAAGTTGAGCGGTGTCGATCTTCAGGCACTCAGCACAACATCGGTTGCAGATGCCCTGAAGTATTTTGCTGGTGTGCAGATAAAAGACTATGGAGGACTAGGCGGACTCAAGACAATTAATGTACGTTCGTTAGGTGCACAGCATGTGGGTATATACGTTGACGGCATCCGCATCACCAATGCACAGAACGGAACAGTTGATTTGGGCAAATTCTCACTTTCTTCGATGGAATCCGTTTCGCTCTATAATGCCAACAAACTGGACAATTGCCAGTCGGCCAGCGAATATGCATCGGGTGCTACGGTTTATCTGCAGACACGCCGTCCAAAGAACGATTCGTTATCCGTACAGTTGCGTAATGCATCGTTCCATACATGGATGGCTAAACTGAACGGACAGTTCAACTGGCACGGATGGCAAGGATTCTTAGATGGCGAGTATTGTAACTCGCGTGGCGACTACCCTTTCCGCTACAAATCAGAATACGAAGATACTGTGGGACGACGGGTCAACAGCGACATACGCTACGGACGCATAGAGGCTGCTCTGTTCAAGGGCGGCTTCTCTTCGCATATCTATTATTACGATTCGGAACGAGGCTGCCCAGGCGGTATCGTACGCCGACTGAGCGACAAATATACGAACGTGGGACGCGAATGGGACCGTGACTTTTTTGTGCAGGCCAGCTATCAGGAGAAGTTCCACAGAAAAATACTATTTAAGGCTAACACAAAATATACAAACGAGTATCTACGCTATTGCACCAATTACCCTGAGAACCAAAACACAGCACGTGTGGATAACCACTACCGCCAACAGGATATGTATGGTGCCCTCTGCCTTGCTTACCTGCCTTGGAAGTGGCTTTCTCTCTCTACCAGCTACGACATTCGCTACAGTATTCTACGTGCCGACCTGAAACGGTTCGATGACGTGAAACGTGTAGATCAGAAGCAGGTACTGGCCGCACAGATGAACTATCGCGGCATTCAGGCAGCAGCATCGTTGTTGCATCAACGGTATAATGACTTCACCTTTGCACATGTAGGTGCTGCCGACCCGTTGGATCGTTGGACGCCTGCTGTCTCTCTTGCCTATACCTTATATAATAATATAACACTACGCGGATGGTACAAGGAAATCTTCCGTGCCCCAACGCTCAACGACCTCTACTATACGCAGGTGGGAAACCGCAACCTGAAACCTGAATACACCAAACAATGGAATCTGGGCGTGGAATACCATCTTGATAATTCAAAATTCAAAATTCAAAATTCAAAATTGGCATTAGACATTCAGTGTGATGTTTATCAGAACAAGATTGAGAACCGCATTGTCTGTCTGCCACTGAAAGGGACCTATACATGGTCTATGATGAACTATGGCTATACTTTCTGCAGGGGACTGAATGCTACCGTCAAGGGACATTATAAAAGAGGCGACTGGAACTGCTCGCTGATTACCTCGCTCACATGGCAGCATGATGTGGACCGTACTGATCCTGAAGATGAGGACATGTACGACAAGCCCATCTGTTACTCACCCACCCTTTCTACAGGTATTACAGCCATCTTAGGGTGGAGAACCCTGCAGTTCACCACTTCCTACCTCTACGTAGGAGAACGTATGTGGAGTAAAGCCGACCCCGAGGATATCCTGGCCCCATACCATAATGTGGATATGAAGCTATCCTATACGCATAACATCCGCAAGGTATCCATGGGGCTCTGTCTGGAGGTATGCGATGTGCTGGATATTCAATATGAACACATTCCTCGTTACCCCATGCCTGGCAGGAATTATAAACTGACACTATCATTAGGAATATAAAAGCCCCCTCCGGCTCCCCCTTTGAGGGGAGTGAATAAAGAGTGAACAAATATGAAAAAGAAAATATTTATACTATTAAATCTTATTGTTGCAAGCATTCAGGCGCAGGAGCGGATTATACTGCTGAATGAAGGACTATGGCAGGCTGACAACGGGAGGGTTACCTACTTTGAGGACGGGAAGGTGGTGAGCAACCAGTGGTTCCGTGATGTAAACGGTTCCAAGTTGGGTGACACGCCCAATGATATCATTCAGGTGAATGAGGACCTGATAGCCATTGCTATCAATTGGTCAAACGTTGTCCAGTTTATCACGCCCGACGGCAAGGCTGTGGCAGCCACAGAGGATGTTCCCAATAACCGTAAACTCTGTACTGATGGCAAGTACGTCTATGTAACCAGCTACGGACATGAATGCGAGACGGTAAACGGCACTCAGTACTTCGAGAAAGGCTTTGTAGCAAAAATAGACATTAGCAATTTCAAAGTCATCGCCACCTGCGAGGTAGGTTACGAGCCTGAAGGAATCGCGCTCTACGACGGCCGCCTCTTTGTGGCTAACACAGGCGGGTATGCCGGGCAAGAGGACCACGAGTATGAGACTACTGTGAGCATCATCAACGCCAATTCCATGACGATAGAAAGGGTAATAGATACTCAGGTACCTAACCTATACGGAAAAATGTCACAGAGCGGACAGTATCTGTGCATCAACTCGCCCGGCGACTATTACGAGACACCTGCCTGCGGTATCATCTTCGACTGCAAGAAAGCGCTTAGCGGTGAAGGCTGTTATGTCGTTTTCGATTACCCCGTCACCTATAACTGCACCACCCTCGATGGCAAATTCCTAGCCATAGGTTCCAGCTTCTCTTATCTGTATGGCGAATATGAGTTCTCTTATCTTACCATCGATCCGCAGCTTATTATAGAGAGTCAAGGGGAACAAGGATTAGAGCAGACGTTGCCTGGAACATTAGGGAATGACTTTGCCGACATGGGTCAACCCTACGGAATATACGTGAATCCTTATAGTGGATACATCTATGGTACAGACGCTGGTTCGTTCGAAGGTGCTGGCTATCTTTACCAGTGGTCACCAGAGGGAGAGTATTTAGGTAAGCACAAGGTTTATATAAACCCTGGCCACTTTCTGGCGCTGCCAACTGACGAACACGTTGATGGCATTCCAACTATCGAGGCTTTATCGTTGAGCAAAGATCATTATATCTATAATCTACAAGGTTGCTTAATAAATTCACAGTTAAAGGATAACACCCTATACATAAAGGATAGAAAAAAAATAATATATGTAAAGTAATGTTTAACATGATTATTAACAAAAACATGAGAAAGTTTCTACTAAGTATCGCGACGTTGACACTGTTCGCAGCGAGCAATGTCTTTGCCACCCAGGTAGAGGTGACAATGAACGCTAAGAGTAAGCTTATCAAGTCGTTGGTCAACATAACGACCAGCGAAAGTGTGAATGTGGGCAATCCTACAAGCAACAAATACACCTTCGATGCGCCTGACGGCTCTTATCTACTGACAGCAACTGCCGCCGATGGTGAAACTGTAAGCGGAACCATCCAGTTGGACATAGATGCCGACCATACCGCCTTTTCAATTTACTCTCCTGAGATTACAGTAAAGAACACCGGTTGGGTCTATGGTAGCGACTATACTTTCGACTTGAAAGTTACTACAAAGGAAGGCCAAACCGTTAACACCACAATGGGAGAATACACTACTGGCAAGAAGATGTTCATGGTATTCAGCGGTAACACTTACTACCTTGACATCATTCCATCGGCAGCCCGCCAGACAGAAGGTTATCTCACAGCTTCCTACACAGGCACAGTTACCTTCAATTCCTCCATTAGTGCCGAAGCCCCTGTTAGTGTAATGTACAGCATTACCGTTCCATCCGGTGCTAACCTCTTCTTAGGAACTAAGACTGCACATTTTGTAAAGTTCAAGGAGGTTGTTCCTGAAAGCATTACCAATGGTGGTACAGTTTACACATTCAAACTTGCCGATAAGCAGGTCTATAACTATCGTGTCAGTCAGGAAGGTAAGTACACACAGGCAGGTCTCTTCACAATGAGTGCCGACGAGACAAAGCGCCCTGAACTCGTTTTCACTGATGCCGACATGACAGCAAAAGATCCGAAGTTCATCGACCATGACGTAAACTCTAACAGCAAGTACAATGTGGGCGACCTTTTCCTGAACATCAATCCTGCAGGACATTTGCAATTGGCTAACGTGGGCGACACATACGACATCCTGCCCATGCGTACATGGCAGCTTATTGAGAGCATCACAAACAACTACTTCATAGAACCTGACTATCACTTCACCGTTGTTAACCTGAACGGACAAGAGGACAACTCCGTAGTGAAGGTTGAAAACGAGCTGCTGACTGCAGTAGGTACAGGTACAGCCATCGTATTGGTTACCTACGATGCCATCCACCTTAACCAGTATAGCAGTGCCACAAAGAAAGACTTTGTGGGCGGTGCCGACTGGGGTGCTATCTGGCCCGAGAACACAGGAGCATTTGTTGTTACCGTTGGTGAGGTTGCTACAGGTATAACACCTAACATTATTATTAACAAAGACTATCTGACCAAAGTTAATGGTGTTGACACCAAGATGGCAATGGAGAATGTTGATGCAGAGTTCGATGTGCTTTACTATCTTGATACAGAAGACGGCTTCGACTATACCTTCACACCTGAGGGAGTGAGCAGCGTCACACTGGCTCGTCCTGTTGTCGGCACCAATGCTGCCTCATACACAGGTTTCTCTACCGAGGGTGTTACTGCTAATGGCGACGGCAGCTATACCCTTCACCTTACTCAGGGACGTAACATTGTTTGTCTGACTGGTGCCGATGGCAAGAGCGTTTATCAAGTAATGACAGCTAAGCCATGTCATCGCGACATCATGGTAGGTGGTGAGGTCGTAACCAATGTGAAACCTGGTGATGCTGTTACCGTTCAGTACTCTGGCCTCTATCATCCTGCTAACAAGTTGGCTGGTATCCACAACTTTAACGCATTCCTTTCATACAAGAAAGCATCTGAAGGCATTAGCGTAAAGAACGGAAAAGGCAACCAGTACACAATGGCTGCTACACCTACCGCTCAGGCTGTCACTTTCACTGTTCCTGAAGATTGGGCGACTGCTACAATAGAACTTTCTGACGGTGTGATGGGTATTGGCGGTTTTGGAGACCCAGTAGGTAACCATCGTGCCACATCGAAGGAGACGGGTCGTGCTCCCAATTTCACAGCTATCTCTCAGAGTGCTGTATTTGGTCGTGTTCCTGCTATTGAAATCCCCGTTGACCTGCCCCTTAACATTGCTACCTTTGAGGACGTAACAGACATCACAGCACCTGTGGATGACCATATCAGCGTGGGTACAGAGGATGATGATGACCGCGAGTTCTTCACCAGCGGCGACTTTGCCTTCCACAGCGGATGTATGCATGACTATGATTACTGGTACTGGTTTGGTTATGCCAGTCGTAAGGATACAAAATTCGCTTCTCTCGACGACCAGTGGAACAACGTCATGGGCGGCGGTTATGACGGTTCAGACACCTACGGTGTTGCTTTTGCAGCCCCCTTCAACGGCCCCTGCATTGTAGAACTGCTTACCCAGCCCGCCGTCGTGCCCGGCTTCTACATTACCAATAGCAGCTACGCCTACGACTCCATGAATAACGGTGATGGCTTTGCCAAGAAGTTTGACAAGGGCGACTGGTTCAAGGTAACCATCACAGGATATGATGCCGAGGACAACGTAACAGGCACCAGGGACTACTATCTGGCCGACCTTCGTGACGAAGCCACAGCCTACATCCTCAACGACTGGCGCTATGTTGATCTCAGCAAATTAGGCAAGGTAGCCAAGATACAATTCGACCTCTACAGTTCAGACAACAGCGCCTACGGCATGAACACCCCAGGCTACTTCTGCTTCGACAACTTCGGAGCCGAAGGCACAGAGGTTCTTCCCCAGAACAACGTAGTCTTCCTCTCATCGGCAGGTTATGCCACCTACGTTCCCGAGAAGGATGTTGACTTTACAGAATCAAAGGTTCAGGCATTCGCTGTAACCAAGTCAGAAAGAGATGGTTATGTACACCTCACACCTGCATCAGAAGTACCTGCGGGCGAGGAGGTTCTGGTAAAGGCCGATAAGGGTGCCTACGTATTGAATGCAGCTGCATCAGCCCCCGCAACGTTGGAGGGTAACCTCCTCGTGGCAGCCGAAACAGATGTCATTGCCGACGGCAGCCAGTACATCCTCGTTAAGGAAGAGAACAAGAAGGCAGGCTTCTACAAGGCCACTATCGGATCAACTATTGCTGCTGGCAAGGGCTATCTGCAACTCGGCAACTTCAATGTCAAGGCCTTCTATTTCGAAGGCGATGGCGAGACCTCAATAAATGAAGAGTGAAGAGTGAAGAATGAAGAATCTGCTGCCGCTATGTATAATCTCGCTGGCCAGCGCATCAGTAAGATGCAGAAAGGCGTTAATATCGTTAGCGGTAAGAAAATCATGCGTTAGGACCCTCCCCGGCCCTCCCTTGTAGGGAGGGCGATGGGATAGCCTTACCTCAACTATAAAGACAAAAGTAATAATAACAATTAGAAGAATGACCCTATAAGCCCCCTAATCTACAAAAACCCTCCCTACAAGGGAGGGGAAGGGGTGGGTCCGTCCGATATGAAGAATTATTTTAAACCAGCAATGAAGATTGAAGAGGCTCAGGTTGTCAGCATGCTGGCAGAGAGCCTGCCAATAATGGACACCACAGTAGATGGAAGCCAGGCCCTGACAAAGGAAAACACCTGGGACATCTGGTCCGAAGAATAAGATTCTGCATAGGAAGTTCCTACCCTCTCTTTGAGGGAGTTTATATAAGGCCGTCATCAGTTAAATTGATGTACGGCCTTATTTTGCTCCTAATTGTATAGCCATCATGGTCAGGTCATCGCTCTTCTCCGCATTGCCCACAAAAAGGTGAAGAGCCTTTGTCTCGAGGGCGATAATTGTTTTAGGGTCACACGTATCACCCATATTCTGTGCCTTCAGTAATGCCTGCCGGGCAATACGTGTCATACGCAGCTTGCCGAACTGAGCGCGATTCTTGTTCTCAGCCTCTGTCAAGCCGTCGGTATAGAGGAATATTGTGGTTTTAGGATATATCATTGCCTCCTGGCTCTCATACTTCCATTTCGGCATGACACCCAATGGAATGTTGTTATTGGTAGGAAGCAGCCCCACGCCCTTGCCGATAAGCAAGGGATCTTCATGTCCGGCATTACAGAATCTGAGCAATCCTGTATTCAGATTCAGCACACCCAGGAAAAGTGTGACGAACATGCCAGAATCATTCATATCAGAGATTGCCTCGTTAATCATGCAGACGATTTTCCCCGGTTCGTTCTCCTGTGCTGTCACTGAGCGGAACAGGCTTCTCGTTACAGCCATCACCAGCGAGGCTGGCACACCCTTGCCTGATACGTCGCC
>DLBF01000120.1 GCA_002494215.1 Prevotellaceae bacterium UBA7028
GCCGAAGGACAACATCGAGCGTGCTATCAAGAACGCTATGGGTAAGGATCAGAGCGACTACAAGTCAGTAACATACGAAGGATACGGCCCTCACGGAGTTGCTATTTTCGTTGATACTCTTACAGACAACACCACACGTACCGTTGCCGACGTACGTAGTGTCTTCAACAAGTTCAGCGGTAACATGGGTACAACCGGTTCTCTGGCATTCCTCTTCGACCACAAGTGTGTGTTCACCTTCAAGAAGAAGGCCGACATGGATATGGACGACTTCATCCTCGAGATGATCGACTGCGGTGTCGAGGAAGAGTACGACGAGGAGTACGACGAGGAGAAGGACGTAACCACCATCACCATCTATGGTGAGCCTACCAGCTACAACGAGATTCAGAAGAAGCTCGAGGCTGATGGTTACGAGGAAGTCGGTGGTGAGTTCACCTATATCCCCAACGACCTGAAGGACGTTACACCCGAGCAGCGCGAGACTATCAACAAGATGGTCGAGAAGCTTGAGGAGTTCGACGATGTTCAGACCGTTTACACTAACATGAAGCCCGAGGAAGAATAATTCCTGGATTCATAAACAAACAAGAAAGCCCGTCTGCGAACCAGATGGGCTTTTCTTTTATCTGTTAGATAGATTATAGATGAATTATAGATGATAGATAGTTTAAGGTCGCTAACCGATAAACGATAAACGAGCTTACGATCACGTTTTGAATTTTGAATTTATAAATTTTGAATTTAGTTAACGTTGCGGTTAACTAAAATGGCACGTTTTCCGCTGAAAGTCCGGCGAACGGTTCGTCGTTTTCTGGCAGCTGGCTCTGTGTCTGTGCCAACTCCTCGGGACTGAGCTTTTCCGAAACGAAACGGCCGCCCATGTCACTTGCTGTCTCGCCTGGCAAGGGAACGTGCGTAACCAAATCCTCGAAACGGGCAAACTCGCTCTTGAACTGCAACTTGATATCCCCTACCTGACCGTTACGGTGCTTGGCAATGATAAACTGTGCAAGACCCTTCCAACTCTGTCCTGACTGGTCCGTATAAATATGGTAGTATTCGGGGCGGTGGATAAAGCAAACAATGTCGGCATCCTGCTCGATGGCACCAGATTCACGCAGGTCGCTCAGCTGCGGACGCTTACCTTCCTCACCTTCGCGGTTCTCCACACCACGGTTCAACTGACTCAGTGCGATAATAGGAATGTTCAACTCCTTTGCCAAACCCTTCAGCGAGCGGCTGATGGTCGAAACCTCCTCCTGACGGCTGTTGATGTTCAGACCGCTGGCATGCATCAGCTGCAGGTAGTCAATCATTATAATCTTCACGCCATGCTCGCGTACCAGACGGCGAGCCTTTGTCTGAAGCTCGAAGACCGTTAGCTGTGGCGTATCATCCACATAGATAGGAGCATCCCATAGCTGGCGTACTCGTGCATCCAGCTGTCCCCACTCATAGGGCTGAAGCTGAGCGCTACGCAGTTTCTCACCGCTAATCTCACTGACGTTAACCATCAGACGCTGCACCAGCTGCTCGTTGCTCATCTCCAGTGAAAACATCGCCACGGGCATGCCATTGTCCACAGCCATCCTCTTAAGCATACTCAGCACAAAGGCCGTTTTACCCATGGCAGGACGGGCAGCAATAATAATAAGGTCGCTGTTCTGCCATCCGCTGGTCATCTTATCCAACTCCTCGAATCCTGTGCTCAGACCGCTCAATCCACCTTCGCGGGCAGCAGCCTGCTTCAGCAGTTTATATACATTGTCGATGACCGGATTAATCTGTGTATAGTCCTTCTTAAGGTTTTTCTGCGAGATAGAGAATAGTTGACTTTCAGCTGTTTGCATCAAGTCTGCTACATCAATTGTTGAATCGAAGGCCTGTGTCTGAATATAGCTGGCAAAGGTAATAAGCTGGCGTGCCAAAGACTTCTGTGCAATCACCTTGGCGTGATACAGGATGTGGGCGCTGCTTGCTACCTCAGCATTAATCTGCATCAGGTACGTGTTGCCGCCTGCATCCTCCAGCAGACCCGTGCGTTCCAGCTGATCGCAGACAGTCATAATATCCACAGGCTTCTGCTCCACGTTCAGTGTCTGTATAGCCTGGAAGATTAACTGGTGGCGTTTATCATAGAAGCTCTCAGGTTTCAGAATCTCTGCCACCTGTCCCCAAGCTTCCTGTTCCACCATCAGTGCACCTATCACAGCTACCTCCATATCCAGGCTCTGTGGTTGCTTGTGGCCATACTGGTCCACGCTGGGCACCTCCACAATCTTAGTTGTCTGCTTTCTTCTCTCTGCCATTTGTTTTACGTTCAGTTTCAAATTCAGTCATGCAAAGATACAATTAATTTTTGTATTTAAGCTGTAAAGGCAAAAAATTTCTTTCTATACCCAAACGAAGTTTTCCTTTCCTGCGCCCACTTCAAAATGGTATTTGGCGATGCCCAAATCCATCTTCGTGTATCCCATCAGCGAAAAGCCCTTCTTGGCATGTACCTGATGTATGCCGTTATTCATTCCCATATACAGGAACGAGAACTTCTTCTGGTTTATGGCTGTTGGTGCAAGCAAGGCAGCTTCTACACCCTTGCGGAACCACAAAGGAGTCACGTCGGACGCATTGCTCACCTGCTCCACAGACTTAATCTTATGTCCCCTACCCTGTGTCTCGCCATAGCCTAATGCTATATAGCAGGCAATCTTCTCGCCCTCCTCCAGCACATACGTACCATGTACCTTAGAGTAGCTCAGTCCCACCCAGCAAGTATTCAGCCCCAGCATCTGCGCAAGCAGCACCAGCTGCTCGCCATAGTAGCCTGCACATTCGTCCAGGCCGGTAGACTTCTTTCCTGCTATAACCAGATAGTTCCTCACGCCTCTAAACTTACCATATTTGGCTATGGTACCCTCAAAAGCCTTTGGCTCGTCCAGAATCAGCTGAACATGCAAACCACTCTCACTGTTCACCTCCCTAATCTTCTCCTCCAGCTGACTGACAATCTCCTCCGTCAACGGCACTTCCTTATATGCCCTAACACAGTGTCGGGCTTCCATTGCTTCCAGTATAGTTATTTCTTCTCAGTTTTAATTCAGCCTCCAAACCCATCGAATTCACGTTGAATTCAAGGTGTATTTAACGTGCAAACGATCCGTATTCAGCCTACATACGATTTGCCCTCTATAGAACCATACTTAGTGGTATTCGCAAATTTTGCAAATACCACTTCATTATCCACATATGCTGGTCAACGATTCTTTAATTCTTCTTCTCTCTCAGCAGCCTTCAGATATTCTTCCTCTGTTTCAATGTATGGTACAAATTTATGCTGGTATATGGAGAGGAAGTTTTTGTTCAGCTGTAGCTCCACTTGTTGCATGGTATGTTCTACGAGTTTGGACTTTAGTTGGCATTCCCAAACCACTATGCAATGCCACCCATTCTCTTGCAGTATTCGATATTCCTCCTGATCCCGCTCCATGTTCCGGCATATCTTCTTCACCCAAAACTCACGATTCGTCTTAGGAATCTTA
>DLBF01000026.1 GCA_002494215.1 Prevotellaceae bacterium UBA7028
CAACCGTAAGGTGCTCGCTGACCTTGCTATTAACCACCCCGAAGCTTTCAAGGCTATCGTAAACAAGGTTAAGTAATTACAGCCCTCTTTAGGATTAGCAAAAAAAACGTGCCTCTCTTTAATAGGGAGGCACGCTTTTTTATGTAAAACCGCACTGGTGATGTGATGAAACTCCTTAAGAACAAGTTTTGAGTGCTCGCCGCCTTTGTAATCCACCGACTCAAGGTTACCCTTCTCAGGGCGTGGCCCGCCATTAGCATGCGAAGCGTTCTCGGTTTCAAAAATTTATTGATGAGATTCCCGATCAGTCCAGTGCGGTATTTTGTCTCATCTCTCTATGGCAAAGGTACTCTCATTTTGTCATTTAGCCAAGCTTTAGGGGCTTTTTTTTCAATTCAACCTTGTTTTTTCCCCATTTTTCTCATATTTTTGTCTCAAATCAGATAAAAATAGAGTATGAAATTGCATTTTTCAGTAGAATACCATACCGAATGGGGCCAGCAAGTATGTGTCCAGATTACTCGTCACCGCAAAAGTGGCAAGGATATTGTAGAACTGGTACACCTTGATACACAGGACGGATATATATGGAAGGGGGAGATCTTTTACAATAATGCCGAGTCAGAAATCTTCACGTACCTATATATAATATATGAGGGAGACACCATTTTGCGTCGCGAGTGGGATTTGGTTCCCCGCACCTTTAATGCCTCGCCCAATCATGTCTTTATTTTCTCCGACTCATGGCGTGATGTCCCTTTCTGTAATCATATGTACAGCACAGCCTATACCAATTGTATTGGCGCTCTTACGTCCAGTAGACCACGCTTTGCCTATTTCGATAAGACACTTGTCTTTCGTATACAAGCTCCCCAGCTACGTGCTGGGCAGATTCTTGCTCTCACGGGCAGTATTCCTCAGTTAGGCACATGGGAGGCACACTATTCTCTGCGTATGATGCGTATTGGCATCAACGAATGGGGGATTTCCATCAGTGCTGACGGCATTTATGCCCCCTTCGAATATAAATATGTCATCCTTGATGAAGCAAGTGGTGAACTCGTTGCATGGGAAGAGGGAGATAACCGCAAGACGCCTAGTTATAGCATCGAGTCAGGCAGGATAATAGTCCTCTCCGACAATAACCTGCACCTTAGCGAAGGATGGTGGAAGACATCGGGCGTAGTCATTCCTGTCTTTTCTTTGCGTACAAGTGGCAGTCAGGGTGTTGGCGACTTCGGCGATTTGCGCTCGATGGTGGATTGGTCGGTCCAGACAGGTATGCACGTCATACAGTTGCTGCCTATCTATGATACCACCCAGACTGGAACAGATGCTGATAGCTATCCCTATAATAGTATCAGCATTTATGCGCTTCATCCCATGTATATCGATATACGACAGCTTCCTCCTATTCAGGACGAAGCATATATGCAGCAGTTCCGTCAGGAAAGTGAGGTGCTTAACTCATCTGCCCAGATGCAGTATGCCCGCGTGAATGCCCTCAAACATCAGTATCTGAGGCGACTTTATCAGCAGCAGACGGATGCCTTGACTTCAGATTCTGATTATCACGACTTCTGCCATAAAAACTCCGATTGGCTTACCACTTATAGTGTCTTCTGCTTGTTGCGTGATCAGTATCATACGGCAGATTTCCATCAGTGGCCCCAGTATAGCACATATTCCCAATCCGACACTCTCTCCTTAGTACGTAAGTATCCTGTTGAGGTAGGCTATTATATGTTTGTCCAGTATCTGCTACATAAACAGCTCTCTGCCGTAACTGATTATGCCCATAGTAATAGGGTGGTACTGAAGGGTGATATTCCTATAGGCATCAGCCGTTATAGCGTTGAGGCATGGGCTGAGCCCTATTACTTTAATCTCGACAGTCAAGCCGGTGCACCACCAGATGATTTTAGTGTCGATGGTCAGAATTGGGGCTTTCCCACCTATAACTGGGAACGTATGGCACAGGATGGTTACCAATGGTGGATACATCGTTTCCAGAAAATGGCAGATTACTTCGATGCTTACCGTATAGATCACGTGCTGGGTTTCTTCCGTATCTGGCAGATTCCCAGTCATAGCATACATGGGCTGATAGGCTATTTCACTCCTTCTCTTCCTCTGAATGCTACGGAGATAGAGAAGTTTGGCCTTCGTTATCGTTATGACTTCTTTACGCGTCCCTACATAACGGATGAGATACTGACGCAAGTTTTCGGTTCAAAGGCCGAGAAGGTGGCTGCTCGTTTCCTGGAGGAACGTGGTGACGGCACTTATGATATCAAACCTCAGTTTGCCACCCAGCGGCGGATAGAACAGTATTTTGCCAAGTCTTCTGTCAGACTATCCACCGAGGTTCGCGATGGTCTATATCACCTTATAGATAATGTCCTGTTTGTGCCTGATGTCCAGCATCCCGATTTGCTGCATCCTCGTATTGCCGTTCAGCAAGCAAGTGTTTTCCAGGCGCTATCGCAGCAGGAGCAGCAGGCTTTTAATGTCTTATATGAGGATTATTTCTACCACAGGCACGACGAATTCTGGTATGCTCAAGCCATGAAGAAACTGCCTGCCCTTGTACAATGTACACGCATGTTAGTCTGTGCTGAGGATTTAGGAATGGTTCCGTCCTGTGTGAAGCCAGTGCTGGATAATCTGAAGATTCTCTCTCTCGAGATTCAGACTATGCCCAAGATCTATGGTCAGGCCTTTGCCCGTCTCGAGGATAATCCTTATCGCAGTGTAGCCACAATCTTCACCCACGATATGCCCACCCTGCGTGGTTGGTGGCAGGAGGATTATCAGCGTTCCCAGCGCTATTATAATCAGGTACTTCAGCATCAAGGCTTTGCTCCTCAACAAATAACCGGTGAGTTGTGCCAGGAGGTGGTAGCTCGCCATTTGGCGTGTCCCTCCATGCTTTGTCTTATTAGTCTTCAGGATTGGCTGTCTATTGACGAGGAAGTCCGCTTCCCTGATCCAGATGCTGAACGCATAAATATACCTGCCAATCCTCATCATTATTGGGGTTACCGTATGCATCTTAATATTGAGGACCTTATAGCCAATAAAGGCTTGTCCTCACGCATCCGTGGTATGATAACAGGTAGCGACCGCGCTTAGTGGATGTTTCTTGCGTTCAGCGCCCTGATGTAGTTGCGGGCATTCTTCTTGTGTTCGTTGAAAGTGGCGGCAAATGCATGTGTTCCAGAGAAATCTGCTTTGGCACACATGTATAGGTAGTTGTGTTGCTGGTGGTTCAGCACAGCATCCAGTCCTGCTATGCTGGCAATACGAATGGGGCCTGGAGGCAGCCCTGTGTTTAAGTAAGTATTATATGGGCTTTCTTTCTTTAGGTGTTCTCCTGTTATTCGTCTTAGGCTGAAATCGCCCACAGCAAACTTTACTGTTGGGTCTGCCTGTAACGGCATTCCCTTGTATAGACGGTTCAGATATAGTCCAGCGATGGCAGGTTTCTCTGCATCGTTTGCTGTTTCCTCATCCACGATGCTTGCCAGTGTGCAGATCTCCTCGTGGCTCAGGTCGAGCGCTTTTGCCTTCTTTTCGCGTTCGTCATTCCAGAAGGCTTCGTTCTCTTTTTGCATGCGGTGAATCAGGCCCTCAAGGGTGATGTCCCAATATACCTCGTAGGTATTGGGAATGAACAGGGCGGGTATGGTGGCCGTGGTAAACCCGTGCTGGGCACAGAAGGCGGAGTCCGTCAGGGCCTGTGCGATGGTGGCACTGTCGAGCATCAGCCGCTCTGACAGCAGCTTCGCCATGCGTGGCATGGTGCGGGCAGCAGGCACGGTCAGCATGACAGGCGTCTGCTGTGCATTCTTCAGCTTTTTGAAGACGTCAATGGTGTTCTCGCCGGGCTCCAGCACGTAATGGCCGGTGTGCAGCCGCGTGCTGTAGCTGTAGTGGTTGGCAAGTGTGCGGAAGGCACTCATGGCATGTGTAGCAGCCAGGGGGGTGAGCTTCACGTAGACGGAGTCGGCCGTGTCGTCAGCATCGATGTAGATTTCGGCACTGCTGTCGGCGCGGAGGAAGTTGCTGAAGAAGAAATAGTAGACTATGCCTATGCAACCGAGCAGACACACAACGGCTGCCGAGAGATAGTACTTTGTTTTGATAGCGTTCATGATAAATGATAAATGATAAATGACATATGACAAATGATAAATGATAAATGACAAA
>DLBF01000206.1 GCA_002494215.1 Prevotellaceae bacterium UBA7028
CGAGAAGATTGACATAGGCGGTATCAGCCTGATTCGTGCAGCTGCAAAGAACTTCCGCGATGTTATCATCGTTCCTTCAAAGGCTGAGTACAAGCCTCTGTTGGATCTGTTGCAGAAGCAGGGCGCACAGAGCGAGATCGAGGATCGTCGTTGGTTCGCCACCCGTGCCTTCGGTGTAAGCAGTCATTACGACACTGCTATCCACGCGTGGTTTGAGAAAGAGTGAAGAATGAAGAGTGAAGAGTGAAGAATGGGCCTCACCCCCAGCCCCTCTCCGAGGCGAGGGGAGTTGAGCTCCTTGAAACTTGAAACCTGAAACCGGGTCGCAGACCCATGAAACTTGAAACAAACGGTAAACTCACCAACTTGTCAACTAAATAAAGAAATATGAAATGGTTTTCGCTTAGCAAGGAACTTGCAATGGACTTAGGTACTGCTAACACCATCATCATCAGTGATGGTAGGATAGTGGTTGATGAGCCCAGCGTTGTTGCCCTGGATCGTCGCAGCGAGCGTATGATTGCCGTAGGTGACAAGGCAAAAATGATGTACGAGAAGACGAATCCCGAAATCCAGACCATCCGCCCTCTGCGTGATGGTGTGATTGCCAACTTCAATGCCTGTGAGCAGATGATGCGCGGTCTGATTAAGATGGTTCATTCTGGAAACCGCCTGTTCTCTCCCAGCATGAGAATGGTAATTGGTGTTCCCAGCGGCAGTACCGAGGTAGAGCTGCGTGCCGTAAGAGACAGCGCAGAACATGCCGGTGGCCGTGAGGTTTATCTGATATACGAGCCTATGGCTGCTGCCATCGGTATAGGACTGGATGTGTTGGCACCCGAGGGCAACATGATTGTTGACATAGGTGGTGGTAGCACAGAAATCGCCGTAATCAGCTTGGGTGGTATTGTTGCCGACAAGAGCTTGCGTATCGCAGGTGATGTGTTGACAGCAGACATCCAGGAATACATGGGCCGTCAGCATAACGTTAAGGTCAGTGAGCGTATGGCAGAGCGTATCAAGATTCACGTTGGTGCAGCCCTTGCCGATCTGGGTGACGATGCACCCGAGGATTACGTGGTTCACGGTCCTAACCGTATCACAGCGCTGCCTATGGAAGTTCCCGTTTGCTATCAGGAGATTGCACACTGTCTGGAGAAGACAATCGCCAAGATTGAGGCTGCCATCCTGAGCGCTTTGGAGGAGACTCCACCAGAATTGTATGCTGATATCGTAAAGAACGGTATCTATCTGGCTGGTGGCGGTGCCCTGTTGCGTGGTTTGGCAAAGCGTCTGACAGAGAAGATCAGCATTCCTTTCCATGTAGCAGAAGATCCCTTGCACTGTGTGGCTAAGGGTACGGGTATCGCGTTGAAGAATATTCGTGAATTCCCCTTCTTGATGTAATTTGAGAGAACTACTCGATAGAATATCACAGAATGTCCACTGGGTTATCTTCCTGCTTTTGGAAGTGCTCAGTGGATTCATGCTTTTCAAGTTCAACCATTATCAGGGTAGCGTATGGTTTACACAAGCCAATGCGGTTGCCGGGAAAGTGTTGGAATGGGAAGCTAAAGGCCTCCAATATATGAATCTGGGCAAGGAGAACGCTTACCTTGTACGCCAGAACATTCTATTACAGAACAACTTGAACGTACTTCGTCATGAGTTGGCGGAGCTGAAGAAGGATACATCCGTAACGCAGCAATACCAGATTGATTTGCTGAAGGACATAGAGATGATTCCTGCTCAGGTTATCTCCAACAGTGTACGTCAGCGTGATAACCTGATAACCATCAACGTAGGAAGCAACGATGGCGTAGAGCCTGAGATGGGTGTTATCAGCGGAACCGGTGTAGTGGGAATTGTCAGCAAGGTAACTCCGCATTACGCCCTTGTCCTTTCCGTACTGAACAGCCGTAGCAGTATCAGCTGCCGATTGAGAGGAACGGAATACTTCGGTTATATGAAGTGGAACGGAGGCAATCCTTTACAGGTATCAATGGATGATGTGCCCCGCCATGCCAAACCTCGCATAGGTGATATCGTGGAGACCAGTGGCTTTAGCAGCCTCTTCCCTGCAGGTATCTTCCTGGGTAGGGTAGCGCAGATTCATAACAGCGGCGACGGTCTGGCTTACTCGCTGGAGATTCAGATGGGAACGGATATCGCCCATGTGCAGAACGTTTGTGTGCTGAAGCATCAAATGAAGGAAGAATTAGACTCACTCAGAAGGCAATGATAGTAACTCTGTTAAAACGGTTGTTGATAATGCTGCTGTTAGTGGCATTTCAGGTGCTGATGCTTAACCACCTGCAGATATCGGGTTATGGAACTCCGATCATCATTGCCTGCATGGTGTTGTATATGCCTCTGGGTAGTCTGAAGGCAGGAGTTCTTCTGTGGGCTTTCTGTACAGGTATGATAGTGGATATATTCAGCAACACACCCGGTGTAGCCAGTGGTGCTATGACGTTTGCTGCCCTGATACAGCCACCCTTGTTGAAACTGATGGCTCCCAGAGATGCTGCCGAGGACATTGTGCCTACCATGCAGACGATGGGAACCTGGAACTACGTCAGATATACGATGATTATTTTCATGATCCACCATTTGGTTTATTATGGACTGGAAAGTTTCTCGCTATATCACATGACGGATGCTATCATTCTAATGCTAACAAGTTGGGTTAGCAGTGTTCTGCTGGCTCTGCTCCTTGAGACATTCCGCAAAACAAAATAAAACGCCCCCATCCGTATGGCTGTCAATTACGATTTAGAGAAGCGGAAGTACATATTGGGTGGTGTGGCATTCCTCATCATACTGATTTATCTGGTTAGGCTGTTTACGCTACAGCTGCTGAGCGACGACTTCAAGAAGAATGCCGACAGCAATGCTTTCCTGCAGCGTATCCAGTATCCTGCTCGTGGTATTATCACCGACCGTAACGGAGAACTGCTGGTGTACAATCAGCCAGCCTATGACGTGATGGTAATCATGAACGAGCAGATAGGCGTGGATACGATGGACCTCTGCCAGAGCCTGCATATCACCAGAGAATGGTACGAGCATCGTATGGAGGAGATTAAGGACAGCAGGCGCAATCCAGGTTACAGCAAATTCACCCAGCAGCTCTTTATGAGTCAGCTTTCTACCGAGGAGTTCAGCCGTTTTCAGGAGAAGCTCTTCCGCTTCCCCGGCTTCTACATACAGAAACGTAGCATCCGTCAGTACCGTCATCCCTATGCTGCCCATATCTTGGGTGATGTGGGAGAGGTGAACCCTGATGACTTGTCGCAGGATCAGTATTACCAGAGTGGTGACTATATAGGAAAACTGGGTGTGGAGCGTAGTTACGAGAATGAGCTACGTGGCGTGAAGGGTAAGGAGATTCTGCTCAGGGATGCACGTGGCCGTCTGAAAGGACACTACCAGAATGGCAAGTTCGATGTGGCTCCTGTTCCTGGTCGTAACCTGAAGTTAAGTATCGACGTAAGGCTACAGGCTCTGGGAGAAAGGCTGATGAAGGGCAAGTTGGGTAGTATCGTTGCCATCGAGCCTTCCACAGGTGAGGTGCTTTGTATGGTCTCCAGTCCTACCTATGACCCCAAGATGATGGTGGGTCGTCAGCGAGGTAAGAATCATATCCTGCTGAGTCAGGACACACATAAGCCTTTGCTCAACAGAGCTATCATGGGACAGTATCCTCCTGGCTCTACCTTCAAGACCAGTCAGGCGCTGACCTTCCTGCAAGAGGGTGTCATCACCCCGGGAACAGCCTACTCTTGCACGCATGGATTCCATAACAGAGGACTTACTGTAGGTTGTCATGGCCACGGGTCGCCCCTGCCTTTGATTCCTGCCATTGCCACATCCTGCAACGGATACTTCTGCTGGGGACTTTACTATATGTTCGGCAACCGCAAGAAATATCCTACTGTTCAGGATGCCATGACCAGATGGAAGGACTACATGGTGTCTATGGGATTCGGATACAAGCTGGGTATCGACCTGCCTGGCGAGAAGCGCGGCATGATTCCCAATGCTCCGTATTACGACAAGGCTTACAGAGGTGACTGGAGCGGGCTGACCGTTATCAGTATCTCCATTGGCCAGGGTGAGGTGAACCTGACTCCCTTGCAGATTGCCAACCTGGGCGCTACCATTGCCAACCGAGGATGGTTCATCACCCCGCATGTGGTGAAGAAAGTACAGGGAGAGCCGTTGGACACCCTCTATACCAAGCGTCGTCATACGATGGCTAGCCGGGCTTCCTACGACTATGTGGTACAGGGCATGCGCGCTTCGGCAACAGGAGGAACGTGCCACGAACTGGCGAAGTACGACTTTATGGCTTGCGGCAAGACGGGTACTGCCCAGAA
>DLBF01000097.1 GCA_002494215.1 Prevotellaceae bacterium UBA7028
ACCTTATATTATTAAGTGGGCCAACAATGGTGATGAAAACATCGTGAACCCTGTGTTTACGGATGTCACCATCGACAATACCGATCGTAGCTTCACTTGCACAGACTTTGAGTTCAAGGGTACATACAGCAGTCAGTTGTTCGACAACACAGACAAGAGTATTATCTTCCTGGGAACAGGCAACAAGTTGTACTATCCTCTGGATGGTGCTCGCATTGGTGCCTTCCGTGCATACTTCGATCTGAATGTGCCAAGCTATAGTGTTAAGAGCTTCAAGTTGGCATTCGGCGAGGATGATGCCACTTCTATAAATGGAGAGTTAAGAGTGAAGAGTGAAGAATCTGTTTACGACCTCAGTGGCAGAAAGGTTAATGTTCAATCTTCAAAGGTTAATGGTTTGAAGAAGGGAACTTACATCGTGAACGGAAAGAAAGTTCTATACTAAAAGTCCATAAGAATATGAAGAAAACATATATTCATCCCACAATCACTGTGGTAAAGTTGCAGATGCAGAGTGCGCTGATGCAAGCAAGTGTTATGTCGATTGAGTCGAATGTGAATTTTGACGAGGTCATAACTGGCGGTGCTGGCGAAGCCCGTATTCGTGAAAAAAACATTTGGGAAGAAGAGTGGTGATTTATAACATTCTTAAACAACAAAGACCGGGCATTTCGCTCGGTCTTTTGTTTTTCCCTTCTTACAAGTGGGTCATCTGATGGAGAAGTATGGTATCATGAACAGGGGCCTGCAGGTATTATAATCAGAAATTTTTACTGTTTTTCACAAAAAAAAAGTCTCCATGGGGTTTTAATTAAAGGATTTCCATATCTTTGTAGCAGAAAGCCGTATATAAACTAAGAGATGAAACAAACCATATACCTTCCATGCAGCATTGTGCTGAACAATGATATTCAGGAGGTGAAACAACTGAATGTCTTTGTCAGCGATGTCTGCGCAACTGTTCATCTTGACGATGATACGGCCACGAACGTGGAACTGGCCATAGAGGAGGCTGTGGTTAATGTGATGAATTATGCCTATCCCCTGGAGTGGGAAGGGAAAATTCATGTTAAGGCCTACGCCTCGGCAGGCAAACTGTTCTTCGAGATTAGCGACAGCGGCATCCCCTTCGACCCCACGAAAGCCAAGGAAGCAGATGTATCGCTCTCTGTGAAACAACGCTCAATAGGCGGTTTAGGCATCTATCTGATACGTAAGTACATGGACAACATGGAATACAAGCGCATAGAGGGCCGTAATGTCTTAACCCTATCTAAGAATCTTAACTTTCCCTTATAACAATTATGAAGACTATTATCAAAACTGACAATAACGAAGTGACTATCATCCTGGCAGGAAGATTAGACACAGCCACGTCGGCAGAAACCAGTGCCTTGATAAACAGCGAGCTGGATAAAATGGTAAACATAGACCAAGTGGTTTGCGATGCTGAAGAACTAGAGTATATCTCCAGTTCGGGTCTGCGCATCCTCCTTGCTCTGGCCAAGCGTTTCAAGGCATTCCGCGTGGTGCATGTGACCCCACAGGTTTATGGTATCCTCGAAACCACAGGTTTTACAAAGATAATGACCGTGGAGCGTGCCATGCGGCGACTGAGTGTCGAGGGCTGTAAGCTGATAGGTGTTGGCGGAGTGGGGAAGGTGTATCGACTGGATGGCGACACGATTATTAAGGTGTTCAGAGAAGGTACAACCATTGAGGAGGTGAAGGGGGAGATTACCATGTCAAAGGAAGCCTTCGTGCTGGGTATGCCTACGGCTATCTCCTTCGATATTGTTAAGGTTACGCCATCGCCTGAGGTGGGAGGCGAATGTTATGGACTGGTATATGAGCTACTGAAGGCTCAGACGCTAAGTACCTATTTAAAGAAAAATCCTGACCAACTAGACGAATGCGCAAGGAAGTATGCAGAACTTTTCCAACAACTGCATCAGATAGAGGTACCTGTTAGCGGCAACCTGCCATCGGCTCTCGACAGGGAGAGAAACCAGATTCTGCACATACGCCGCTACTTCCCTCAGGAGAACATAGACATGCTGCTGAGCATCCTTGACAGTATCCCTCCCTGCAATCGTCTGCTACATCTGGATCTTCAGACAAAGAATGTGATGATGCAGGACGGCGAACCGATGCTTATAGACATGGGAGAGGTGGCTTACGGACACCCCCTGCTGGATCTGGGTCATGCCTATTCGGCTATGGTTGGCTTTATTGGCGACTATGAGGCAACGATAGGTATTCCACGGGAAATGGGGGCGGAAATCTGGAACAAGGCCATGGAATATTACTTTGCCGGACTGCCTGCAGAAGTTGTAGCACAGCGCAAGGAACAGATACAAGTCGTGTCGTATATCAGAAACTTCAGTTGGCTCTCTTTGTCCGACTCTTTCCCTGAGCCCCTCATAGAGGAATGTAAGGCAATGTTCGACGAACGGGTAACCAAACAGTACGAACGTATCATGAGGGTGTGCAAAACACTTTCCTCATATAATTCATAATTAGGAGATAAGAATTAATTCTCGTTTCCCAGCAATCCGTAAACAGTAACCTGACCATGAAAATACTGCAGAGAATATGGCCCAATACGTTGCGTTTCAGGTCGAGCGTAGCAATTATTGTGACGGTTGCGGTATTGCTGGAACTCATTTCCGGCACACTGTTTTTCTTTGCCCGTAAGGGAATACAGGAGGATGTGCAGCACAGGGCCGAAAGCGAACTGCGGGTAAAGAATCTGGAGATTCAGAAGGTGATGGTGGCTGTAGAGACAACCATCAACAATACCGTATGGGCAATAGAACATTCACTGGAGCAACCCGACTCGTTCTATACTGTTCTGCGTAGGATGGTGGTTCAGAACAAAACCATTGTGGGGGCTGGACTGTTGTTTACGGAGGATTACTACCCACAGATAGGCCATTGGTTTGAACCCTACGTAGCTGAACGAGCTGATGGAACCATCGAGGAGGCGCAGATAGGCAGTGCCGACCATAACTACCTGGAGGCTGAGTTCTATCTGAACGGCATGAAGGCAGGTAAGGGTCGTTGGAGCGAACCCTATTACGATGATACTGGCGCTAAGATGATGCTCTGCACCTATACCACACCCGTACGTGACAGCAATGGGAAGATTGTCGCCTTGTTGGGTGCTGATGTATCACTGGGTTGGCTTTCGAGCGTCATCAACTCGCACCATATCTTCCCCTCCAGCTATAACGTTGTTATCTCACGAACAGGAACAGTTATGGTTTGCCCGGATGAGAGCCTTATCCTGCGAACCACCATACAGGAGATAACAGAATCTTCCTCTGACACCATTACCCGCTACATCAACCGACAACAGATGGCTGGCAAGAGCGGACATTGCGATATTATAGATGTTCATGGTGATAAAATCAGTGTCTTCTATGCCCCTGTTGACGGAGAAACGGGGTGGTCTATGTCTGTCGTCTGCTCCAATAAGGAAATCTATGCAGGCTTGCACGAGGTGCTTATATACCTGTCCATACTGATGCTGGCAGGTATGGCACTCTTAGGTTATATCATATATCGTACGGCTCGTAGCGCCCGTTCCCTGCAGAAGGCCGATGCCGAGAAAGAACGCATAGGCAGCGAACTGCGCATCGCAAGTGGCATTCAGCGTGGCATGTTGCCAAAGATCTTTCCGCCCTATCCCGATAGGCACGACATCGAGGTCTTTGCCATGTTGGATTCTGCCAAGGAGGTCGGGGGTGACTTGTTCGACTTCTACATCCGCGATGAAAAGCTGTTCTTCTGCATTGGCGACNNAGAACGCATAGGCAGCGAACTGCGTATAGCACGAGCCATACAGGAGAATATGTTGCCTAAGACATTCCCTCCATATCCCGAACGGGACGATGTCGACATCTTTGCCTCGCTGGTACCTGCCAAGGAGGTG
>DLBF01000048.1 GCA_002494215.1 Prevotellaceae bacterium UBA7028
CAACATCCTCGGTGATGACGGCGTACCCGTTGAGTACCATGTTACGTTCTGGAAGTCAGAGGTTATCGACTATGTTATCCTACAACAGGATGCGTTCGATGAGGTAGATGCCGTTACTCCATTGGAGCGTCAGGAGGAGATACTGAACTTGGTTACTACTATCTGCGAAAAGGAATATACTCAGTTCGAGACTTTCCTGGATGTTGTGGACTACTTTAAGAAGCTCATCAACCTGTGCAAGCAGATGAACTACTCACAGTACAAGAGCGAGCAGTACTACGACTATGTAACGCAAATCAAGAATATGCTCAATTCATAATTCATAATTCACAATGCATAATTGGAAGTATGAATAAGAATTTCACCCTACGAGATTATATATTATGAATTATGAATTAACAATTATGAATTAATCAAAATGGCACAAGCATTTCAAAAAGTATATACACAGATTAGTCAGATTACCAAGGCTACCTGTTCGCTGAAGGCAACGGGTGTTGGTTATGACGAACTGGCAACCATCAACGGCAAACTGGCTCAGGTGGTTAAGATTATGGGTGACAATGTTACCCTGCAGGTGTTCGAGGGAACTGGTGGTATCCCCACCAATGCCGAGGTGACTTTCCTGGGCAAGTCTCCTTCACTGAAGGTTAGCGAGCAGTTGGCAGGTCGTTTCTTCAATGCATATGGTCAGCCTATTGATGGCGGACCAGAGATCGAAGGTAAGGAAGTGCCCATCGGTGGACCCAGCGTGAATCCCGTACGTCGTAAGCAGCCCAGTGAACTGATTGCAACGGGTATTGCAGGTATCGACCTGAACAATACATTGGTTTCTGGTCAGAAGATTCCCTTCTTTGCCGACCCCGATCAACCTTTCAACGAGGTAATGGCTATGGTTGCCATGCGTGCCAAGGCTGACAAGATTATCTTGGGCGGTATGGGTATGACCAACGATGACTATTACTTCTTCCGCAACACCTTCTCTAACGCTGGTGCTTTGGATCGTATCATCTCGTTCATCAATACTACCGAGGACCCTGCCGTAGAGCGTTTGCTGATTCCTGATATGGCACTGGCAGCAGCCGAGTATTTCGCTGTCGAGAAGCATGAGACTGTACTGGTTCTGTTGACCGATATGACCTCTTATGCAGACTCACTGAGTATCGTAAGCAACCGTATGGACCAGATTCCTTCTAAGGACTCTATGCCTGGTTCTTTGTATTCAGACTTGGCAAAGATCTACGAGAAGGCTGTTCAGTTCCCCGAGAGTGTAGGCGGTGGCTCTATTACCATTATCGCTGTAACAACATTGAGTGGTGGTGATATTACACACGCCGTTCCAGATAATACCGGTTATATTACCGAGGGTCAGCTCTATCTTCGTCGCGATAGTGATGTGGGTAAGGTTGTCATCGATCCCTTCCGCTCATTGTCTCGTCTGAAGCAGTTGGTTGCTGGTAAGAAGACACGTAAGGACCATTCACAGGTAATGAATGCTGCCATCCGTCTGTATGCCGATGCTGCTAACGCCAAGACCAAGTTGGAGAATGGTTTCGACCTTACCGATTACGACAACCGTTGCTTGGATTTCGCAAAGGATTATTCAAGCAAGTTGCTGGCAATCGACGTGAACCTGAACACCGAGGAGATGCTCGATGTTACATGGTCTCTCTTCCGCAAGTACTTCAAGTTGGAAGAGGTAAACATCAAGAAGGAATTCACAGATATATATTGGAAATAAAATGAAGCCTCTGAGCAAACGCTCAGGGGCTTTTTTAGTTTAGAGTTGAGCGTTTAGAGTTGAGAGACAGTTTTTAAGTTTAGAGCATAATAGTTGTCAGGAACTTTCAACTCAGGAACTTTCTACTTTCCACTGACTCTAAACTTTAAACTCTACACTCTAAACATTATACGATATCACTTCCCAAAAAGAAATTTGCCCAATGGCTTACTGGTATGCGCAATCTGACTGATAAGCAGACAGAGGGCAACAATAGGAATGGCCACACCAATAGAGCATAGGATATCCAACAGGAAGTTGGGATGGTGCACATTCAGCCATGTTCCTATGAAGGGCAGGGAAGGGATGAGCAGGAAGTGTAGCAGATAGATGTCCAGTGTGTGGGCTCCGGCATATTGCAGGGCCTTTCCCAACTTTTTTTCTTTACGGAACCATTCCTGATTATGACGGAAGAACATCACCACCATCAGAAGCAGCGTGTACATGGCTGTGGTGCGAGGTAGGTTGGTCCAAGCGAACTTCAGCGTATGCCAACGGAAGATATCAGCACAGCATACCACTGCCAGGGTGGCTACAAGAGGGAAGAACCATATGCTGTCAAAGAGCTTTTGTACCTTATCCCAGTAGCGGTGTACAATGTTACCTAAAAGGAAGAATTGCATAAAGCGGATGGTTTGCACGAAACTGGTATAAGCATAGATAGGTTCCTGATGGTACTTAAATACTTTGGGTAAGTACAACGTTTCGTAAGCGACTATCGAAAGTATCCATACAATGAGCCAGAAGAATAATGAATAATCATTTTTCTTTTTTATCTTTTTTCTTTTAATTCCCACGTAGTGGGCAACAATACTGATGGCATAATATATCAGGAACATCTGTAGTAGAACCCAGGTAAACCAGTACCCATCCTTTGTGGGGCTCTTCATGGCTCTGAGGAAGCCCTCCCAGAACGTTCCGTTGGTCTTAAAGATGATAAAGATACACAGGAAGATGACGGCAGGAATAATCTGTACATGTAATTTTTTGCCTACCAGTGGTAGCGTATTTTTGATATTCCAGATAAAGTTCGCTTTATAAGCCAGGAAACCGCTCACGAAGAAGAACAGGGGCATTCTGAACAATACCAGAAAGGGCAGGGCGGCACTGGTTTTCTCGTTCTCTTGGAATCCAAACTGAGCCACATGATATGCTACTACCAGCAGCATGGTAAATCCTCGCATGGCATCAAGCCACTCAATGCGTTTGTTTAATTCATAATTCATAATTCTCAATTCATAATTAGACCGCCCTCGTTACTTCGATATACCGTTATTACGACAATTATTGCTGCCAAATTCTTCACTCTTCATTCTTCACTCTTCACTCTAATAATCTCGGCAGCCTCCTTCGCACACTGTTCTACGTTATAATATTTCTCTGCTAAGAGGCGTCCCTTACGTCCCATCTCTTTTGCCTCTTCGGGGTGCTCTACAATGTAACGGATAGCTCGTTCCCAACCATCCGTGTCGTAAGGCTCTAAGTAGATGCCGCACCCCTCGGCTTCCAAATCCATAGGCATTTGTGGGTTGCGGGTACAGAGAATCGGTAATCCTAATGCCATAGCCTCAACCACGGTGGTCAGTCCTACAGTGTAGTTGCTGGGCTTGCAGCAGATGCATACACATTGGCTCTGAGCTACCAACAGGGATAGTTCGTAGGGCATCAGACGTTCTCCAAAGTGCAGGTCTATATTGTCTTTTATTTCCAGATTGGCAAACGTACCCTTTTGCTCCTTCTGGGTGTAAAGCGTTAAAGGTAACCCTGTGTTGTTGAAAGCCTCTGTCAGTGTCTTGTAATCTCGCAGTTCTTTACCTGTGGATATGAAGCCTTTCCTTTCGGGAGAATGGGGAAGGCTGTCATAGAATGCCAAATCTGCCCCCCAGTGAACCATGCTCATATGGGTTGGGTCGGCTTTCTGGGATTGCAGACTGTCCTGCATCAGTTTCTCCGAGAAGAATATCATGTGATCCATCCCTTTGTAGAAAAGACGTGCCAAAGTCTCGCGCAGGCAGTTCTTTGCCTTTACAATAGGCTGGTGGTGCCATACCACAATCCTTTTGCGGTACAGGCCTATGGCATGCAGTAGGATGATAGGCTCAATGCCTCGTGTGTGAGTGGCATACAGAACGTCATAGTGTTGGCGACATGTCAGAATCTTCCACGTAGCCTTCAGCGTATCTTGCACCCGTTTGTATACGTGAATCTGGTCATGCCAGATAACCTCAAAGCCGTGCTTCTCCAGTTGTAATGCTCCATATAGGAAGTGGGCTGGGAATTTTCCTTCCTTCCATTCCCTCACAATCCGCATCGTGTCCTGTGTGTGGTAGAAATAGACGGTCCTGCCGCTTCCGTTGTCCCCTTGTTCTCCCCTCCTTGGGAGGGGCTGGGGGAGGCTCTTTCCGCTTAGCCAGAATACTCTTTCTATGAATGGAACCAGTAGTGTGCAGATGATAAAAACCAAGGTGGTCATGATAAACATATCGGGCACGCTCTTCTTGATGTTGTGCCCCAGAAGAATGGCTATAAAAACATAGAACATAATCAGTGGATAGTGCCCTATGTAATAAACCATGCTGTGTTCTCCGATATAGCAGATGCCAGGAATACGCTTAACATTTGTGGTTAGCAGGATGCCGGATAGTCCTGTCAGTGCCAGCATTGTGTTCAGCATAACCCTCCAGAATGGCCCCGTGAAGGTGTTTGTCTTCATTTCATATTCGCCATGCAGGTAGATATTCATACAAACAAATGCTATCACCAATATGATGCTGAGGATGAGGCCCTTCTTGTTGCCCGTTCTGTCCAGTGTCTTGTGCCAGAGCTTTCCTAAGTAGAAGAAAAAGGCTCCACAGAAGACGTTGTTCATCATCAGGTATAGTGGATTCCCCTGCTTATACAGCCAGTAGCTGATCAGTGGGAATAGTATGATGATGAGATGCAGGTGTCGTACCTTCTCTATGAAATGAACGATAATATACGAGGCAAAGAAACAAGGCAGGAACCACAGCGGACTATTGCCCCATGTGAATCCACCTACCCATACCCTAAAGGTGTGGAACGATTGCTCGGTGCCTGGAAATCGACCGGGGAATGCCAACATAAAGAACAGGCATATACCAGCACTGATGGCTGCCCATGAGAAGTAGGGTATCATCAGACGGCGGAACTTATCCCAGCAGTAGGCGCGTGAATTACCCTGCACACCTTTGTTGAAATAACCAGCCTTAAAGAAAAAGAAACTCATCAGGTAGAAGCTCCATTCCATAATCAGCTTCCACCATTCGGCTTGCCTCAGTGCTGTTTGGCAAACAACATGCAGTGTTACCATGCGCAGGATGCAGAGTCCGCACAGCAGGTCGAAGGCATGATTTCTTTTCTTTAATTCAAAATTCATAATTCAAAATTCATAATTAGGTAGCAACTATTTGTCGAAAAATCGAAATTTCGCAATATCGAAAAACGCCCTAACAAAAGTCTAATGCTCAATGTTCAATGCTCAATGTTCAATGTTCAATGTTCAATGTTTCACTAAGTATTGAATCGCTTCTCTCATTATCTTAGCGCCGCTCACCCACATGATGCCAGCGTAAAGGATGGCAGCCATGGCGATTCTACTTATCATTCTCAGCCACATGACTGTTATTCCGCTTGTCGCCCACCACGCAAAGGAATGGACAATCAGTGTAAAGATCAGGAAGGGAAGGATATCTTTCAGTGCTTCTCTCCACCGCAGGCCTATCAGACGCTTTGCACACCATTGCCATATACCTAACCAGGCAACGTTAAGCCCGATGAAGTATATTACCATAGGCATCAGTCCTTTCGGATAAAGAAGAATCAGGCCCGCCCAAACTGCCAAACATTGGGCAATGGTACAAATCATGTTGATATTACTTTTGCCACGGCTGATGGTTAGGTTGCTGTATAGTGTTGTAATGGGTACAATCGCACCATGTATGCAGAGAATTGACAACATGACACCGGATTCTGCCCATTTTTCCTTACCCACCAGTAAAATAAAATCTTGTGCTATGATGGCTAATCCGAACATGGCAGGGAAGGTTATGAAGCAGATAAAGCGCATCATTTTTCGAAATACCTGACGGTATCGGTCGATGTTCTCTTTTACTTGTGACAGAGTGGGCTGAGCTACGCTCGTCACCATCCCGTTGATGGTGTTCGAGGCCTTGTCATCCCATTCTCTAGCTGTAGAATAGACACCAGCGGTATGCACGCCAAAGAACCTTCCAAGCAGGACGGAGAAGGCATGCAGATTACAGATATTCACTATGTTTGTTAGCATCAGTTTGCTACTGAAGCCAAACATTTTCCATGCGGGAGCTAAGGTGGTTAAGAGTGAAGAGTATAGAGTGTAAAATTTGCTGCCGCCAGAATTCTGTATTCTTGGAAGTGTCGGTCGCCATGGGGAGAAGAACCACACCATGATTTGAGTGATAAGTACAAAGCAGACGGCCTGCGATACAATGGCCCAATAGGCGAAGCGGTTTGCAGCCATAACAACACCCACTATGCCCGATATAATCATCGCGGTAATAGAGCAAATACTTGTTTGCTTCACCATAAGATGTCCGAAAAGATAGGCCCTCTGTACAGTGCCGATACCTGAGAGTAGAAAACCGAGGAATAGTACCCGGGAAAGACAAATCAGGTCTTTGTCGCCATAAAAGTTGGCAATGAGTGGGGCGCAGAACCATAATACAATATAAAGAGTTATGCTGACCAATATGTTGAACCAGAAGACTGCATTGTATTCTTCGTGTGTCGGTTCCTTTCGGTTGCAAAGGGCCGCAATGAAACCACTCTCCTGCAGCGCACTGGCAATGGCGGAGAAAATGTACAATACCTGCACTTTTCCTTTGTCTGCTGGTGTGAGGTATGTGAGCAGAACCATCCCGAAGCCAGCTGCAATCACTTGCATGGCCCCATTGGAAAAGCCGCCCCAAATCAGTCCTTTTGCAGTGCGCTCTTTTAGAGATTTTTCGTCATTCATATCACAAAAGTACTGACTTTTTACATAAAACCATGTATCTGCTTTCTTGAAATCTCTTTTTTGCAGTATGATTGCTTCTTTTTTTTGGATTTTAGGTGAAGTTTTTCTAATTTTGTGGCCATATTTGAAATAACGAGTTTAACTCAACAGATTAGATGGCAATAAAGTTTCAATACAATAAGACCTCTCTTCAGCAGATCGAGAAGAACTTGAAGATGCGTCAGCGTACCTTGCCTATTATCAAGAGCAAGGAGACAGCCCTACGTCTCGAGGTGAAGAGATGCAAGGAGGAGGCTGATGAGTTGGAGAATAAACTGCAAAGCCAGATTGCTGGTTACGAGCGCATGTATGCTTTGTGGGGCGAGTTCGATACTTCTTTGGTAAGTCTGAAGGATGTTCACTTGAGTGTTAAGAAAGTGGCCGGTGTGCGTGTCCCTGTTCTTGATAACATTGAGTTGGATGTACGTCCTTTTGGCTTGTTCAGTGCTCCCAAATGGTATTTCGATGGTATCAACCTCCTGCAGGGCTTGGCCAAGACGGCAGTAGAGCGTGAGTTCGTGTTCGCAAAGCTTCATCTGTTGGAGCATGCTCGTAAGAAGACGACTCAGAAGGTGAACCTCTTCGAGAAGGTTCAGATACCAGGCTTCCAGGAGGCTGTACGTAAGATTAAGCGTTTCATGGAGGACGAAGAGAACCTTTCTAAGTCTTCGCAGAAGATTCTGAAGTCACTGCAGGAAAAGCGTCGTATTGAAGAAGAAAAGGAGGTAGCCGTATGATTGAGAAAATGAAAAAGCTCACCTTCTTGGTGACTGATAAGGAATATGATTCTTTCATCGCTTCATTGCGAGAATTGGGTGTGGTACACATCCAACAGTTGCAGAAAGGAGCTACCAGTCAGGAATTGCAGGATGGTATGGCGCTGGAGCAGCGTTACAAGGCTGCTATTCAAGCTTTGGAGATATATGCCAAGACCTACGATGGTATGGAAGTGCCTCAGGCAATGGACGAAAGTACCTCTCCCGTGGCTTTGTTGCAACATATCGAGGATTTGCAGGCTGAGGAATTGAAGCTGCTTCACAACATAGATGCTTTGCAGAAGAATATTCAGATGTTGGAGCCCTGGGGCGACTTCGAACCTGCCAGCATCAAGAACCTTTCCGATGCCAGCGCACAGCAGATTCATTTCTTCCGTTGCAGCAGCAAGTTCTTCAAGAACGAATGGGTTGATACCTATTTTGCTACACCTATCAGCGAGCAGAACAAGAGCATTTACTTCATCACCTTCAGCGAGGAAATGCCTGATATTCAAGCAGAGCAGATTTTCCTTCCTGCCGGAACCTTGAGCGGTTATATTGCTGAACGTAAGGAAGAAGAGAAGAAACTCGACGCTTTGCGTGCTGAATTATTGTATATAAATGCCAATCTGTGTGAGGAATTGAATACAGGCCTTGTCAGTGTACAGAATGATATATCCCTCAGCAAGGTTCGTCTCAGTGATGAGCGTGTAGCTGGCGATGTACTCCGTTTGATGATTGGTTGGGTACGTGCAGACAAGACAGAGGCACTAGTTGAGTATCTCGAGAAGGACAAAATCTATTACGAGATGGAAGATCCTGCTTACGAGGATGATGTGCCTGTTCAGATTACCAACGATGGATACACTCGTCTCTTCGAGCCTATCCTGCGTATGTATTCTCTACCCAGTTATCACGATATTGATCCCTCTGTATTCTTTGCACCCTTCTTCATGCTGTTCTTTGGCTTGTGCTTGGGCGACGGCGGTTATGGCCTGCTGGTATTCTTGGGCGGTCTTTTCTTGGCCCTGAAGGGTACAGAGCAGACAAAGAGCTTCGGACGTCTGGGTATCTGGTTGGGTCTCATGACCATTATCTGCGGCTTGCTTACAGGTACTGTGTTCGGTATCGATCTGACCAAGCAGGATTGGGCAATACTGGCTCCCGTTAAACCTTACTTCCTGAATGATAATGGTGTAGGTCCCATCTTCGGTTATTCGCCTATGATGGTAATCTCTGTTATCATTGGTTTGGTACAGGTACTTCTGGGTATGGTGCTTAAGGGTGCCAAGGCTTGGAAGAACTACGGCTTCGGTTATGCTATAGGAACTTTCAGTTGGGTAACAGCCCTATTGTCTGCTATTGCTCTTTATGGCATACCTGCTTGTGGCGTGGCATTGCCAGAGGTGGTACAGTACATACTCATGGGTCTTATCTGCATCAGCACCGTTGGTATCTTCCTGTACAACAATCCTTCAGCCTATAAGAATCCCATTACTGGCCCATTGTTGAACATCGGTGGCGGTGTGTGGGCAACTTATGGCATGGCCACAGGTTTGTTGGGCGACCTGCTCAGCTACATACGTCTGTTCGCCCTCGGATTGACAGGTGGTGTGTTGGGTGGTGTGTTCAACTCATTGGCTTATGATATGACCAGCAGTCTGCCTTGGTTTGTCCGCTGGTTGCCTATGGTGTTTATCCTCTTGTTCGGACATGGTATCACCTTCGCCCTTAGCATGATTAGTGCCTTCGTGCACCCCATGCGTCTTACTTTCGTAGAGTTCTTCAAGAATGCAGACTTCGAGGGTGGTGGCAAGGAATACACTCCCTTTAGGGAAATTCATAATTCATAATTCACAATTCAAAATTGGCCGCAATAATTTGTCGTAATCTCGAAATATCGGAATAACGAAAACGGCCAGAAACGGTAAACAGTAAACGGTAAACCAATAAATAAACAAATATTATACTAATCCTTCATAAGACATGGTTCTTGTTCGTAACGGAGTCTGTCCTAGCAGACTCAAATTATGAATTATGAATTGTGAATTATGAATTAAACAAAATTATTAATCCTTCATAAGACATGGTTCTTGTTCGTAACGAAGTTGGCTAACCAAAAATAGAAAGTCCCAAATGGATGAAGGTTGCAAAGCCTGGTTCTGCAAAGCTTAAATTATGAATTATGAATTATGAATTATGAATTAAAACAAAACAAAGTTATGGAGATTTTATTAGCTTATTTGGGCGTAGCTCTTTGTGTAGCCCTCTCTGGTATCGGTAGTGCTTATGGCGTAACTATCTGTGGTAATGCAGCTATTGGTGCTTTCAAGAAGAATCCTACTGCCAGTGGTTCTTACATGGGTCTTTCAGCTCTGCCTTCTTCTCAGGGTCTGTACGGATTCGTAGGTTTCTTTATGCTGAATAGCAAGGTTACTCCCGAGATTACTATGCCTGCTGCTTGTGCTATCTTCGGTGTAGGTCTGGCTCTGGGTCTGGTTGCCCTGTTCTCTGCTATTCGTCAGGCTAAGGTATGTGCTAACGGTATCAGTGCTATTGGTGCTGGTCACAGCGCTTTCGGTACCACCATGGTATTGGCTGTGTTCCCCGAGCTTTACGCTATTCTCGGTCTCTTGGTATTGATCCTGACAGCTAACGCACTTTAATTGAGCTTAATGGCTTAATAGCTTAGTGGCTTAGTGGCTTAATAGATTAGTTTAATTATAGTGGAAAGGGACAGGAATTTGATTTCTTGTCCCTTTCCTTTGTTATCCTGTTATCATCCCACCTTACCATTTGAGTCTTATGGGTCTTATGAGGCTTCTATGTCCGATTCAGAACCTTCCTCCTCTTCTGTCTCCTCTTTCACCTTTCATACCTCCTCTGTTGCTTCTCATACCTCTTCCACCGAATTTGCCGAATCGCAGGTTAGCCGAGAACATCACGTAACTATGCACCATCTCGCTCTGGGTATCTGTTCTGCTGGTGGCAGAGACAGAGCGGTTGATGTCGTCACGCTGTCCTAAGATATCTACGGCTCTCAGTGTCAGTGTCAGGACTTTGTATGGCAATAGGCGTTGACTGATGCTGGCGTTCCAGATCAATCGGCTAGTGTTCATACTTTCGTCCGAATAGCCCCGACGGCAATTCTCGTTGATGTCAGAGGATATGGTCATGTCCCATGGGGTCTTAATGACAAACGAACCTCCGAACGAGTATCCGTGATGGTCCAGGTTAGAAGCTGTTGCATTGGTGCTACGGCTCAGGTTATAGTTGAAACGGCCGGATGCATTAACCTCCACACTCCAATTACTGTCCCAGTTCCGACGGTATGTCAGTCTAAGTCGTTGACTGAAGTTGCCGCTGCGTGTGGTATTTTCTACGGTGGTGGAATCCTTACTTCTGTATAGATAACCTACGGCATTGGTGTATCGTACCTCCGAGCCTGAGTTAATATGCCAGTATTTCTTGGGGCCAAGTGCTGTATTGAAGTTGAAGTTGGCAGATCCGTCCCAGTTTCCGTTTACGTTTACCGGCATGGTAACACGTCCACCGGTTGTCTCATTATATTCTGTACGGTTGGTTGTGCTGTTCTTCGTGGTTCTGAACTGCAGGTTCAGTGCAGATGTCCTTTGGTATTCTATTACTGTCCTGCGGTAGTCCAGGTTGAAATTCTGTGTGAACGAAGGTTTCAGCGTAGCATTACCGATGCGGATGTTCAAGGGGTTGGCATCCGACAGCGTGTCCGGAATCATGTCCGTCATATTGGGCTGACCGGTACTGGCATTGTACCTGACGTCCAGTTGCTCCTGTCTACTGAACTTGTAGCGGAAGCGCAGGGTGGGGGATAGGTTGGCCACCGTGCGGGTCAGTATCGTGTCTATACGTCCTTTCTGGTAGTCGATTCTACTCACTTGGGGGCGTATGTTACCACCTATGGTTAGTTCGTATTTTGTCCTGTTCAGACGCAGCTGCAGGTTGATGTTATGGTTCTGATAATGATTCTTGGTATAGTTGCACTGCTGCTTGTCTCTGACCGTATATGGCGAGAAGTAGAAATCATTGTAGTTGTATTCGTTCACACCCAGAATGTCGTTGTAAGGGTCAAAGATAGACCTTACCTCCCTGCTGTTGTCGCGGTAGTTATAGCTGTATTCATAGTGTAGTTGCAGATAAGTTTGGAAGGCGATAGGCTCGCTATAGCTCAGACCTGCGTTTACATTGAAGTTCTTCTGCGGGTTCTGGTTGTATTGTACCTTATGATATATACTGTCGCCTCCGTCATGTGCCAGAATCTGGTAATAGTCGGTAAGACTGTAGTTTGTGCTTTCCCCGTTACTGTCCCCATAGCCTCCGCGCAGGTTCACTGTGATGTTGCGTCCAGGCTTCCCTAACCGTTTGTTCACCTGTACTGATGCAGAACCATTAATATTGTTTGACGAGCTGATACTGGAGCCTCTCCGATGGTTCACGCCAATAATCTTGCTAAACTGGGCGTAGTCGGCCAGTGGATCTTTGGTATAATCATAGGGATTGTCGCTGAAAGCAGCTGACTCACTATCGTTTGTGTTGTGGTTTTTACCATAGCTGAACTCGGGACGGAACAGGATGTTCCATGTCGAGTCGGGTTTCCATTCCACACGGTATTGGAACTCGAAGTTCTTGTTGTCGCCGCTGCTCCAGCTGTGGCTATTGGTATAGGCAGAGTTCTTTATCTCAAAGTTTTGGCTATTGCTTCGACTCTCGCTGCTGCGCTGACTGAAGTTGCCGTACACACTACCGTTCAGCTCCACCACCTTGTTCTGCCAGTTCATGGTGGCACCTACTCTCTGGTTGTCCGTCATGCCGTCGCCGTTCGTGTTGTTGCCGTTTCCCATGACGCTGAATTTCTGGTCACCAATAAACCGGTTGAAGTTCACTCGCCCGTTGTAACGGTCTTTTGTGCCGTATGCTCCGTCTATATGTCCGAAGAAGCCTCGTTTCCTGTTCTTCTTGATGGCAAGGTCCAGGACTGTCCGTTCCTCACCGTCGTCTATGCCGGTGATGCGAGCACGGTCGCTTTTCTTGTCGTAGGCTTTTACCTTATCTACAATCTCTGCCGGCAGGTTCTGTAATACCATGTTGCGGTTGTTGCCAAAGAACTCCTTGCCGTCAACCAGAATCTGGCTGATATTCTTTCCGTTGAAGGTATAGCCGCCATTCTCGTCCTCTACTACGCCTGGCAGTTTTTTAATCAGTTCCTCTACCATGGCCCCATCTTCCAGTTTAAAGGCATCGGCATTATACATTACGGTATCATCTACCACTGTCAGTTCCGGCAATCTGGCTTCCACCACAGCCTCTTTCATCAATGTAATGTTTTCGCGCATCATAATGTCGCTGACTTTGAAGTTGCCGCTACGGTTCGGTAGGGTAATGCCAAAGACGTGTTCTTTGTATCCCACGTAAGAGACTTTGATGGTATATTTTCCTGGTTTGACGTTCGGTAGTGTAAACTGTCCTTTTTCTGTTGTCATTGCTCCTTTTACCAGCGAGTCCTTCTCGTTAAAAAGCTTAACGGTAGCACTCTGCATTGGTTCCAGCGTCTGGTTCTCATATACTGTGCCGCGTATATTCAGTGCGGGCAAAGCCTGTTGTGCTGCTGCTCTGTACGAGGGTAAGAGCATCAGTAGCATAACAAGAAAAATGGCTAATAACCTTTGCATACAATTATAAGACCAAGAATACCCCAAAAGGTTTAATCCCTAATCTCTAATCTCTAAACTCTAAACTCTAAACTCTAAACTATCATCTCATCGCCTATCCTTTCCACCAGTTATCTTTGGTGCGGCACAGAGCTTGTGCCACGCAGTTCATGGTTTTACAGAAAGGCACACTGATGGATTCATCTTTTTTACGGTATTGGAATTGCCATGGGCTAACAAGAAGCATCTTGCCCATGGAACAATATGCTATGCGTTCTGCAGATGGGTGGTAAACCTCAGGGAATCCATTATCTACTATCAGCACTACAGGAAAGCCACGGTGCAACGCTTCGTCCATAATGTTCTGCTCCCCTTTAGCTATGCGTGCGCTTATCAATATCGCTCCGCGTTCAGCCTCCTCTATGCAGCGCCTTTTTTGCTCGTTGAAACGGGCTGCGTCTTTCCGATGGCAAACCACTGGCAGGCAACGCTGTGTTAGAAGGGACTGGTTACCATAACTGTCACAGATGACTTTCTTGTCATCCGAAAGCAGTCGGCATTCTATCTGTAACAAGGCTTCTTGGGTAACCAGGCGGGGAGGGCATTCGCGCTGTAGGAAGCCGCGAAGAGCCGTAATGGTTATGGCAGTATCAATGCTACTGCGTTGTGGCATAAGTAGGGAACGGTTGCTGGTACGTAACAGACGACTACGTGGGTTAGCTGCAATATAAGCCCGCTGGGTAGCCAGTTGTGCTGCATCCACTGGCATCACATCACAGTAACCAGAGGCGAAAAGGGAAGGGCGCCCTGTGGTAGCATTGGATGGCACCTTATATGCTGCGGGGAAACCGCAGCCAACACTAGCAGCCATTTGGCTATCTGACATTATATCGCTTGCTGTAGTGTGTGTGGCGGTTTTCCCGCCATTTATGTTGGTAAGTTCCCAGAAGCGCCTATTGCATCCCTTCTTAAACCCTGCAATCACCTGCCCTAATGATTGTATCTTGCCATTCTGGCTCATTACCCTATTCTGCACTTCTAAGATAAAATGCAAATGTTCTGGCATGATAGTGTATGTATCTATCACTACCATAGGGTAGAGGGCATGGATGGTGTACAGTAATTCGTGTTCTACCATCTGCCCTATAGGAGTAAGGACAGTACGGGGCGCATTGGCTGTGCCATCAGGGGCAGACAAATCGCCCACCACCTTGCCGAGGGCCTGCCCTAATTCATCTGCTACACGTATGGTGATGTGGTATACGCCGGCTTGTGTATAGTCATGAGCCGCGGCGCGCCACGTCATCCTATGTTGATTGCTTGTGCTCAATTAGGCCGCCTTTTTCTTTATTGCCATAGCAATAAATACAACAAGTAACAGCGCTAAGATTGTTAGGGCACCGTAGGCGATGGCTTCTGTTATGTGAACGGTTTGAGGATCGAAGGTCATGACTACAGTGTGCTTGCCTGCAGGAATACGGATGGCACGCAACACATAGTTGGCACGGGCTATCTGGGTATCCTGACCATCTACGGTGCAGGTCCAACCGGGATAGTATATCTCGCTGAATACCACTACGCCGCCCTTCTGTGAGTCTATTTCGTATGTCAACTGATTAGCCTCGTATCCTGTCAGTGTTACCTGAGCTGTGGTATCAGGTTGCAAGGCTTCTGTACCCAGTACTTGCTGGAATGCCTTATCCACTACAGCCACATGCTTGGTATCCAGTCCGTGCAGTGCAGCAATCTCGGCATCTGCATCATCTACATATTGCACCTCGTTTACAAACCATGCATTACCATTGGCCCAGGGGTTCATGATGGGGAACTTGCCACCATCCTTTACGCCTAAGATGGCATACTTGGTGTTCAGCATGTTCAGCACAGGATACAGGCTGTCGCCGTTGCAGGCCTCTAATAGACCTTGGTTCTCCACAGCTGCCTGCTGCATGGCACGCATCTCGGTGGATATATGCTCCTCTATCAGTTCCTGATAACGACGTAGCTTGGCAGCATGATAGCCGCCGATGCTCTTGTGGTAATAAGAGGTGGTGTTGTCGTTGAAGGTGCTGACCGTAAGATTGAGCACACGATAATATTTATCAGAATCGCGCATGATGAGTTCGTCAGCCTGGCTGGGCGGGAATGCCTGCGCCTTAGTACGAGGTGTCACAAACATGTCGTCGTTGAGGTAGCGCTTGTTGATGCCCCACATATCTGTCAGACAGAGCAGCAGGATACATGCCACCATAGGCACAGTCTTAATCTTGCCCCAACGGTAAACCAAAAGAATAAGGGTACCCACGCAGATGATAATGAAGCTACGCAATGCATCTGCTGTGAACATAGCCTCGCGCATCTCGCTCAGGTTAGTCAGTATCTGGTTAACCACACTCTGTGGAACGCCGTTCTGTGCCAGACTTTGTATGCCCATCATCTCTGATGAAGAGATATAGTTGCCGAAGAAAGCATTAGGCATCAGCCAGAACAGGAAGCACATACCACCTGTAGTGGCAAAAGCTATTAACAGTTGAGAGTTGAAAGATGAGAGTTTAGAGCTATTATCTTTTGAATCTTGATTTTTGAATTTTGAATTCTCTGCAATCTCCTTCAGCGCCAGCATGGCCAATAGGGGGATAGTGAATTCCGCTATAACCAGGATGCTGGCTACGGTACGGAACTTATCATACATAGGAACATAGTCCAAGAAGAAGTCTGTGAAGGGCATGAAGTTCTTACCCCACGAAAGCAGGATACTCAGAATAGTAGCAGCCAAGAGGCACCACTTCATGGGCCCTTTTACAATGAACAAACCCAATACAAAGAGGAAGAGCACAAAGGCACCTACATAGACGGGACCACTTGTGCCGGGTTGCTCGCCCCAGTACTGGCCCAGCTGGCGGTAGATGCTCATAAACTGATTGTCGGCATGCTTCATTGCCTCTTCGCTAGCCGACAAGGGTACACTGGCACCACCCTTGGTGTTGGGTACCAACAGGGTCCATGTCTCTCCGATGCCGTAGCTCCATGCTGTAATATAGCTGCGCTCCAGTCCGCTGTTGGTCTGGTCGGCCGCATCTTTTGTCTTCTGCGTCAGCTCGCTCTTG
>DLBF01000064.1 GCA_002494215.1 Prevotellaceae bacterium UBA7028
ATATTGAAGGCGTCGCAGAAACGTACGAAGCGGGCACCCTTACGGCTGGCATTGCAGTCGAGCACACCTGCCAACTGGTTGGGCTGGTTGGCAACGATACCAACGCTCTGACCATTGAAGCGGGCGAAACCGATAATGATATTCTTGGCAAACTTGGGCTGAATCTCGAGGAACTCGCCATTGTCAACAATACCTGCAATCACCTCGTACATGTTGTAAGGATGGTTGGGATTGTCGGGCAGAATCTCGTTCAGGAAGTCTTCCTTACGATCGATGGGGTCTGTGCACTCAACAACAGGAGTCTTCTCCATATTGTTCTGAGGAATGTAGCTGAGGAGCTTCTTGATAAGAGCAATACCCTCTTCCTCGGTGCTGGCTGTGAAGTGTGTTACGCCGCTCTTGGTAGAGTGAACGCTGGCACCACCCAACTGCTCCTGAGTAACAACCTCACCCAGTACAGCCTTAACAGGACCAGGACCGGTAAGGAACATATAGCTGGTATTCTCGATCATAACGGTGAAGTCTGTCAGCGCAGGGCTGTAAACAGCACCACCGGCGCAGGGACCCATGATAGCACTGATCTGAGGAATAACACCGCTGGCCATGATGTTACGCTGGAAAATCTCGGCATAACCGGCAAGGGCGTTGATACCCTCCTGCAGACGAGCACCACCTGAATCGTTCAGACCGATAACGGGAGCGCCCACCTTCATGGCGATGTCCATAATCTTACATATCTTGCTAGCCAGCATCTCAGACAGAGAACCGGCACTGATGGTAAAGTCCTGAGCAAAAACATAAACCAGACGACCATCGATAGTACCGCAACCGGTTACTACACCATCGCCTAGATAATGCTTCTTCTCCATACCGAAGTTTGTACAACGGTGCTGCACAAACATATCCATCTCTTCAAAACTACCTTCGTCCAGCAACATAGCAATACGCTCGCGGGCAGTATATTTACCCTTGTCATGCTGTTTCTCAATAGCCTTCTCGCCACCACCCAGACGGGCTTTGGCACGGAGTTCAACCAACTCCTTAATCTTTTCTACTTGAGTACTCATTTCTTTATAAAATAAGGTTATTATTTCTAATTTCGACCACAAAAGTACAAAAAAAAGTGATACAACGTCCACGAAACCGCCTTTTTTTGAAAAGAAATACCTACCTTTGAGGCTACGCCTCGAAGATACTTTCGCTGACTTCGTGTTCCGCTCGCTTAATCGTATCTTTGAGACTGTCGTCTCGAAGATACTTTCGCTCGGGAATAAAAATAAAAATACTTTTATTTTGTATTGTGCTCACTTAGTCGTATCTTTGAGACTGTCGTCTCGAAGATACTTTCGCTCGGGAATAAAAATAAAAATTACTTTTATTTTGTATTCCGCTCGCTTAATCGTATCTTTGCAGCCGCAAAAGTTTTCAGGGATGAAGAACAAACAACAATACGTCCCAACAGAGTTGGGAGAAAAGAAGATTGGAGTGCTACTCTGGCAATACGCCACACCTGCCATCATAGCCATGGTGGCCAGTAGCCTTTACAATATTGCCGACAGTATCTTTGTGGGTTGGGGAGTAGGCGACATTGCCATCAGCGGAATGGCTGTGGCCAGTCCCTTCATGAACCTTTCTGCCGCCTTCGGAGCGATGGTTGGCGTAGGAGCCAGCACAACTATCAGCGTCAGATTAGGACAGGGAAAATACGACACGGCACAGCACATTCTGGGTAACACGATATCGCTGAACCTGCTGCTGGGAACCCTTTTCGCTGCCGTCTGCATCTACTTCCTGAACGACATTCTAATGCTGTTCGGCGCCAGCAGCGCTACCCTACCCTATGCCTACGAGTATATGTTCATCATCCTGTTGGGCAACGTGGTGACACATCTCTACTTTGGTCTGAACGCTATTCTGCGAAGTGCAGGACATCCTACCATAGCCATGAACTGCACCTTCCTGACCATCATCATCAATACCATTCTGGACCCGCTGTTCATCTTTGTCTTCCATTGGGGAATAGCAGGAGCTGCCTGGGCAACGGTTATTAGCCAGGGCGTCTCGTTGTGCGTCCAGCTGAAGCTGTTCAGCAGGCCAACAGAGTTGCTGCATCTGCGCAGAGGCATCTACAAGCCCGACCTGAACATCATCCGCCAGTGTATCGTCATTGGTCTGAGTCCCTTCCTGGTAAACTCATGCGCCTGCATCGTGGTGCTTTTCATCAACAACAGACTAAGGGATTACGGAGGCGATATGGCCATCGGTGCCCACGGCGTTGTGAACAGAATTGTTATGCTGTTCGTGACGATGGTTATAGGTCTGGTACAAGGCATGCAGCCCATAGCCGGATACAACTGGGGAGCACGTAAGAACGATCGTGTGTGGCGCGTATTGCGATACACCATCGGCGTTGCCACGTGCATCACGTGCTTTGCCACACTGGTGGGCGAGCTTATCCCCGAATATGTTATCAGTATCTTCGGAACAGGCGAGGAACTGACTGGCATTGCCACTTATTCCTATCGTATCATCGTGGCTATGTTCCCATTGGTTGGTGCACAGATTGTAATCGGAAACTTCTTCCAAAGCATAGGACACGCTGGTAAGAGTATCTTCCTGAGCATGACACGCCAAATGCTGATATTGGTTCCCCTGATATACTTCCTGCCACCTATTTGGGGACAGGACGGCATCTGGTACAGTATGCCCATCTCTGACGCCATCAGCTTCTTCCTGGCAGCTGGCATTCTGGCCTATATGGTACCCAAGATAAAGAAACATGAAACGGATTGGACTGCTTAGCGATACGCACGCCTATTGGGACGAACGCTATGTCAAGTACTTCGGCGAATGCGACGAGATTTGGCATGCAGGAGACATCGGCAGCATGGAACTGGTGGAGCGTCTGCAGGAGATTGCTCCCCTGAGGGCTGTTCACGGCAACATCGATGGCGGGGACGTAAGGCGAATGTTCCCAGACAAGTTGCGCTGGACCTGCGAAGGAGCCGACATCCTGATGACTCACATAGGCGGCTACCCAGGCAAGTACGACCCTCGCATACGCCAACAACTGTATGCAAGGCCTCCCAAACTCTTTATCAGCGGACACAGCCACATACTGAAGGTGCAATTCGACCCTCAGCTTAAGCTATTGCATATCAATCCAGGAGCCGCCGGACTGCAAGGCTGGCAGACGGTTCGCACCCTTGTCCGTTTCTCTGTTGACAAGGGAGAATTCAAAGACTTGGAAGTTATAGAGATTTGAAAACCCTGACGGTTCCGTCCTCGTAGATTTCCTTACGGATTATTATTCCGTGAGAAGGCGAGAATTTTGAATCTTGATTTTTGAAATTTGAATTTAATATTCTTTGTCCTTGGAGGTTGTAATACTGAACGCTACGTATCTTGGAGGATGATGCAATTGTAGGCTTTATTTCATCTATAACATCCTGACTACCAAAGAACAACGGGTACGGTTGCTGCACCGTTCCCAATTGGGTTTGCGCTTGGAACAAAGCAGCATTGGCAGAGCCGTAAACCTCGCCCTGCGCATCCAACAGACGGAACTCTATGCGGTCGGTTCCCTCGCCATGAATATTCATAAAGAGTAAATCCCCATCCAACACACCTACGCCTCGACACTCATCTTCGCAGAAGGCACCCACATAATAGCGGCCATCCAGCGAAACCTCGTCGTCGGCCTGCACATCAGCCACCAGCGTCATCACATCCGGATAAGCATGAATGTCTGTCTGCCAAGCACCATCCTCGGCCTGCTCAGCAGGGGCGTAACGACGATTATTTGTCTTCAGCGGACTTAAGCTCTGCCAACAGAATTCCTGCCCTTGAGTTGCATAGAAAAGGTAAGACTGCCCTGGCTGCAACGAAGTAAGGGAGCCTTGCCACTTGCCGTCCTCGTAGGTAGCAAAGGCGTCGAGGCCCACCACCTTGTCACCCTCCTGGGGAACATAGTTGGCAAGAGCAGCCGTCAGCGTGGTGGTATTATAGAGCGGACAGCCCACCCAGTTCCAGCCCTGCTGCAGGGTAACAGGCACTGTTACATCATAGACAACACCACGCAATATTACATCCGAGGCTTGCTGCATCTTTATCTTATAACCCTTGGCAGCCTCCAAAGCCTGCAACTTTCCTTCCCAGACAGCCTCATCACGAAGAACAATACTATCATTCTGCCCACGCAGACAAAGGGCATTAGCAAGGAAGCGGCTCTTATCAACAGACTGAGCCATATTATGGGAGGTCCAGTTCCAACCCTCAGCCAAAGCCAAAGTGATGGTCTTCTCATTGCCCAACCAACCAGCTGGGGTAACGGAATTGTAATCCTTCATTCCTATCTTGTTGGTCTTGTCTATGGTAGGCTGGTTCAGGATAGTTGCCATATTACCTCCATCAGGATAACGTCCGTAGGTCTGCCATTTGCCTTGTTCCAGATATTCCATACAATCAGCCCACGAGCCATCCTTGGCCTGAATACTAACACAGGCACCATCGGCATTGTCCAACTTGAAGGGAGCATGCAACTGAGAAATGGCATCCTTACCATCGCACCAGATGATGCAGGTTCCGTGAGCAGGCACTACCCCACTCCGCAACTGATACTTCTGGGGCTTGCTGCGGTTGTCGCTCAGGTAAAGACCTTCCAGGCTGATATCCTGATCTGTCGTATTGTAAAGCTCCAACCAATCGGATTTCTTGCCATAATCACTGATGTGAATATCGTTGCCGGCACTCACCTCGTTGATGCGCAGCGGCGAAGCACCCACTTCCCAGCGTTTCTGCTCATCGGCAATCGGCTCAAATAAAGCCTTCAGTGCCAACGTGCTGTTTTTGGTGAAACTCTCATGCAAATCAACAGATGAGTTTGTCGAAAACATCTGACCATTCTTACCCGTCAGCGACAAACTGCCATCGAACCACATATCAGTACTTGAAGCCGACACATTCTTAATCTCGACAGCTATCTGGTTCTTACCCACAACAAGATACTCATGGGGAATGACTATGCAACCCTGATAGGGGTCCTGCGACTCGTAGTGACCGTCGGTGGTGTAGTCCTCGTATCTGGAACCGCTGGTGATGTAGTAACCGCCCACCTCGTGTCCGTTTACGTAAAGCATCATTCCATCGTCAATCTGATAATTAAAGGTAAGAACATCTTCGTCTGAAAGAGGAGAGTTCAGGTCGAAGGTGTTGCGGAAATAATAGGTAGGACGCTTCCTGCTGCTGTTGCTGCCATAATCAAGTATGGTAGCTGCATTTTCCTGCATAAAGTATCCGGCATTGGCATAGCCAAAGGGAGCCGTTCCCGTCCGCCAGCCGTGCTGTTCTTCTGCAAAGACAGCAGACTTCCAATCGTAAGCATCCATGGACCCCTGGTCGTAATACTTCCAATCAGCACTGAAGGGTATCAGCGTGGTAGTGGAGGCTGCCAGATCCTGCAACTGCCAACCTGCAAAGGTGTAGCCGGCAGGAGCCTTTGCCGTAAGCTGAATGGGAAGGGCTCCATACGAGAAGAGGTAGCCTGCGAACTTACCTGTGGGGATCTCCTGTCCGTTCACAGCCAGCCGTGCCTCTGGAATATTGGCAGAGAGTGTGGCATAAATGCCGTAGCTGAGATTATAATAGTTGCGCAAAGTAGTAATACGGCTTCCGTTGTATGCCGACCGTATAGTACTGATAAGGCTTGTGCTGGAGCTATTTCCCTCGAATCTCAGAGCCGGATTGATATTGTTATAGATATCCATCACAATCTGCTCGCAACGTGTAGGTTCGAAGATACTGCCGTCTACAATACAGTAGGCATCCATAAACTGACGGCGGAAGGCATCGTACTTCATCAGATTGCGGAAAAGGTCGTCCACATTAGCCCCTCCACTGGTGTTCAGAACAGAAGTAAGCATATCGGAACTACCAAAGGCAGAGTCTGTATCATGAAGCACGAAATGAAACTTTCCGTCTGTTCGGCTACGGAACCCCTTGATATTGTTTGTGTTCGTTATCCAATCCGTGGGACCCATATAACACTCCAACGCCATATAATTAATGTATTCGTCTATATCCAGCAGGTTACAAATCTGCTGATAGGTAACACTGCTCTTTGTGTTAGCCAGTGTCGTAGATAATCTCACCAATTCATTCCATGCCTTGTTATCGCCCTGTTTCTGGTTGTACTGAGCATTGCTCAGATCAAACTGGTCCATGTCATCGAAGTCGATGCCATAGTTGCTGTAGGCAAAGTGCTTGTTGTTGCTCTCGCGGATATTAAGCATGCCGTAATAGTCTCCGTTCAGGAAAATGTGGGCAGGCTGGTAGTCCTGACCGTCAACATAAAATCCGCTTTTCAGTACTATCATCTGAATGGCAGGATCCTTGGTTCGTGAATTAGTATCGTTTCCTCCGTTACGGATTTGCCAGCAACGGTATTTGTTATGTTTTTTCAAAGGAAAGACGGGATAGCTTATCGAATTAACGCCCTCGTATATCTTATCTGTCTTAAGGCGGAAAGAGCTTCTGGTCTCCCAATACTTGCCATCCACGGTACCACCTCCGTAAGCTCTGGTCCATCCACCTGCGATTTCCAGGTTTACCTCCTGATTCAGTACCTCGGAATATTGGACGTTCCCGTTCTTGTCCTTTACGGGAACCAAGTAATTCATATTCACGGGTCGCTCCCAATCCATATTCCAGTTGCAGGCACTGCTCTGTCCGTTTCCGCTGATACCATTGGTACCTTTCACAAAGACACCTATTTTATTGTCGAAGAAATTCTCTGGCTTGGAAGAGACCATCAGAATAGGCAGGTAGTAGTCGTGATTCTGGAATATATAGCTACGTGTAACAACAGGACTGGTGAGGTATCCCTCCCCTACAAGGCACAGACGCAGAACCGTTGTTTCACTGATAGTAAAACGACCGTTGGTACTGGTCTCGCCATTGGTTGCCGTTGGCGCACTGCCGTCTGTGGTATAGCGCAAGGTAGCACCAGAGGGGATGCTGACACGAACAGTGAAGGGCTCCGAGAAGACACGGCTGTCAGTATCTACAACTGGGGCATCTAATCTATCGGAAGCAAACTGGCTGGTAGCATTCGTGGCTTCAGGTGTCGGCTCGCTGGTATATTCCCATTCCTCGCCACCATCCTGAGTACGTGCCCAAGAACAACGGGGAAAGGCTGGCGGATAGAAAACTGACGAAATTAGCGTGCGGTCTGTGTCCAACAAGCTGATAGTTCCCCCTTCTGCATCGAGTTTAAAAGGTATCTGCGCTCTGGCATACGTACCATAGTTACCTGTTGAATAGTGGTGGTCGAACCAAAGCACCTTATATCCATTGGCAGGAACATTGCCATGAGCAGAAAGCAGACGTGTCTCATTCACGCCATCAGTGATATACAGATTTCTGAGCGACTTATCTGTAGATGAAGGATTGTATATCTCTATCCAACCGCCATAACAGTTGGCCTTGTCGAGATACTGGTCGATATTGGAAACCTGAACCTCGTTGATTACAAGTGCTGTGTCTGCCTGCTCCTGTGCCAGAACGGGAACTGACAACATGAACAACAGCAGGCTTGTTATATATTTTTTCATTGTATTGACGCAATTTAGGCACATACTGGCAACAAAGATATGGAATAAATTCCACAAGTTGCAATATCAGTATTCTTTTACACACTAAAGAGTTCCATTTTATGCTCTAAATGCAATAAAAAAGTATCAAAAACAACTTTTTTTTGTTTTTTTTTAAAGTTTTTGCCTATACATTATAGTATTTAAGGATTTTTTTCTACTTTTGAACATTGTTGACAATAAATCAAGAAACAAAATAAAATCATTATTAACTAACTTAAACTAAAAAACAAAGTATGAAAAACTATCTGTTTTCAGTGCTCGCGATGCTGACGACATTCAGTACATCTGCTTTTGCGCTCGACAAGGTGGACGGCGTATACCAAATTGGAACTGCAGAAGACTTTGCTGAATTCGCTGCACTCGTGAATGGTGGTCAGAAGAAAGCCCAAGCCATCCTGACGGCCGACATTGATTTAGGCACTAACATTGATGCCTACAAACTCTACGACGGTGAATATCTCGGCACTTTCGACGGAGCTGGTCACACCATCACCATCAACTTCTCCGACGGAACAAAGGATGATCAGGGTCCTGCCATCTTCCGTTCTATCGGCAACCAGGCACTCATCAAGAGACTGAAGGTGCAAGGTACCATCACAACCTCAAGACAGCATGCAGCAGGTATCGCCAACTACAGCGGCGGTGTTATTCGCGACTGTTGGGCAGATGTGACTATCAAATGTCCTACAGCCATGACGGATGCCAGTGCAGCAGCCTTTGTAGGCCAGTGTAACAAGAACTCACTTATCGAGAACAGCGTTGCCAAGATTGCTATCGATGCCGTTGGTTCTGGCAGGTTCGGTGGTGTTGCCGCATGGGCAGACGCAGACCGTTGTCACATTGCCAACTGTTTGGTAATCAATGACAACTGCAACTTTGACAGGTCTGACGGCAAGAGTGCCGGTTTGGTTCGTAACGACGCAAAGTTGGTAGTTGTTGACCTTGACACTTACAATGCCGACAGTTATCATAATCGTCCCATTGGTGCCGTTGCCAACAACTATGTTGTAGATAACTTTGGCGGTGAGAACAAAGGTACAACTGTTATCACTACCGCAGACATTGAAAGCGGTAAGATTTGCTTCCAGCTGAACAGCGACCAGAAGCAAATCCGCTGGAAACAGAACCTCGGAACTGATCCATACCCTGTTCCTGCTGTATTCCGCTCTGAAGGTCAGGTTTATGCTTCTGCATCTACCAACTGCCAGGGTAAGGCTGATGGAGATGTCACCTACAGTAACACCCCCAGCAATGCCATAGCTACAGCACACACTTACGACAAGTATGGCGTCTGCACCACTTGCGGTCAGTTCAACTGGAACAGCTTCGACTTCAACGATCCTGAAAGATATGATCCCGCCGACAGGTCATTCCTCATCAACAGTGGCGACGACCTCTTCCTGGCAGAAGGTTGGAACCGTCTGCAAAACGGCTGCAAGTTCAACCTGAAGTTGGTGAACGACGTTACATGTACTCCTCCCGCTGGTCAACTCATCTTCAACAGCAGCGACTGGAGTGAGTGTAGCTTCAATGGTCAGGGACACACGCTCACCATCGAGATGGTGGATATCAATGAGCAATGTCCTTCCTTCCTGCCTAAGCCTTACGCATATGCAGGCGACTTCGTCTTCGAGAATGTTATCATGCACGGTAAGATTACATCTACCTATACTGGTGCATCTCCATTCTCAGGTTCTATTTGCGGTAGAGAGTATGGTAACAACAGAAAGATTATCCGCAATGTGTACAGCGACATCGACATCAGTACCCAAAGAACAGGTGACAACACTTGTGGTGGTCTGCTGGGATGCGCAGATGGCGTAGTTACCGTCGAGAACTGTATCTATGCCGGTGACATCGTAGGTGTAGAAGGCGCACAATGCTTTGGTGGTATATGCGGTTGGACGTCAGGTGGCAACACCTCACTTACAAACTGTGCTTTCACAGGTACTATTACCAATGGAGGTGGTGATACTCACACCATTGCCCGTAACTATGCCAACATGCCTAACACGAATGTCTATAGTGTCAATTCTTATGGCTCAGGAGACGAGGCTAAATACACCAAGATTGCTGCAGAGGCCGTTGCAAACGGTGAACTGGCATACTTGCTGAATGGCAAGGAGAATGGAGTTGAGCGCTTCTATCAGCAGATTGGTACAGACGAATGCCCAATGCCTATAGCAAAGGATGGTGCATTGGTCTATGCAACAGCAGAACAATATCGATGCGACGGACAGCCTATTGGCGAGATTACATACAGCAACCACCTTACAGGTCTGTTCCCACCCCACGCATTCGAGGACGGCGTTTGCTCAGTCTGCGGCGAACTTGAGAAAGATGCAGATGGTTACATGAAGATTGTCGGCGCCAAGTCTCTGGCTCAGTTCTCTAACCTCGTTAACAGTGGTAAGACAGCCCTTAAGGTTCGTATGTACGAGGATGTTGACATGAGTGGCACAGCGTACACTCCTGCTGGTAGCACCTCTAACATCTATACTGGCGAGTTCGACGGCCAGGGTCACACCATCAGCAACCTGACTATCAACGGAGGCGACTACACAGGTCTGATTGGTACTATCGGTGATGGTGCCGACATCAAGAACTTTGTACTCGACAAGACATGCTCTATTAATGGTAACGCATTCTGTGGCATAGTTGGTGGTACCAATGGTGGCGGTAACGTTTACATTACCAATGTAGGTAACGAGGGTAACGTTACTGGTACTGCACAGAACGTATCTGGTATTCTGGGTGTTGATATGGGCGGTTCTGCAACATTGTACATCACCAACTGCTATGTAACAGGTGCTATCAAGGGTAATCGCGAATCTGCTACTGTCTGCTCTTGGTCAAACGGCAGCTCTAAGATTGTCAACTGCTGGAGTACAGCTACCTTGGAAGGTATCTATGGTACCAACTCATTCACACGTGGTAGCGCTCAGACCATCAACTGCTACGAGATTGAAACCGTAGGTCAGCAAAGCGGTGTCACCAAGATTAAAGAAGAGGATATTAAGAGCGGTAAGTTCTGCTACGAGTTCAACAAAAATGCTGGCGAGATTCTGTTGGGTCAGGACTTGACAGATGGTCAGCTTTATCCCACCTTCGCAGACAACACTAACTACTCAGAGGTTCGTTACGACGAGGAAATTGGCTACTACAACCCGCTGCCTGCAAAGATTAAGGATTGTAAATTCGAGAATGTTGTAAGCAACGACATCGTTAAGAGTGCCGACATCAAGGGCGAAATCACCCTCACAGCAAATGCCGATGACATCACTGGCAATGCAGTAGCACTTATCATGAGTGCCGAAGAATATGCTCAGAAGGGCGTTATCAGAGGCAAGCACCTCTTTGGCGCTGTTGGCAAGAACGGTGGTATCACAGTTGATGGCGAAGGCAAGGTTAACATTAAGTTCACCAGCTTCAGCACTCACACAGATCAGCCCAACTTTGCAGATTCTCTGGGTCTGGCAAGAGAGGACGTAGGCGACGTTAAGACAGACGCCAAGTATGTTGTTGTAATCTATGGCGGCAGCTTGGTACTTGAAGGCGAAGTATGGCCCGAGACTATTGTTGAAACCTACGATGGTTCTGATGTCATCTCTCTCGTTATCGACAATGCCGTTCGCGCTCTTATTGGCGAGGAGGATCCTACAGCTATCAATGGCATCAACGATGCTAACGAGGATGCTGAGGCTTACACCATCAGCGGTGTTCGCGTCAGCAAGACTCAGAAGGGCATTTACATTGTCAATGGCAAGAAGGTAGTTAAGGAATAACCGAAACTTCCATAATCACTTAATATCGGAATCCCTCCCTGCAACCAAGCAAGGAGGGATTCCTCTTTATATATATAATAAGGTATAGGGAGGGGAGAGTTTAGAGTTTAGAGTTTAGAGATGATAGATGATAGATGGTTTCAGGTTTCAAGTTTCAAGTTTCAAGTTTCAAGTATGACCTACGGTCGAGCCTGCTCACGCAGCCTTCAAGTTTCAAGTCGCTAACCGCTAAACCTTCCCTCCCCCTCGGGGGAGTCGGAGAGGGGTTAATTCTTAATTAAAAAATCTCAAACAAGGCAATATCTAATAATATATGTTAAAATTAATAGGAAAGATGCATTTTTCTTATTTTTTTCTTGGAGTGATTTAAACATTTAAATTACATTTGCAACAGATAAATCGAAAACATTAAATAACATGATAAAGAATAAGAAAGAAATCAGCACGCTGACAAAGGCAGAGATGGAGATCATGAACATCCTTTGGGAGGAAGCTAAGCCTATGAGTACGCACGCCATTATAGAGCAGTACCCTGAGCCTAAGCCCGCCTACTCTACTATTGCCACTTTCATGAAGATTCTGACCAAGAAGGAGTTTGTTTCTTTCCGCAAGGGCGAAGAGGGCGACAAAACGTTCTACTTCTATCCCCTTATCACCAGAGTGGAATATACACGCAAGTTCATGAACCAGGTTAAGAGCACCTTCTTCGGAGGCTCCGTCAAGTCCCTCATCTCCTTCTTTGCAAAGGAAGAGAAACTCTCGGACGAAGACTTACAGGAGATAGTATCCTTAATTCAAAATTCATAATGCATAATTCATAATTAAGCAAAAAGCTTAGTTTACGAATCGGAAAATTGCCCAACACCTCATCAACTCATAAACTAATCAACTCACAAACTCACAAACTCTGAATTATGAATTATGAATTTATCATAAAGTCCGCTTTAACCTTGGCACTACTATACAGCCTCTTTTACTTTATCCTCAGGAAAGAGACGTTTCACAGGTTCAACCGTTGCTGCCTGCTATTCACCCTGGTGGCATCCCTACTGTTGCCCTTGGTGCACATCTCAACGTCACACCCCACGGCTGTGAACGAGGCTGTAATGGCAAGTACCGATTATATTACCACATTGCCAACCATCGTAGTAACGGCAGAGACCAAAGCACCCTTGCTTACCTGGAACGATGTTCTGGCAGGTATCTACTGGACAGGTTTGTGTATCATGCTGCTCTATCTGGTTTTGCAGATTATTCAGACTTGCATGCTAATAAAGGGTGGTTTACGGCATACAGACAAGTATGGCAATACTATCATCCTAAAGGAGGACATAAAGTCACCCTTCAGTATCTTCCACTATATAGTAATGAGTGTAGAGGACTACGAGAATCATCGTCGCAACATACTTACCCACGAGCAGGAGCACATCCGTATGTATCACAGCTACGACCTCTTGCTCCTGCAGGTAGTGAAAGTGCTGCAATGGTTCAATCCCTTTGTGTGGTTCCTGGAGAACGATCTGAAGGCGCTACACGAATATCAGGCTGATGAAGCCGTCATTAATCAAGGCATCGATGCAAAACAATATCAACAACTTCTCGTCGTGAAGGCCGTCGGCAATCGTCTGCAGCCATTTGCCAACAACCTCAGGCGGGGCTCACTAAAAAAACGTATTATTATGATGTATCAAAAAAAATCAAACCGATGGATGATGCTGAAAGCTTTGTTCATCCTCCCCGTGACTTGTTTTGCAATCTACGCGTTTGCAACGCCAGAAAGCAAAGTCGTAGAGAAACTGAAGACAAAAGTTGCTGCCGTTGAGCAAACCTTCCAAGAGACTGCCGCTCCCACGGAAGAACAAACTGCCCCTGCAGTAGAAGAGCAGATTACAGAATCTGCTGCACCAATTGCAGAACTGGCAGAAGAACCTACTGTGGAAGCTGAGCCGGCGGCAAGCGCAGAAGCTCCAAAGGATAGTGTGTATAATACGCCAGAGAAGAGAGCACAGTTCCAAGGTGGAGATCAAGCCATGTTCTCATTTATTGCTCAGAATTTAAAATACCCGAAGATAGCTATGGAATGTGAAGTCGCCGGAAGAATAACTGTCTCATTCACCGTAGAAAAAGACGGAACACTTTCTGAAGTAAACATTCTAAGCAACAAAGCTGGTTTAGGCATGGACGTGAGAGACGTGGAAGGTGAAGACGCAAACACAATAGTCACATCCTACAAAATGAAAGAGGGTGACACACAATACCTCTCTCATGCTGAATTTAACTCATCTCGCAAAGCCTTAGAGGAAGAAGCTATCCGCGTAATAAACTTAACTTCCGGCAAATGGAGCCCAGCAGAGGATAAAGGAGAAAAAGTTTGCAGCAATATGAGGATACCTCTCTCCTTCCGGCTAAATTAGACTTCCCTTATATATATAATAAGGTATAGAAAAATAGGCTGCCCAAGACAAAAACAAACCTAACTAATTGGGCAGCCTATTTTTATATCTCTCATTTTATAAATCATAAGGTTTTTGTCCGTAAGGGACGGACACCGAGTCCGTACGGGACGGACAAAAAGTCCGCAGGCGACGGACAAAAAATTCCACGCTACTTCTTTATTTCGCCTCAGACCTTTATTTTCACTATTTCAACAGTTAACTACTAATAAAAGAATTGCCAGAACCACATACAAATGTTAAATCTTGGGCGATTCCGCACTATTTTCTTTCAATTTTTTGTTACTCTTCTACATCCTACATATTTTTGTAACAGAGAAAATGAACTAAAACTTTTCTTTATTTATTAACCAAAAACATCAAAATGAGAAAGAGTTTATTTGCATTCGCAACGCTACTGACAATGGTGGCCTGCAACAACAAGACGGCAGCCAATGCTGAGAGTGAGGAAATCGACGAGGTATCACTCGAAGTGATGAACGAACAGAACACAGACTACTACCAGGCCGTCAAACGATATTTAGTAAGCGAAATAGGGAAAGACTATGCTCAAGCTGAATACTGTATACCCTTCTACAGCAAGGTGGATATTGACGATAGCGATCCCGAGGACATAAAGTTCTGGGGCAACTTCTGGGTGAACAACTACAACCAGGTTGGCGATACGCTGAAGTGTATCTCTGGCGGCAACCATCCAGGACTGATGCACATCCGAAAGACGGAGAAGGGATTCGAGGTAACAGCCTTCGACCAAGTGGCAGATGGAGCTGCCAACCAGACAAGTGCCAAGAAGATTTTTGGCGACAAGTACGAAGCCTTCCAAAAATACAGCAGCGACGACGGTTGGCGCGAACAATGTATAATAGACCAACTGGAAGATTATGCGACGGAGCACAACCTGACAGCCACTATGTATCAAGACTTCGGCTGGCCTGCCAAACGCTTCAAGCTGCTGGAAGAATAGGTTGCAAGAAAACAAATAAGGTTTTGCCAGGCGGCAAAACCTTATTTATTATATCAGTCCGAAATGCTGTAGGGCATTGCGGATTCCATTATCATCAACGGACGTTGTAACGTAATCTGCCTCCTGCTTCAAGGAATCCATCGCATTACCCATAGCAACACCAATGCCTGCCGTGTGAATCATGGAAGAGTCGTTGCCTCCATCGCCAAAAGCCATTGTGTACTTGGGGTCAAGACCCAGATGCTGTGTCATAGCCAAAAGGCCCTCGCCCTTATCAGCACCCTTTGCTGTAATATCAGCAAAGGCAGGATGCCATCGGCCAACAGTACAATCTGTCAGGCGTGCCATTATTTCCTTCTCGTAATCCTCATCGAAGAAAGGCGTTAGTTGGAAAACTCGTTGCTGGAGCACTTCCTCGACAGGGCGTGCCTTATCCAGATTCTCTACACATATCTCTTGACGAAAAATCTTATCTACCAAGCCATGCGGATCCAATACAGCCACATCCTTCTCGCCTACCATAATCAATCCGTAGTTCTTTTCCAAGGCATCGTTCACCACGAAACGGGCTGTCTGGTTAGCAATCTCCTTACACTTCAATACCTTGTCGCCTATAAAGCACAAGGCTCCGTTGATGGTTACGTATCCATCAATCAGATGCTCTATGGCTCCCAGATTGGTAATAATAAGAGGTGGACGACCTGTGGCAATAAATATCCTGTGCCCAGCCTCCTTGGCTAAAGTTAGGGCTTGAATGGTAGAATCAGGAATCTGGTGCGTCTTGAAACTCACCAGCGTTCCATCGATATCAAAAAATAATGCGTACTGATCCATTCTGAAAATAATGAAAAAGTCCCGGGATAGAACCCCGGGACAATATTTAATTCCCCTCCCTCACGGGGGAGGGGTTAGGGGAGAGGCTGTGTATTAGGCTTTTACACGACCCAGGTAAGAACCGTCGCGGCTGTCAACCTCAACGATCTCGCCTTCCTCGATGAACAAGGGAACACGGATCTCAGCACCAGTCTCAACACGAGCGGGCTTCAATGTGTTGGTAGCGGTATCACCCTTCAGACCGGGCTCTGTCCAGGTAATCTGCAGATGAACCTTAACGGGAACATCAGCGTAAAGAACGGTTTCTGTACTTGAGTCAACAACAACCTCAACATTCTCGCTCTCCTTCAGGAAGTTAACGCCGTTAACCAGAGAGGGATGAATGTTAATCTGCTCGAAAGTCTCGTTGTTCATGAATACCAAATCCTCACCATCCTTGTAAAGATACTGATAGGGACGACGCTCAACACGAACATCCTCCAACTTCTCACCAATATTGAAACGCTTCTCGATAACACCACCGTTAACAACATCCTTCAGCGTTACGTTCATAATGGTGTTACCCTTACCGGGCTTACGGTGCAGGAAGTCGATACAGAAGTACAACTTGCCATCCATGCGGATGCAA
>DLBF01000060.1 GCA_002494215.1 Prevotellaceae bacterium UBA7028
ACGCCGTCATCACCGAGGATGTTGATCTGCTCGGCAATTTCCTTACCACGCTGCATACGGGTCTTCAAGCTCAGGATCTTAGGAATCCACTCCTCGTTGATATGACCCTTGATGTATTCTGCGAACTCGGGATACTCCAGATACTTAGAGTAAGAATCGATGGGGTTCACAGCGGGATAACGCTTCTTATCGGCACGGTCCTGTTCCAAAGCATAGAAGCAACGTGCCACCTTCTTGGTATTCTCTGTTACAGGCTCCTTCAGGTTACCACCGGCAGGTGATACAGTACCCAAGAAGGTTACTGAACCTACCTCACCATTCTTTAGGTAAACATATCCTGCGCGACCGTAGAAGTTACTGATAAGGGCGCCCAAGTCCATAGGGAAGGCATCGGGGCCAGGCAACTCCTCCATACGGTTAGACATCTCACGCAATGCCTGTGCCCAACGAGATGTTGAGTCAGCCATCAAGAGCACGCGCAGACCCATAGAACGGTAGTACTCGGCCATTGTCATGGCTGTATATACTGAAGCCTCACGGGCAGCAACAGGCATGTTAGAGGTGTTGGCAATGATGATGGTACGTTCCATCAACTTACGACCTGTATGAGGGTCAACCAATTCGGGGAACTCTGTGAAGATCTCCACTACCTCGTTGGCACGCTCACCGCAGGCTGCAATGATTACGATATCAGCCTCAGCCTGCTTAGAGATAGCATGCTGGAGCACCGTCTTGCCAGTACCAAAGGGACCTGGGATGAAACCTGTACCGCCCTCTACGATGGGGTTAAAGGTATCGATGGTACGAACACCTGTCTCCAACAGTTTGAATGGACGGGGCTTTTCCTTATAGTTAGTCATGGCAAACTTAACGGGCCAATGCTGAACCATATCTACATTGATGTCGTTTCCCTGCTCGTCTGTCAGGACAGCAATAACATCATGAATCTTATACTTGCCGGCAGGTACAATGCTCTTAACAGTAGCCACACCCTTCAACTGGAAGGGAGCCATAATCTTCAGGGGCTGGTGATTCTCTTCCACCTTACCCAGCCAGTCGCTCTCCTCAACCTTGTCACCCACCTTTACGATAGGTTCGAAATCCCACTCACGGTCGGCATCCAAAGGCTCGGTGTACTGACCACGCTTCAGGAATACGCCCTCCATTTTATCGAGGTCGTTCTGCAAACCATCAAAGTTCTTACTTAACATACCGGGGCCCAACTGAATCTCGAGCATATGACCGGTGAATTCAGCCTCGGCACCTACCTTCAGGCCACGAGTGGACTCGAACACCTGAACGTACACATCCTGACCAATCACCTTGATGACCTCGGCCATCAGGCGGTCGCCCCCCGTTGTGATGTAGCAGATCTCACCCTGGAGCACAGGTCCGTCAACACGGAGCGTGACCATGTTGGCAACAACGCCACTAACAGTTCCTTTTGTCATAGTTTTATTTAATTCATAATTCTTAATTCATAATTCACAATTAGGCTGACGCATTGAATGTAGACTTAACAATACTTGTCAACAACCTAATTAACTCTCTACAGTCTTCAATCAGACTCTCACCCTGCTCATTATTCAGATAATCTGTTTCTTGCAATAATTCTATCCAATATTCACTTTCGCTGGCTTCCTTTAGAGCTATATTCATCTTAGCCCCAAAATCGGGACGACTTTGTCCACGCAACGCTTCTTTCACATTCGCTCCAATGCTGGTTCCACTTCGAAGCAATTGTTTTGACAACTCATATTCATTTTTATTCTCACAGAGATATTTCCTTAGCCGAATACACCTTATTGCGAATGATTTGCTTTTTGTGGCGATTACGTTGCTTTCAATCTCCCTCATAATTATGAATTATGAATTGTGAATTGTGAATTATTTCAAGAATTCTTCAGGTACCTTGGCCTCTCCACGCAGATTTTCAATAATCTGTGTGAAAGTCTCTTTTCCCTTCTCGGGGTCGAGTTTAGCCCAACGGTACTGCATCTGAATCTTACAGATGTATGCATATACAGCTTCCAAACTAAATGGATTGAAGAAAGTCTTCTCGTCCAACCACAGCCATTTGAAAGCATCAATCATCTTCTCCTTCTTTACAGGATCCTCCTCATCGACAATCTTCACCAAGTTCTTTACATAATCATATTCATGAGTCAAATCAAAGTCCTTGGTTTTGTTTTCACGAATCATCTCCTGTACTTCACCGTCGCCTTTGATGAAATCTGCCACGTTCCACCCTTGTTTACGAGCCAGCATAGCCGTCAGGATGTTAGTGATATTCAGATTCAGCATATTCCACTCGCGGATGAACTTATTAGGACAGGTCTTAATAGCATAGTCATAAAACTGAAATAAAATCTCATCCTCGGGGAAGTAGCCCTTAGTATCCTTGTTGTAGCTATACTCGCGGGCAAAGATACTCATAAATGCGGGGAAACGATGTACGTTGAAGTTCAGCTCCGTAGCACTGGTGATAAGGTCGCGCAACTGCTCTAACGAGTAATTGCCCCACACCTCAATCTGGGCATCAGGATCCTTTAGCAGGCGAACCAGATTTGTGCAGTCCTGACGCAGGTAGAGGTAGTTAGCCACCAGCTTGGCATCGCCAGAGGAAAGTTGCTCCTCGCACTGCTCGCGCAGTTCCTGGAAGGTAATGCCCGGCTGCGTATCTGCCAGTTCGATATCCGGCAGGCCTGCCATCATGCAATAGTAGTTGCCCATTAGAATAACATTTCAACGAGTTGGGGACGCAGGAAGTTCTTGAAGTAAGCCTCGAACTCCTCCTTACCGAAGTTCACTTTGTAGCTACCGTCAGCGGGAGAGATGGTAAGCATGGTATCCTTACCATTTACCTTGTTGATGGTAACACCCTTGTCAAGCAGATCCTTAGCCTGAGCAGCAAAATAAGCCTTCAGGCTCTCAGCCTCACTTGAAGAAAGAACGACAGCCTCGCCTTCAGCCCACTTACCTGCCAATACTACAGCAAACTGACCCAAGAAGTTCTTGTCGGCAGCCAAGTTTGCGGCAGCATCCTTAGCAACCTTATCGGTCAGTACGTTGACGATTTCGCTCTTCAAAGCATTCAGCGCCTGGCTGGTATAAAGCTTCAGCTCGCTCTTGGTATTTGCATCCAACTCGCCAGCCTTCTTCTGAGCCTGAGCCTCGATAGCCTTAGCCTGCTCTCTTGCCTCTGCGATAATCTGCTCAGCCTTGTTCTTTGCTTCCTCTACAATACGGTCAGCCTCGGCCTGCCCTTTCTCCACGCCTTCGCGATAGATCTTCTCAGTGAGTTCTTGTATTTTTTCCATTCTTGTTATATGTTATTTTTCTTTTGTCGGAATCAGGGAAATGCCTCATTTTTGCATAAGACAATTTTTCGGGCACGAAGTTATAAAAAAAAACAATAGATAAGCAAAAAAGCCTTCACTTTTTTGCTTATCTTGCAAAGAGGCACACCATGATACCTCTAAATGGTTTTTACAACCGGCCTGAATCAACACGCAAGCCGGTCTAAGGGCACATTTATTCTGCTTTGTACTTATCCAACCCCTTCTGAAGGAAAGCCAGATAAGCACTTATATCCTCGTTATAAGAATAGGACTTGTTAAGAGGATGTCCTTCGTTGTCGAGCAGTACATAGAAAGGCTGTGCATTGGCACCGAACTTACTGCGCTGCAGATAGCTCCAACGATCGCCAACGGTACGCAGTTTCACGTCCTGGCCATTCTCGTTCACCACCAATGTCTCAGGAAGTGGAGTCTTCTCATCGACATACAGAGTAATGAGCACATACTTGTTGTTCATAATCTCTGCCACACGAGGATCCGTCCAAACGGCAGCCTCCATTTTACGGCAGTTTACACACCCGTAACCAGTAAAGTCAATCATCACAGGCATATTGTGAGCCTTGGCGTATGCCATACCCTCGTCGTAATCTGTAAAGTGAGCCTTCACTTCATTGTCGTACAGATTAAAGTCTTGTGTCTGCATGGGAGGAGCGAAGGCGCTGACGGCCTTACAAGGAGCGCCCCACAAACCAGGCACCATATACAAGGCAAAAGCAAAAGACAGCAGACCTGCAAAGAATCGGGGGATGCTGGTACGGTGGTTCACAACAACCTCGCCCATCTCGTCATATTCATCCTCATCGTGGGGGAATCGTATCCACCCAATCAGATAAGCGCCCAGCAAGGCAAACAACATAATCCAGAGACAAAGGAAGGCCTCACGATCCAGCAGATGCCATCCATAAGCCAAATCTGCCACACTGAGGAACTTCAGCGCAAAGGCCAACTCCAGGAAGCCCAGACACACCTTCACACAGTTCATCCAGTTACCACTCTTAGGAGCACTCTTAAGCCATGCAGGGAACATGGCAAAAAGGGTGAAAGGAAGAGCCAAGGCAATGGCAAAACCCAACATACCGATGGTGGGAGCCAACAGATTACCCGTTGTACCTAATTCTACCAGCAGGAAACCAATGATGGGACCTGTACAAGAGAAACTAACCAAGCTAAGCGTAAATGCCATCAGGAAGATACTGAGAAGACCTGTCGTGGTCTCAGACTTTTTATCTACGGCATTGGTAAAACGACTTGGCAGGGTAATCTCGAATCCACCCAAGAAGCTGGCACCGAACACCAGCAACATCAGGAAGAAGAAGATATTAAAGATAGCATTGGTGCTGAGGGCGTTCAAGGCACTGGCTCCGAAGCACAATGTCACGAACAAACCCAATGCTACATATATTATTACTATACTGATTCCGTAGGTAACAGCATCACGGATGCTCTTACTACGCTCTTTGTTACGTTTCAGGAAGAAACTTACCGTCATAGGTATGATGGGCCATACGCAGGGGGTCAACAAGGCAACAAGACCGCCCAACATTCCCAAAAGGAAGATACCTATCAGACTATTATCCTTGGTATCAGCGCCATCCTCCAATGTCTTCAATTCGTCTATAACGGGAGTCCACAAATCGCCAGAGAACTCTGCAGGAGCAGCAAAGGTATCAGTCGCCATCGTGTCGGTAGCAACTGTATCTACTGCGGGAACAGCTTCTTCTGCCACCTTCTCCTCTGCCTTCTCTTTCTCTACAGCCGCCTTGTCTGCCTGAGGCGTTCCCGTTCCCTCGAATTTAAACTCAACATTGGTAGGAGGCATACAGTTCTGATCGTTACATGCACCGTAAGTAAGGTATCCAGCAACCTCGTATTTAGGTTCTGTTATGGTAAACTTCTGAGCAAACTTAGCAGTCCCCTCCATGTAGCTTACTTCCATCTCGAACATGTCGTCCATAGCACGATGAAGCGCCCCCGTAGCACGGAGTTTTCCTTCAGGCTTCAGGCCTACCGTCTTTTCCAATGTCAACTCAGCACGTGTGGGACCGCCGTCGGCAATATCCGTACCATACACATGCCATCCGGCATCTACTTTACCTACGAACTCTACCTCTAATGTGTTTTCAGAAATTTTCTTCTGCTGAACAGAGAACTTAACTGGGGTTGACATCTGAGCCACACAAGACAATGTGCAGCAGATAAACATCAAAAACAGAATGTGCTTTTTCATATCCCTAAAATTTTGCCTGCAAAGGTATAATTATTTTTTTGAACTTAAGGTCAATTGGCATTCTTTTTAATACATTTTATAATATGGAAGGAGACAAAAGGAGGACTAATACGATTACGAAGGAAAAACAACCACAAAAACAAAGCCTGCCATCCATTATAGACAGCAGGCTTTTGTAGTATTGAGCGGCAACTTATTGCTTCAGCGTAGTGGTTCTGCGACCACGAACAAGAACTTTTCCCTCCTCCGTCGGAGCAGCTATGCTATCAGTAGCCTCATCGCCATCGGCACGAGTTGCAGATGCATAGTACCTATCCCTTTTACCATAGCTGTTTACATAAGGAGTCCAATCGTAATAATCAACAAGCTTATACAGACGGAACGAAGTACCAGAATAGTCAAAGATACCCGATAGATAATCATTTGTCATGTGATAATCACTGATGCGTGTATCGAGATCGTTATCATAATCGTATGTCAGGTAGATAACGCTCCCATCAACAGACCAATGGAAACGGTAGTACTGATACTCATAGGGGCCCTGCTCGTAATAGTCAACCTGCACACCCGTACCATAGTGAGCATGGTCATAAGCAGGAACGAAGGTAATATGTGTATCATAGGAGTCATATGTTCTTTCATTACCATATCTGTCGAGATAAGTGTAATACATGCCAAAGTCTCCCCTCCACTCGCCAGAAAGAACCATGGACTTCTTTCCGTCCTCTATATATTCACAAGAACTAAATACCATAGCCGATGCTACCATGCACAAAGCCAAAAACAAGTAATGTAAGCGTTTCATATCTAATGTGTTTTAATGTTTAACTGATGCAAATGTACCCTATTTATCAGTCCTAATAGAAGGAAAACAGATAAAAGGCGATAGGATTTTTCCTAAGAGCACTAAAAAATCCCCCTTAGCAATGAAGCCAAGAGGGATTTTATGGGGTGCCCGGAACGGGACTCGAACCCGTACGACCGCAATGGTCAAGGGATTTTAAGTCCCTCGTGTCTACCAATTCCACCATCTGGGCAGCCTTAAGCGGGGACAAAATTACAATAAAAAGTGAAAAGTGAAAAGTGAAAAGTGAAAAATTTTTATGAAAAGCAGGGAAAAGTACCTTATCTGTTACTTACCACAATGGTATTGTTTACATAACTGACACGATAACGGTACAATGGTCTGCCTGCCTCACCCTTTGTAATAAAACCTGTATTATTAAGGTTGTAGGTTCGTTTGCAACTGGCACAAGTAGCCATTCCCTCTTTAATCACAAGCTGCTTGGCGAAATTATAGTCCTCCCAACAATTGGGACAGGCCAAATCGAAGCAAACCACCTGACTATCCGTCTTACCTATCTCGGGTATATTAGGCAAGCCTACTATGAGTCCACTGAGCCCTAAATTAAAACCAGCATAACCGACGACGGCCGTAAGGGGAACACTGGATGTTACTGATGTTCCCTTGAACACAAACTGCCCGCCGGGCGGGTGGGTAATGGTACAGAACTCGCCCATGCTGTTGCAGGCGGTATAGAGGGCCGGAGCCTGGTAGGCATTCTCGAACACGAATTTAGCCGGCAGACTACAATAGGTAGAGTCAGCCTTCTCGCACGCCGTGAAGGCTACGACGGACAGCAAGGCCGGAACGAATTTCCGAAGAGTAATACGCATTTGGGTTAGAGGTTAGAGGGCTTAATGAGTTTCTGCTCCGCTTCGTCCATACGCTGGAAGTTGAAGCCCTTCCAGACCTCGTCCATCAAGGCTGCTATCTGCTGGTTGCAGAGGTTGCCTATAGAGCCCTCGTGGGTA
>DLBF01000105.1 GCA_002494215.1 Prevotellaceae bacterium UBA7028
TAATATGGCCCATATTACTTTGCTCGCGCAGCCCTGCTCCACACCCGTCGCCCACATAATGAACATAAATAAATTAACAAAAATGTCGGAAAATTTGGTTCATATTCAGAAGTTTTATTACTTTTGCAGCGCAAGATTGTGATATCTTGTCGGCAGATTTCGATTTGCCGCTGATGAATAAGGAAATGATAATGGTGAAAAGACAGCCAAATTATGGTCGCTTAGCCGCTGTGGAAGCACAGGCTTCCCATGCAGGTGCAGCCGCATTGTTTGTAGCAGCAGACAATGCCGATTTGTCATGCACCAATCATTCTGCTTACCACTCAACAACAAACAAACCATCACAAACCTCGCCGACACAATATTCCTACGAATAATTAGCTCAACAACCTCGCAAGCCCCACCATAGGCTTGCCGAAACGCCCGAGCGAGGCTAAAAAAACATAGGCAGTCTGCGACGGATGCCCCCAAAGACGAAAACTATCAGATTTTTAACATAAAACAAAAACAAAAATGAAAAAGCTATTTACTTATCTACTGGTACTGACAGTAGCTCTGTTGGCTATTCCCAACTCAGCGCGGGCACAGGCCATGTATCTCCATTTCTATGGAGGCTACGACGGAGGTGGCTCCGATGTGAATATGCCGAGCGGTACAGAAAGCGATACCTGGGCTTACACTTTCTATACGTCTGACTGTATCTCGCAGACTGTCGGCCTGGTTCCAAAGCTCGGTTGGGACGGCGAACATTGGTTGAAGGCGTATGATGGTGAGAAGTATTCAGGACTCACTAATGGAGATTACGTTAAATGTTATGCTGCAAGTGATGTTAATAAGTATGATATCAGTATCACGCTTCCTGCCGATTGGAATACGAAGAACTACGCAGTGACGATTACAGCCACAGATCTTGATAAGTCAGGTAAGGGGGCGAAGTTCACCGTCACATGGACGCAGGCACCCTATGTAGAAAAGGCTATCACCCTGCGCACCGATGCCTATAAGCGAGACAACAATGTAGATTGGATAGGTATCCGCTACAATGAGTTCGACAGCGAGAACAATGTCTATACATGGTATCTGAACACCATTGACGGCTTCACTGCCGGTTCACGCTTTAAGCTTGAGCTTAATAACACCTGGTATGGCAACGGCGAGACCGTTGGCTCTACATTTATCACATTAGGCTCTGGAGACAACAACTGTATACCCACCATCCCGACTCTTGCCAACGGACAGGTGGCACGTCTCGAGGCCAAAAAGGTAGCAGGAAACTGGCAGGCTCGCATCGTGGCTGGTGACGGCGCGCACGACTACTACTGGGTATCGCCACAGATTACCAACGGCGAGAAGTGGCCGTCGTTCAAGCTTGTGCCCTCGCGTAACCGCTATTGGGACGGCGGCACCGTGATTGGCGACGGACTTATGAGCACCAAGTACTACACTTTCACCATCAAGGACGACGACCTCGTTACGTGGAAAAGTAAGAGTGCGATTGGCACAGGCACAAAGATACAGTGGTACATCCTCCGCGACGACGACGTTGTGGTCTATCGCCCTGCCTCAGACCTTGCCCCGGGCTATCTGCCTCACAGCGGCAACCCCTACGATGGCGACCACCCCATTTCAGGACAGCTCGACACCTATGTCAGATTCATAAATTTCTGGAACGGCAGCAACTACGACGGTGCTACAGCCTACAAGACTTCTTCTGCACCCTACAATGCTGGTTCTTGGTCGTTCAGCAAAGGCTCTGCCAAGGCTCACACCTTCAACCTCAATGTAGACCGCGGCCATGTGCTCTACAACTACACTACCGCCGGGACCAGCGATGCCAATGGCTATAAGCTCGCAGGTAACTGGGAAGCAGGCCGCGAGGTGTCGATAGACATCAGTCGGGCCCAGACAATGACTCCTTACTACTACTACAATCATGACGACGTATCCAAGTGCGACAGTATAGTATATAAGATTAGCGTGAATCGCCCTGCAACAGGCTGGGGTGGACTCTATCTCGACGTGCTGCCTGCATCAAACGCCGACTGGGATCATGCCATACGTCCGCTCATAACCCTGGGCAACAGTCTCGATGGTCGTGCCCTGCACGGTGCTATGACTACCAAAAGCTCTGACCAGTCGCTCAACCCTGAGGCCAGCCCCAACTATTTGGGTTACACCTTCTCGTTCAACGCCACGACGATGACCTACCGGCTTGAGTTCCACACACCTGATGCCACACTGTCGCCGGGAACCGAAGATGGCAATGTAGACTTCTACTCCACAACCAGCGAAGACATCACCGTAGAGCTGTCCGATGATTCGGACGACATCCATACCACGGCAACGCAGTATGCCATCGGATTTGCCAACAATACTTACTTCACTCTCGACGAGACAACGAAATACTCAGCAGCAACATTCAACCTTACATACGATGGTGAGAATAACAGAATTACGTATACCAGCGCCGACAACAGCTACACCAACACCGTTGCAGGCAATACCATCTTCGTTAAGGTGCGCGGCTTCGATGCCAATGGCGACTATGGCGACATACATACCTATCAGTACACCTTCCACTCTCGGATTGGCTTTGAGCCACAGGGCGGACTGTTCATCAACTCGGCCAAGATAACCATCACTGGCGGTACGGCTCCCTACACCTATCAGGTGATGAACTACCCCACGAAGAAAGAGAACGGAGAATTGGTAATCGACTTTGATAATGGCACGGAGATAACCTCCGGCAGCTTCACCAGCAAGACCGACGAACTCAACCGCATCTCTACGCCGGGCTTCCTGAAGATTACAGATTACAACGGCAACACTGTGGTGGCTGCTGAGGTGGGCGGAGGCTTCGACTTCACCTATTCTACATCGGAGAACTACAACGCTGCTACCAACGGTGCCGATTACCGAAGGGTGATGCCAAGCGACCTTACGTATAAAGTGGACTTCAATGGATGGAGCGCAACGGGCAAGGACGGCACTGGTATTCCGGGACAATATGAAGAGATGTCAAGTGCAAACTGGACAGGTGATGCCACTACTTTGTATCATCATCTTGGAAGCGCACAGATAAGCCAGACCATCAGCGGCCTCAATCCTGCCAAGGACTACACCGTTCAGGCTATAGTACGCGGTGGCGCAGTTCCTCTCACCCTTCAACTCAACGACAACACCTTCTCAATCACGTTGACTGCAGATGGCCCTGATGCCAAGACCACCATCAACAAGTATGGTCGCAGCGAACAGCTGGTTGAGGAGAGTACAACAGCAAACATGAAGGGCTGGCACAAGATAGAAGGTGTTTCCAAGCCTACCAGCACTGGCGACCTTACCATCAAGATCTCGGCAACAGATGCCGATGTGAGCGACGTGATATTGCTTGAAGATGCCAACACCGACGGTAACTATTGGACTACAGCACCAACGTCTGAAGATGTGACCGAGTACGATATGAGTGACCGTTCGAAGTATAACGCCTTCTCGTTCTTCGACCGTGGTGCCAACCTCAACTCCATAATCAAGGCCGACCAGAAGACCGTTATCGGTATGTCTGAGGCCAACGAGCCTTACCTCACCGGTGCCGAGAAGGGCGCACGCCGCCATCCGTGCAACGTGGTTACAAGCAGCGACGAAGGTACCACATGGCATACGCCGATGCTCGCCCTGACCGACTATGCCAGCGTGATAGTAGGCAGCGAAAACAAGTATGGTGGCAACCCCAAGGTTTCGCAGCACGCATACGGTACCACCTTTGCCTACACAGCCGACAAGTTCAGCTACGACCGTGCAACTTCGGCCAAGATGATGTCTACCATGCTGCCCTTCCCACTCACTCGCTCGCAGATTGAAAGTATGCTCGGCAGCGGAGTGAAGACCTACATCTACGGAGGTGCCAACAAGACTACGTATAAGGTTACGTTCTCTGAGACTTCGGGTGAGTTGGCTGCTAATACACCGTTCTTCTTCCTCCCGGTAGAGGCTAAGACTTCTATGGTTCTTAATCAGTCTGTCAGCGTGCCGGCCACGCCTGCCGCCGCTGCCCTTGCCGAAGGCATAGTGGGAACCTACAAGCACACCAGCAACGTGGGCACATACTATAAGAACAAGAACTTCATTCCCTACTTCTTCCAGGACGGCAGCTTCGTTTGGGCTCAGGACAATGCCAATGCCAAGCCGTTCCGTGTGGTTTTCCTCCTGGGTAAGGGTGGTAATGAGGCTCGAGTGCTGAACGCGATTTTCGAGGACGATGCTGTGACTGCCATAGATGGCATAGCCGAGACCAACATAGATGCAGCACCCGTCTACTCTGTTGACGGCAAGCTTGTAAGCAGCAACGGCGACATCTCGCACCTGACTAAGGGCGTATACGTGAAAGCTGGAAAGAAATTCATAATTAAATAATTCGGAAGCATGAAAAGACAATATATTAAACCCGAAACAGAGATTGTGCATACACAGGGCCTCTTGGCTGGTGACGACTACAATTTCAATACCAACAGCATCGACAGTGGAACTGATGCCGATGCCCGTGGCACAACCTACAGAGACGAGAACTATATCGAAAACCCCTTCCGGCGATATAATCCCTGGGAGTAAAACCAGACACATACTCTCTCAATCCCTTCCCCCGCTCACTTGGGGGAAGGGAATTTTCCTTTTTGGTCCACGATGGAGTAGGGGGGCTTTGATAACTTTTTGTGATTCAACTTTCGTAATCTCTTGCCGAGTAAATTTCTCTACGGAGGCAAGGAGTTATGGAGTTTTTTATCAACCACCAGTTCAGGCGGATATGCTATCCGCCTGCTTGGAGTATGAGGATATATTATCCGACAAACAAAGAGGAGCC
>DLBF01000159.1 GCA_002494215.1 Prevotellaceae bacterium UBA7028
GAACTCCTCTACGTTGTGAACGCCAGGCTTGTTCCACTTACCTGTGAGGAACATCATGGCACCAATCATAGCAGGAACACCCGTAGTGTAACTTACACCCTGCATGCCTGTCTCCTCGTAAGCAGCCTGATGTGAGCAGTTGTTATATACGTAATAGGTATGCTCCTGACCATCATTACCAATACCACGGATACGGCAACCGATAGAAGTCTCGCCATCATAGTTCTGACCTAAGTCCTGAGGATTAGGCAGCACTGCCTTCAGGAACTGCAAAGGAACAATCTTAACAACCTCCTCGCCAGAGCCATCGGCCTTGGGAGCCTTATATTCCACCTCATCAATACGAGACATACCGATGTTCTGGATTACATCGAGATATGTAAGATACTGCTGACCGAAAGTCATCCAGAAACGGGCACGTTTGATGGTGGGATAGTTGATGACAAGTGACTCTATCTCCTCGTGGTGAAGCAGATAGCTCTCCTTGGGACCAACATTGGGATAGGTCAGAGGCTTATGAATCTCCATAGGCTCAGTCTCGATGTACTTGCCATTTTCGTAATACAGACCCTTCTGGGTAATCTCGCGGATATTAATCTCAGGGTTGAAGTTGGTAGCAAATGCCTTGTGGTGATTACCAGCATTGCAGTCAACAATGTCCAAATACTGGATTTCCTTGAAATGATGCTTAGCAGCATAAGCAGTATAAATGCTGGTTACACCAGGATCGAAACCACAACCCAGGATGGCGCAGAGACCAGCCTTTTCAAAACGCTCGCGATAAGCCCACTGCCAGCTATATTCGAAGTGAGCCTCATCCTTGGGCTCATAGTTAGCGGTATCCATATAGTTGCAACCGGTCTGCAGACAAGCCTCCATAATGGTAAGGTCCTGATAAGGAAGGGCCAAATTGATAACCAGCTCAGGCTTGTATGAACTCATCAGGCTAACCAACTGCTCAACGCTGTCGGCATCTACCTGAGCAGTCTTAACCTTTGTGCCATATTTCTTATTCAACACATTAGCCAAGTCAATGCATTTCTTCTCTGTACGACTGGCTATCATCACCTCAGTGAACACGTCACTGTTCTGGCATACCTTGTGTGCAGCAACCGTTGCTACACCGCCAGCACCAATAATAAGTACTCTTCCCATAGTATATTCAATTTATTATATTTTCGTTCTTTTTGAATTCGGTCTGCAAAATTACGAAAAGTCAAGAGCAGAACAAAAAGAATCCATTCTTTTTTTATGCCGAGACAGAGTAAGTTCGCGATTTCAATCGCAAACTTACAAAAAAAAGTCCAAAGCAGCAATACTTTGGACTCATTTTATGTTCCGTTCCCTAAAGGGAAAGCTTATTTAACGTATATTTTCTTGCCATTGACAACAACAATGCCCTTATAGTTACGACCTACACGCATACCCTGCAGGTTATAACCGGAATCCTTACGAGCAACATGCTGAACAGCCTTAATGCCATCAGACATGGTTATTGTAAAGACGCCATCCTCATAGATAAAGTCATAGTTGACAGCCTGACCGCCTGTTATGACGATGGAATATTCGCCAATAGGACTCTGGGACGTTGCAGTTGTTGTAGCCTGAGGCTTCTGGGTCAGTACTCTATCATCTTCTCCGTTCTTCCAACCCTCGTAGGTCAGTGTCAACTCAGGCATTGCCGCACCCTCCTCCATAGTGGCATCAATGGCCTTCACCGTCAAAGGAGCCTTGGCAATAATCAACGTTCCATTAACGAAGGAGTCAACTTTGCTGGTTACGCTGCCCTTCTCGATAATAATATCATACTGACCGACGGGACTGGCCTGCGTAGCGGAACAGGTAATATGAGGCTTGCCCTGAATATCGGCACCAGAGACGACAAAACCGAAAGTAGGATTTGGCTCACCATATTCGCGCGTATAGCTCATAGCCGTAATGACAACAGGTTCTTGAGATGACAGACTGAAGTCGTAAGGCTCGTAATTATAGGCTCCCATAGTGTAGTCATTCTCGCGTTCATCAAGGAGCACCCAACCTTCATCCTCGGGATTCTCTAATTTGATATTGCTGCCATAAAGCCTCCATGACACAGGGTTACGACCAGGATGAGTACCTGTGTCATTAGCTGTATAGATACGATAGCCATAGGGAGTAACCGCAGACTTCGCATCAAAGAGGAAATAAGCATAACCATCGAATGCCGAATTGCAATATTTGGTATAAACGCTGTTATCTGCGGCATTAGACCAATTCTCCTTAGCGATATTGGATTCCGTACCATCATATATGGTGAGTTCCTCCACCTCGTTAGATGATTCGTCCAGAATATCGAACTCAGAGAACTGAATACACCGATCACTCTTGATGCGGGTGATGACAAGGTTATAGTAACGGAATTTCTGTGCGTTGGGATTGCAGTTGGTGTAATGTCCGTCTATCAAATAGACCATACCGCTGCTCTTACTAAGCACAGGATAGGCATCACGCGTCTTTCCGTTATCGATATTCTGACGCCAGGAACCATTGCCTGCGTTCCCGTTAAGCTGACAGCAGAGATAGCCACTGGCAACTTGATCAGCCGTCATGTGGTTGACCTGCGAAGATGTGTAATCCCAACAGTTATTGACAGACAAGCCCTTGACAGCGAAGGCAAAGTCCTTACCCTCCGTGGCCCCCTTGAGCGTTCCTATATTGTAGCTATTAACCACAGCCACATAGCCATCCGAGGGTCCCACAAGAGCTGCCGCATTATATTGGGCGGAAACAGAACCTGTATTGCAGCAATTAGCAACTTGAATTGTTGCCTTTGAGTTGCCATATCCCACAAGGGCTCCAGCTACGCCTTCTGTAGCGGTAACAGCACCGTGATTCTCTATGCCAAAGATGGCAACGTTGTTATCACGAGCGTTGCCCACAAGCATAGCTACCCTACTCTGTCCATCTACAGAGCAACTCTCGTCAAAAACAATATTGCAAAGTGTACAGCTACCCACATATCCAAACAAGCCCATATTCTCACTGCCGCTGATATGTAAGTTACGAATAACGTGCCCTTTTCCATCCAACTTGCCGACAAAGGTATTTTCTGCAGTACCTATGGGTTGGAAATCCTGACTGAGATACTCCATATCAATATCTGCAGTCAGTACAGCACTGGCGTCAGTCTCTCCCATGTCATTGACCATCTGGCTGAAAGTACAGAGATCCATGGCGGAAGTAATCTGATAAACGCCATTCTCCTCACGGAGACGACCATAGGAGAGCATCTCGTCCATCCATTCTACACGGTCATAGACATAGTCACGCACACGGTCAACCTCAGCATCCCACGACCCTGGCACCTGGGGATTAAGCGAGATGTACTGTGTAAGATATGGCCAACGGATAAAATTAAGGTCGGCAGAGGCACGAATCTCATCACGAAGCGAATCAACATCAGCAGCAACATCTTCAGGATTGAACTTACCACTTTTACGTAGTTTGGCCCACATCTCCTGCAGTTGCGCAAAAACAGACGGGTCGGAAAGCACACGGGTCAAAAACTGATCCCAATGGCCCGTTGAACAACGAACCTTGTAGGTCCAATCCATTCGTTGGTTGGCAGGATAGGTGTTCTCATCATTCTCGAGGGCAAGGTCGGCATCCCATATAGGGCCTGTATAGAAATGGTCATCGCCACGCTCCTTGAACTTGAAAACCTGACATATCATATCCGTATTGCCATTGAACTCACTTACCAAGAACCACTTTAGGAACGACTCGAGGTCGAGGACTGAACGCAGGCCATTCTCTTTGTCGGTAAAGTCAGAACTAAAAACAACACTCTCCATATTGTTCCAGGCGTTCTTAATGTACTGTATCTGCTGGGGCTGTATGATATCCTCATCAGGATCATGTATGGAGAGTTTATTACCTTTCAAGGACTTGAAATGATTGGGTTCCTTATCGTAATAGTTATCCAACTCCACAAAATAGCCACCCGTAATAGCCTCATCGTCAAGATCATCCTGAGTCATCTCTGTAATTTCCAAGCGATTCTTGCCTATAGTAACAGCATCCGCCAAGGTGTATGTACCACGATAATCTCCGTTGACAACCAAGTCAACCACCTGGCTCCAAGGTGTCCACGATCTTTCAGCACGCTTAGACATAGCCCATGCCACAGGATTACGCATAAGTGTCTTGTCTCGATAGCTATTGATAAGCACCCACTTCTTTGCTTTGGATGGCGATTCATTGCGACCTCCTCTCATTACATGATGGCTTTTACCATCGTTATACTTCATACGGAAGGCTTTGTTCTCTGAGGCTGTTGCAGAAAAGTTACCACGGACGCGGAAGAGGATTGGGTACTCTTGCACCATCTTTCCACCCTCGTAGATAAGCAACGACTGTGCATCATAGTTTACTTTATTATTCTTATCTGTTTCAGCCGGCAGAATGTCATCCTGCACATGAACGCTGAGCGTTGGCAGGTTGGTAATCTGGTAGAACTGACTGTCATCACCCTCACCTGCATGACCATAGAACTTCAGTTCGGCAACATTACAATAGGAGAAACCCGGAGCAGAACTAGTCCCCAGTTCACGCATACCCACATAACGTATATAACGGAAGCCTCTGCTCACATGGATGTCGGCAGTTGTCTCTGTACCATTACGTGGCGTAGTACTGATAAAATAGAGGGGGACGGCATCCATAAAATCAGGACTGTTGGCTCCCTCAAAGAGAGTCAGCAGCATACGGTCTGCATACTGGCTACCTCGAGCTGGCGTATAGCTGACACGTGTAATGACGTACGGCTCACCCAGGTCGAGTCCCACCCACTGCATTTTACTTCCCGATGCACTATAGTAAGTGGACGGATCACCATCAAAAGCCAAGGCAGCCTTTGAAGCGGAGCCCGAATACATCAGCGTGCCATCAAGAAGAAGGTCAACAGACCCGTCATAGGCACGCAGTATAGTTGCTGTGAACAGGAAAAGGAGCAGGCAAGAGAACCTGGTATGCGTAGTTTTTTTCATATTATCGGATATAAGAACTCAAATTTGAGGGTCAAAGTTATACATTTAATCATAATTGACTTATGCACGTCTTGTTAAATTTAGTTAAGCTATGTATAACAAAAAAAAAGAGCACCTCGTCGAAGTGCTCTTTATCTTTACTTGTTTGGTATCAGAAGCCGCCAGGACCGCCAAAACCGCCGCCGAAGCCACCACGTGGACCACCAAAGCCACCACGATTACCGCCTTGCCAGCCGTCCTGACGCTGACCATCTCCCTGTCCGCGCTGCTGACCACGTTGATTGTTATTACGCTGGGGAGTCAGCACCTTCAGCACCTGCTGGGGAGTCAGTATCTTGGCAAACTCCTCACGATACTTTTTCTGAATTTCCAAGCGCTTCTGCATCGTGGCAATCTGCTCTTCCTGACGTGTGAACTGCTCCTGAATCTTAGCATTAGCCTCATCGTCAGAGAGTTCCTTCTTGGCATCATTCTCAGAAGAACGCTGGCGCATACCTGCCTGGTTGGTCTCGAACATCTCAGTCTGGTAAGCCGTATAGATCTTCAGGAAAGTCTCCTTGGCATCACCCTTCAAATCGAAATCCTTGGCAGAACGATCTGCCACACGCTTAATCATCTCTACACGCATCTGAGCACGCTCCTCTTCGGAACGCTGTCCCTGCTGAGCAAAAGCATTGCCTATTCCCAACAAGACAAATGCTGACACAACAAATAACTTTTTCATCTTACAATGTTGATTAATATTTAACCTTTTTCTGTTTTATCTGTCTCACTATCCCTATGACCCGCGAAACTGAAAAAGGTTTAACGAACAGTAATATGAAAGCATGACTGCTTGCGCTCATGCTTGACGTAGCAAAGTCCTTGCTGACGCAAATCCCTAAGCACCTCAGACAAAACAGGCTTCAGGATAGCGTCCGAGACATAAACGCAGGGAGCGCCGTTCACATGATGAACAGGATCAAACCTAACATAGGTAATATCAAAGGTAGTACCGAAGCGGTGACAACTCTGTTCGCTGGCATTTCCGTTAACCCTTCGAAGGCGCGCCACATCATCCTCGGTACGCAGAACGCTGGACACAATTATCCTATGCGCAGCCACATCCTTTACATACAGGCTGTCAATAAAATTCTTTCCTATCTGCTGTAATAAATCAGACGCCTTGGGCACTAGATACGGTATACTTTGACTCATGGCCCTGTCTATGCTGAAATAAGGATTGGCACCGACATATACCAAATCCTGTTTCCGGTGTTCTGCTTCCTCACGGTTCCTGACAGGTCTGACTCCCCATCGGCGGGCTGCAACAATCTGCACCTCCTGCAAATCGGGGAAGCACTCCTCGTACGAATGCACACCCATTACACGATGGCGTGATTTCTTCTTCATGACGACAGGCTTCTGAATCACCTCCGTCAAGTTTTCTGTCACACTATCCAGCTCGCATTCTCCATTAGGCTGCATAACGCCGGGATTACAAGCCCTGACTATTGCCAACACAGCCACTGTGCCACCACAAAAGCCGTAAAATATCTTCTTCTTAAGTCTTCTCATATTATTTCGCCAACAAAAATACAAAAAAGAAGGAAGATGGAAGAATGATGGAAGAAGAATTATTGATACATGAAGGAAAAATATGAATTATGGATTATGAATTATGAATT
>DLBF01000088.1:0-2951 GCA_002494215.1 Prevotellaceae bacterium UBA7028
TGCAGATGGTCAGCCAGACGTGGGACGACCATGACCGCAGTGCAAGATATACATGCCGTGATTTCGGACAGAACTATCTGCAGTCACTGGACAAGGGGTGCTATCCCATTATCTTTACCAACGGAGACAATGATACCTTCCCGCTGTGGTACAACCAGGAGACTGAGGGCTTCCGTACCGATGCCCGCGTATGTAACCTGTCGTACCTGCAGACGGACTGGTACATTGACCAGATGAAGCGTCCTGCTTATGATAGTCCTGCAGTACCTATCCATTGGAGCCGTCTGCAGTATGTGGCAGGAACACGCGAGGGTGTAAGCGTACGTCCCGGTGTACTGGAGCAGGCTATAGAAGCCTACAAGAACGACCCCGTCATGATGCATCAGGTATTGGGCGACAACCCATACGAACTGCGCAACATCATAGACAAATGGGTGCTGAACAGCAACCCCGACCTGCAGATTATACCTACCGATTCTATTGTTCTGACAGTAGATAAGGAGGCTGTTCGTCGCAGTGGCATGATGATGGCTGGAGACAGCATACCTGATTTCATGCACATCAACCTGAAGGGTAAGCGCGCTGTTTACAAGAGCGAGATGATGATGTACGAGATGCTGGCTCAGTGCAACTGGGAGCGTCCCCTCTACGTAGCCATCACCGTAGGCAAGGACAACTACGGCTGTTTGGGAGACTACTTCGTTCAGGAAGGTCTTGCCAACCGTATCACGCCCTTCAAGACCAGCCAGACTGGTAAGGACATGGATACCGACAAGATGTATGAGAACATCATGACACGCTTCGCATTTGGCGGTGTCAACAATCCCAAAATCTATCTCGACGAGACAGTAACCCGTATGTGCTACACCCATCGTCGTATGATCGCCCAGTTGGCAACCCGCATGTTGCAGGAAGGCAAGAAGGATAAGGTGGCACGCTTGATAGCTTATGCCGAGAAGGTGCTGCCCCCCACTACCCTGCCTCACAACTATGCTGGCTACTCGCTGGATCTGGCTCGCGCTTGGATTGCCGTCGGAGACAAGAAGATGGGAGAGAAGATATCCTTCCCTGTTGCAGTCAACTCAGCCGAGTACCTAAACTGGTACCTGACATTACCCTCTAAGATGTTGCTGCAGAGCGAAAAGGATTGCATGTACTACCTCTATCAGATGCATGCCGCCATAGAAGTGCTGCAGGCTGCAGGCAGCAGCAAGGCCAAGGAAATGATGGTGATGCTGGATACCTTCAACAAGGCCATACAGGCTCGTTTATATGGAGCTGCCGGCATCAACACACCTGCTGAAGAGGAAGAAACTGTAGAAGTTGACAGCTAACCAGTGATAATAGAGCAACCCGCAATATTCCTGCGTTGGATGTTTCCACATGCCCTGTGGAGAATGGACCATCATCAGAAGTCGGTGTACCTGACTTTTGATGACGGCCCTATCCCCGAGGCAACACCTTTTATATTGGATACCCTGGACCGCTTCAATGCCAAAGCCACTTTCTTTATGGTAGGCGAGAATGCCGTTAAATACCCACATCTCTTAGAGGAAGTGCGTAGGCGTGGCCACCAGGTGGGTAACCATACGTACAACCATCTCTCGGGTATGAGGCATTTCACATGGACCTACCTGGCCAACATCAAGAAGGCTGACGAAGTCCTGCATACACGCCTTTTCCGCCCGCCACACGGATGGATTAGGACGGCCCAATACAAGGTGTTAAGGCATTTCGGCATCAAAGTGGTAATGTGGGATGTGGTGACCCGCGACTACAGTCGCCTGCTCACAGCCGATGATGTGCTGAACAACGTCAAGCGTTACACCCGACCGGGTAGCATCATCACCTTCCACGATTCGCTGAAGAGTATTGAGAAACTGAAGCATGCTCTGCCTAAGGCACTCGCATGGCTGCAAGAACAAGGATATGAATTCCGTATCATTGAACAGTAAAGATCTGAAAGCCCAGGCCCTGCGTCTGGGCTTTGCTACCTGTGGACTGGCTCCTGCCGAGCCCGTTCAATCCTGGTATGCCCAACACTTCCGCAAATGGTTGCAGTTAGGTCTTTGTGCTGATATGGAATACATGCAACGTCACATAGATATGCGTCTGCAGCCTACCCTCTTGCATCCTGGTGTCAAGACCATTATCAGCGTTGCCCTTAATTACATGCCTAGTAACCAGCAACCTGGCATTAGCCTTTATGCCCAGGGAAAAGATTACCACGATGTGATGCGCCAGCGCCTCCTGTTACTGATGCAGGAGGCAGGATTGCAAGGACGCTGTTTCGTTGATACCGCCCCTGTATTGGAACGTTACTGGGCATGGCGCGCAGGCATTGGAGAGTTTTGTCGCAACAACCTCATCTCCGTTCCAGGCTACGGCCCCACCGTCTTCTTGGGCGAAATATTCGCAGAACAGGAGTTTGACCATTACGACCTGCCTATCTGTTCGCCACCACAGGAGTATTCTGGTTGGGAATCTCTTTGTCCAGCCCTCACCCCCGATGGCTTGGATGCCCGCCTGTGTCTCAGCTATCAGACTATCGAGAATCGCGGAGAATTACCCGCTGACGTACAGTTGCGACGCACTTTCTATGGTTGCGACCGCTGTCTGCGCGCCTGTCCACAATTCAAGGAATCACATCCAACTGCAGAGGAGGCTTTCCAACCCTCTTCCGAACTTCTGAACATGCAGGAAGAAGATTGGCGAACCCTCACGCAAGAACAATATCAGTCCCTCTTCAAAGGCTCTGCCGTAAAAAGGGCCAAATATCAGGGCCTCATCCGCAACATTCTGAATTGGAAACCGTAGGAGGGCAATTCATAATTCACAATTCATAATTCATAATTGAAAAGGGGAAGAGAATAGGAGGAGAAAAATAAACAAAAAAAGAGCGAGGCTTAAAGCTTCGCTCTTTTCTTAGGTCGGGATGACAAGACTCGAAC
>DLBF01000088.1:3046-8241 GCA_002494215.1 Prevotellaceae bacterium UBA7028
AACTGCGCTACATCCCGTTCCTTGTTTTTGTGGGTGCAAAGTTATGGCATTTTTTTGTTACTTGCAAATTTTTGCGTAATTTTGTGCTCGAAATCGCTAATTTTGAATTCATGAGCCATCTTCTGACATATCCTTGCAAGCAACCAAAGGGCCAAATTGTGCTTCCTGCCAGCAAAAGCATCAGCAACAGAGCCTTACTCATAAACGCTTTGGCAGGCAACAAGCAACTCCCCCAAAATCTCTCTGATTCTGACGACACAGGTGTAATGCTTCGTGCCTTACAGGAGATGCCAGAGACCATTGACATTGGTGCTGCAGGAACAGCCATGCGTTTCATGACTGCCTATCTTAGCGTTACCCCTGGCGAACATATTATTACAGGAACGGAACGTATGTGTCACCGCCCCATTGCCATCTTAGTGGATGCACTGCGCCAATTGGGAGCTGACATCACCTATGAAGGCGAAGAGGGATTCCCTCCGCTGCGCATTGTGGGAAACAATAATCTGGAAGGTGGAGAACTGACAGTACCCGGCGATGTAAGTTCGCAATACATATCAGCCCTGCTGATGATTGCCCCTACCCTGCGTAAGGGTCTGCGCCTGACATTAACAGGCAACATCGCCAGCAAGCCTTATCTGGAGATGACACTTAGCATGATGCGCGAGTTCGGTGCACATGCAGACTGGGCAGAAGATAACGTCATTGCTGTTCAGCCCTGTCCTTATGAACAACACAGCTATCATATAGAAAGCGACTGGAGTGCCGCCAGCTATTGGTACGAGATAGTTGCCCTATCGAACGACGCGGATAGCCAGATTGACTTGGTGGGCCTACACAACGAGAGTATCCAAGGCGACAGCAGAGTTAGGCATTTGTTTAACGAGCTGGGCGTTGAAACTCAATATTTTGTTGAGGCAGACGGCACGGAGATAACCAGGCTCAGGAAAAGCGGCAATATCACCGATTCTTTCCATTGCGACTTCACTCACCAACCAGATCTGGCACAGACATTTGTCGTTACATGCGCCATGCTGAATATCCCATTCCGCTTTACAGGTCTTCAGAGCCTGAAAATAAAGGAAACTGATCGTATAACAGCCCTGCGCACAGAGCTACGCAAGTTGGGTTACGACATAAAGGAGCAAGACAACAGCATACTCTTCTGGGATGGCGAACGTTGTCCTGCCGAAGAAGCAGCATCCATAGACACCTACGAGGATCACCGTATGGCTATGTCCATGGCACCCGCCTGCCTACGTACAGGCAAACAAATTCAGATAAACAACCCACAAGTGGTTAGCAAATCTTACCCTGCATTCTGGGGAGATTTAGAGAAAGCTGGCTTTGAGATATGCAGATAATACTCTATATGGTAACGGCCCTTGCCGTTCTGGGCATAATAGCAGCTGTAGCCAGTTGGTGGCATAACCGACAGTTGCCTGAGGGGGAGGAACCTGTGGTGAATCCTGCCGACATGGAATGTTGCGGACAGCATGAGGTGTGCGAAAAGGAAAGCCTCTTGGCTGCCATCAGCAAGCAGGTCGAATACTACGACGATGAGGAACTGGACCGCTACAAGGGACGTGACGGCAGCGAATACACAGACGAAGAGACAGAGGAATTCCGCAATGTGCTGTACACCATGCGCTCAGAGGAAGTGGCTGGTTGGGTAAGAAGTCTGCAACTGAGGCAGATAAACCTGCCGAATGACGTAAAAGATGAGGTTTTTCTGATAGTTGGAGAACGGCGAATGCAATAAATCGGGACGCGCGCACGTTATTAAAGAAGGAGGAAAAGCCTCCCCCACCCCTCCCAAGGAGGGGAAACGGAACAATAAAGCATAAATGGAACAACGCATTACAATAGAGGAAAAAGAGAACCCAAGAGCAAATCACACATTCTTTCTCCCTCTCTTAGGAAGGAGCGGGAGAGGCTTTGCTATGCTACTATTCCTAATATTCCTCGTTTCTTCCTGCTCCATTAAGAAAAACACACCAACCACCCGTTTCTATCATGCCATGACCGCCCGTTTCAATACGCTTTACAACGGAGAGGTGGCATATCTGGAAGGCGAGGAAGCACAGATGAAGTCACATCAGGACGATTACAACCGTCTGCTTCCCATGTACATCAGCACCAACAAGTCAACAGCCGGAGTTGGCAAAGGCAACTACGAGACGACCATCACAAAGTGCGAGAAAGCCATCAAGCTGCACAGCATGAAGAAACGTCCCACAGTAAATGCCAATCAGAAGAAGAACGATAAGATGAAAGCCTTTCTGGCCAGAAAGGAGTTCAACCCCTATATTTACCACGCATGGCTGATGATGGCTGAAGCCCAGTTCCAGAAAGGCGAGTTCATCGAGGCTGCCAGCACCTACAACTACATCATCCGACTGTATTCCACCCAACCCGAGATTGCAAGCATTGCCAAAGCCAAGTTGGCCAGATGCTATGTTGCCTTGGACTGGGCGTATGATGCGGAGGATGTACTCAACAAGATGAAACGCGACAGTATCTCGCGTCTCGGACAGAAGGAAAAAGACAACACCACGGCAGCTTATTATATTCTGACCAACCAATACGAAGAGGCTATCCCCTACGTAATAAAATCCATCAAAAACGCCAAGCGGAAGCAGAATAAGACACGTTTGAAATACCTGCTTGGACAGCTCTATCAGCAGACAGGCCAGAACGAGGAAGCCTACAAGGCTTACGCTAAGGTTATGCGCGCCAACCCTCCGTATGAGATGGAGTTCAGTGCCCGTATAGCCCAGACCGAGGTTATGCCCCGCAGCAAGTTCAGTCAGATGATAACCAAGCTGAAGCGAATGGCCAAGAGCGACAAGAACAAGGACTACTTGGATAAGGTCTATTACGCAATGGGTAACATCTACATGAACGTGAATGACACCACTCATTGCATCTACGCATGGGAGAAAGGTGTAAAGGATGGCACCAAAAACGGTCCAGACAAGGCTATGCTGCTGCTCAAGCTGAGCAACCTGTATTGGGAAATGGAGAAGTACATCGATGCTGCCCGTACCTATAAGGCTTGCGCTGCCATCTTGGATAAGGAACACGAGGAATACAAGGAAACAGAACGCAGAAGTAAGATCCTGGCAGAACTGGAACCTCATCTGAGCGCCATCAAGCTGCAAGACAGCCTCCAAGCCTTAGCCAAAATGCCCGAGGCAGAATATCTGGCCGCTATAGACCGTGTCATTGAGCAATTGAAGAAAGAAGAGAAGGAGGCTGAGAAGAAGGCTGCACAGAACAACCCCAATGGTCAAAGACCAACAACCAACAACCAACAACCGCAGACCAACAGACCCGTAGCCACAAATACAGGAATGAGGAACCAGCAACAAGGTCCCTGGTACTTCTACAACCCAACGACGGTAAAACGAGGCATTGAGGAATTTATCCGCAGATGGGGACAACGCAAGAACGAAGACCTGTGGCGCATCAGCAACAAAGCTTCTTACGCCGCTGCTGCAGGTATCGAGGATGCCACCTTCGCAGAGCAAACAGGTGGTGACGACGACAGCCTTTATGGTTCCGTGGAATCCGACACTATAGATCAGGCAAAGAAAGACTCACTGCAGAACGACCCACATCATAGGGAGTTCTACCTGAAGCAGATTCCATTTACAGAAGAACAGTTAGCAGAATCCAACGCCATCCTGAGCGACGGTCTTTACAATGCAGGCATTATGGAACAGGAGAAGCTGGAGAACTGGCTCCTTGCCGAGAAAACCATGCAACGCCTGCTTACAGACTTCCCCGAGCACGACAACATAGACAACATCTATTACCACCTCTTCCTCTTGTATGGAAGACTTGGCGATCAGGAGAAAGCAGAATACTATAGAGCCCTGCTTCTTGAGGAATATGCCGACACCAAACTGGCAGCCCTTCTGGGCAACCCCAATTACGAGATGATTGCACGTAACGGCACACATGTCGAGGATTCGGTATATGCCGCCTCCTATAATGCGTACCAAGCATCCGATTATGCCGAGGTGGAGAAGAACTACAGGTTCAGCACCGAGAACTTCCCCACTGGCAAGAACCGTGCCCGCATGCTATTCATACGCGCCATGAGTCAACTCTATGGCGGCGAGCGCGACAGCTTCCTGGTTAGTCTGAAGGAAGTGGTACAGAACTTCCCCAAGGAAGAGGTGACAGAGATTGCCAACTCTATTGTAAAAGGTCTGGAGGCAGGACGATTGCTGATGGACGACCGCTATGATGCCAGCAGCATCTGGGCAAGAAGAACACGCCAGGCATCGGGCGACAGCACAGAAGTGGCTCCCGAGCTAAAGGATGACCGCTACAGCAACTTCGTCTTTGTATTGGCTTATCCCACCAACAGTCTGGACGAGAACCAGCTACTCTTTGAAGTGGCACGCTACAACTTTACCTCTTACATGGTCAGGAACTTTGACATAGAGATAGTCGAAAACCAGGGCATCACCATGATGTGCGTGAAGGGATTCCTTTCTTACGACGAGGTTCATTCCTACGCCCAGACGCTTTATGCCGACAAACACATGAATACCCTATTGGAAGGTATCAGGACATTGCTGATATCGGAAGATAACCTGAAACTGATAGGCAAAGATTTCAGCTTCGACGACTACAAGGCCTTCTACGAGGAGAAATTTGCTCCAATGGATATCCCAGAAGATCTCAGAATCGACGAGCCCACCAACCTCAAGATTGTTGATCCCGACGATTATGTTCCAGAGGAGAAGAAAGAGAGCGAAGAGGAAGAGGAGGAAGAAGATTTCCCATGGGGATTCTAGGATTAGAAAATTCAAAAATTATAAATTCAAAATTCAAAATTGGGAATCACGAAAACAAGGATTTCCAATTAGACAACACAGTAAACAGTAAACGGTAAACAGTAAACCAATTAAAATAAATGAATTACAAACTGCTTTGGGTTGACGACGAGATAGAGCTACTGAAGGCGCACATCCTGTATCTCGAAAAGAAAGGATATGTTGTCGAGACCGTAACAAACGGCTACGACGCTCTGGATCGTTGTACGGAGGAGGTCTTCGACCTTATCCTGCTGGACGAGAATATGCCTGGTCTCAGTGGCCTGGAAACGCTGAGCAGGATAAAGGAACAGACACCCACCACCCCCGTGGTAATGGTTACCAAGAGCGAGGAAGAGAACA
>DLBF01000038.1 GCA_002494215.1 Prevotellaceae bacterium UBA7028
GATGGCGCGGGCGATGGCTACACGCTGACACTGACCACCAGAGAGCTGAGAGGGACGATGCTTCATACGGTGACTGAGACCTACGCGCTCTATCACTTCCTTGGCCAGACGCAGACGTTCGCTGCTGCGTACACCACGATAGATGAGGGGAATCTGCACATTGTCCAGCACATTCAGGGTGCTAATCAAGTGGAAGCTCTGGAATACGAAACCTAAGGTCTTGTTACGCAGCTCAGCCATCTTGTTGTCGGATAGCTTAGGGTCAACAATCTGACCGCACAGCTCGATGGTTCCGCTGGTAGGCTCGTCTAGCAGGCCCATGATGTTCAGCAGCGTAGATTTGCCACAACCAGAGGGGCCCATGATGCTCAGGAACTCGCCTTTCTTTACTTCGATGTTTACATTCTCCAATGCCTGTGTCTCCACTTCGTCAGTACGATAGATCTTGTTAATCTCTGTCAGGCGAATAACAGCCTCACCCCGGCCCTCTCCCGTAGGAGAGGGAGTAGATTGTGATTGACTTGATTGATTCTGGTTGAATACTTTTTCTTCTGTGTTCATAATGTTATATTTTTGAATTTATAATTTTTGAATTTTGAATTGAACTTCGACCTGTTGCTCGAAGTTCTGTTATTCTTCCCTCAACGCATCCGTTATGTTTGTCCTGATGATCTTAATGGCTGGAATTGCCGTTCCGATGAGGACTGTACATAATATAATAATATATACAACGGCAGAGACGGTGAGGAAGTGAGGCCAGAAGTACTCCACCCATGACCGGTCGAGGTCTGTCCAGTTGATTCTGGGTGAGTAGAAAGCTTCGCTGGCGGTGTATCCTATATTGCTAGCATTATGAATGCTGCTGTAAGCATAGTTCAGGAAAATGATGAGCCCCACAACAACGGCGAGGGTTGTAAGCACGGTGTTCTGCCATAGCATATTAAAGAGCAGACGCGGACGGGTGGCTCCGAAAGCGCGACGCACGCCACATTCCTCCGTACGACGCTTGGCTTGCAGCCAGACAGTACCAATAACACCCAGACAGAGATTTAGCAAGAAGAATAGCGCCAGCATCAGGCTTCGGTTTACTTCCTGTGTACGGCCTGCCTCCCGTTCCTGCTTCTGCAAATGCTCTTGGAATGGCATTATGCGGCTGATTCGGCTAAAGTGGGTACATCCCTTGCTAATCACCTCTTTGCCGTGCTCCTCCACAAAGCGGTTGGCATCTATTCCTTCACGCAGGCGGAGAACGAAATGACATTTACTCCATTTAATGGTGTCGGGTCTAAAGTAAATCGAGTGCAGGGTTGTAGGTAACGACTTGCGGAAATCCTCCACTACACCTGCTACCGACACCTCGTCGAAGGTTCTGACTTCGTAGTTGTCGGATTCATGAAGGACTTTGAAGTGGCGACCCACCACATCCTCTGTACCAAATACTTTGATGGCTCCAGACCGTGTGAGAACTACTTTGTTCTCTGCCCCTGTGATGTGCGAGAGTTTCTGAGCCGACGGACTGCCGGGCAAGGGACGCAAACCGTAGGTTTCGAAGAAAAGACTATTGGGACTGAATTTGATGATGCTCAATCTGCTTGTATCCCTTTCATTGATGCAGCTGTAGTATCCTGATTGGGTTTCTCCTATACTGCTGTACCCGTCGTATATATCTCCGTTAAGAGTTGCGGACTCCACGCCCTCCATATCCGTAAGCTGTCGTATTATCTGGTTTTGCCGCTTCTCAGTCATCTCGTAACGGCTTAAATTTCCTACTACGAATCCGTTATCGTCTTTAATAATGTCATCCTCTGCAGGCTGCCAATCTTCTCTGGTAATATATTCGCCATAAACCAGCCTGTTTGCATCATAACCCAGCGGTAGGCTTCGATAGTAGAGGTTGACAACGGCAGGATCAAAGACAACCCATGCCACCACTGTGATGATGATTAGCTCGAGGAAGAGCCATAAAGACCCTCTCCCAAAAGACCCTCTCCTTACCTCCCCCTCTATGGGGAGGAACTTTGTTATTGATTTTATTGCGCTCATACTTTTTTGCGTTTTGTGTTAACTCTTCTATCTCCCCTCTCTGTATGGAAGGGGACGGGGGAGGGTCTTTACCTTTTCTCCATCATAGATTCAACAATAGGTTTTCTTAGGCTCCACCATGCTGGTACCACGGCTGCCAATAGGTTCAGCACCACAACAGCAACGAAGGCGGAAAGGAAGAGGGTCGGGGCAAAGAGCATCTCGCCCGATACGATGGGTGTTGAGGTGAGGATGCTGTTATCGAAGAACAAACCCATGATTTCTGTTCGCCATCCGTAGATAGCAAGCCAAGAGAGTACCAGGCCAACGACACCGCCTATGCTGGTCAGCACCAAATTCTCCCACACCACCTGATGCAGAAGTGTGCTGCGACGGGCTCCAAAAGTTTTTCGCACAGCCATCTCTGTCGTACGACGCTCCATGCGGCCGGCTATTATGCCGCAAAGGTTTAGTGCAGGAACAAATAACAGTACAAAGAGGATTCCTGCATAATGCTTGATAATCTGCCAAATCGAGGCTAGACTGAACCAAGAGTTGCCATTTTCTGTGCGTAGCACATACATAGGGTGCGTCTCCATATTCTCAGTCAGTAGCATCTTTGGTTTCTCGACTTCTTTGAAATCGCGACGGTCTAATATTTCGGGATGAGCTTGTAGAGCACGTGCCGACACATCGTCCAGCTCTCGTTTCAAGGCTTGCATGTGTTCGTTATCTTTTACGGTAACAATAATGGAATACATTCCCGTGTAATCATCGTTAAACCCAAGTGTACAGGGCATGATGATATCTGCGTAACTATCAGGTGTTAACTGACTGGCACCACGAACTACACCCACTACACGTACTTCTTTTATCATCGAATCGTCCATCTTTACAATTCGCCCCACGGCATCCGTGTTTTTGCCGAACAGTTTCTCCGCCAATGCATCGGAGATGACGGCTACATGTTCATTTGCCTCAACTTCCTTGCGGGTGAAGGGACGACCCTGTAAGAAGTCGTATTCGTAGATTTTGAAAAAGTCGGCGGTGGTCATGTTCTTGATGACGTCAATGTATTCATCTTTATCCTTCACCACCCAGTCGTGACAAGTTGATTTATCAAACCTTCCCGTTCCTGCAGCTAATAACGTAGGAGCACAGAATTCAATGTTTGGACTATCTTGAAACCACTCCTTAAATGCCTTGATTCCATAATAGGTGTGTAACCTGTGGTTCTCAGTCCTTAGATTAATGCCGTCAAAATAGACCGTTCTCATTCTATTCACCTCAGGGTAGATAGGTGCCAACTTGATGTAATACACCACCGCCATCACCATCGTGAAGGCTATTGCCATCGCTGTTCCTACAATGTGAATCGTGGAGAACAACTTTTCCTCGCGCATCATGGAAAGGACAGAGCGCCAGCTTCCTCCTAGGGAGGGGGTGAAAGAACTAAGTTTAAATTTTCTACTCATTATTTATATTGTGTTGTTTTTGCCTATTTTCATTTCGGCTCTCCACATAGAGGGCATTTATTCCGCTTTTTATACAGCAAGAAGCGTGCCAAACTCGTAACTTGTTGATAATCAGTAGGGGCATAAAATAAGAGTGTCCATTTCCGGACACTTGACTGTCCAAAAATGGACACTTTTCATTTTTTATATTAAAAAAAGAAGAGTGTTTTAAGCGTGTTTGCTAATAGATGCATCAAAGGCGCAGCCTCAATTACAAATTGTAAATGGGGCGCGACAAGACTCGAAGCAAAGCTCCAATTTTGAATTTTGAATTTATAAAATTTGAATTAAGAACGGATTTATCCGTTCTTTTTATTTCCAAAACCGTGAGGTGATGTTCACCTGCTGATTCTCTGTTCCTTTGTGTTCGATGCGCCAAAGGATCTGGTTGGTGGTGGGGGAGTTGAGGGGGCCTGACTTCTCGGAATAATGACCGATCTTGAGGTAATCGAGGTTGCTGAGGTTGATAACGGGATTCACCTCGTCGGCTCCGCTGTACCAGGCTGTGCGGACGTCTGTGTTCTCCTTTACCCACTGGGCAAGGGTGTTAATCTCCTCGGGTGCCTGGTCGCCACCCATAAAGCAGACGCAGCTGATGCCTACGTGATCCGTAAGCAGGGTGGCAAGGGAAGAAACGGACAGTGGCTCCCCCACATCGTCCCAAAGGTATTTGCTATGACAACCTTTGCAACGAATGGGGCAGCCACTGATACTTATGGCCAAAGTTATCTCGTCGGGAATCTCGGCGAAGACTTCTTTGGTATCTACATACTTTAGCATGGGCATTACTGCAGGTTACAGCTGTAGGTACGCTTGGCAGCCTCTATCTGACGGTCCTTGCCAAAGGCGGGGATGGGACGCAGATAGCCAATGATACGTGTGTACTGTGTAATATCCGAAGAACCGCAGCAGGGGCATACATCGATAGGCTTCTTGATGATATGTCCGCAAGCCTCGCACTTGGAGTTGGGAATGTTGAAGGTGTAGTACGAGGTGCCGTTCTTGATGGCGAAGTCGATGAGCTTGAGATACTGCTCCTTGGTCAGGTGATCCTGCAGGTTACAGTGCAAGGCGCTACCACCATCGGTGTACTGATAGGTCTGCTTGCCGTGCAGGATGAACTTATCCAGAACGCGGGTATCATCGTGTGCATCGTAGAAGTATGAGTTGTAGAGGTTCTCGTCCTCT
>DLBF01000109.1 GCA_002494215.1 Prevotellaceae bacterium UBA7028
AAGGAGAAGAAGGCTTCTGATGACTTCATGGCAGCCAATGCCAAGAAGGAAGGCATTAAGACTCTCGCTAAGGGTGTACAGTATAAGGTGTTAAAAGAAGGCAAAGGCGCTATTCCTACCGCAGGCTCGACGGTTACTATCAATTACGAGGGTAAGACTATCGAAGGTAAGACATTTGACAAGCGCGACGGTGCCAAGATGAACACCAACGGTGCTATCGCTGGATTCAGCGAGGCCCTTACCCACATGCCTATCGGCTCTAAGTGGGAGATATACATACCTTATAGCGCTGCATACGGTGCACAGCAGGCTGGTCCAGACATCAAGCCATTCTCTGCACTTATCTTCACCGTAGAGCTGCTCAGTGCGGAAGCTGCTCCAAAACATACCACTCCTCAGGTTGTCCAGCAGGCTCAGGCAAAGGCTAAAGCCCAAGCTGCAAAGAAATAAACCTATCTCGATGGTAATAAAACTATTATGAAGAAGATAATTATCATGGCACTCGTCCTCGTGGCGGGTGCTTCTTTCAATACCCTTCTGGCAAAAGACAAGAAGGACAAGAAAAAGAAGAACGTGAAAACCGAGGTTCCCGCCCAAATTGCTCTTCAAAGCAGCGAGGATACTCTAAGTTATGCAGCAGGAAAAGCTCTCACTGAAGGTCTGGAAACATTCTTGGAACGCCAGTATGGTATTAGCGACGCTCAGAAGGCAGACTTCGTACGCGGACTCTGTGATGCCTTCAAACAGCGTAATGACAGCGTTTTCCAAGCATACAGTACAGGCATCATGATAGCCGAACAACTCAACAAGAGCATGCTACCCGGATTGAAGCAGGAACTCGGTATCACCAACGAAGAACTGGTATTTGCAGGTTTCAAGGATGGAGTTATGTCAAACGACACTCTCGTAAGCACGGCTGACGCCAAGAAGCGTTTTGCCGATGCTCGACAGGCTGCCAAAGAGAAACAGGAGAAAGCAAAAAAACTGGAAGGCGAAGCCAACAAGAAAGCAGGAGAGGAGTTTCTCGCCCAGAACAAAAACAAGGATGGTATCATAACGACCGCCAGCGGACTGCAATATAAAATCCTGAAAAAGGGTAACGGCGCCCTGCCAAAGGCTTCTGACAAGGTAGAGGTTATATACGAAGGTAAGACTCTCGACGGTAAAGTATTTGATGCAACGGCTAAGCATGGTACCAATAGTGACACTTTCAACGTAGGTGGACTTATCAAGGGATGGACCGAAGCGCTACAATTGATGCCTGTGGGCTCTAAATGGGAACTTTACATCCCACAAGAGCTGGCATACGGTGAGCGCGGAGCAGGTTCAGATATTCCTCCATATTCCACACTTATCTTCACCCTGGAGCTCTTGGGAATTAAGTAAGAAAAGTGTGATTTTCATCACAAATGCAAGCAAAATGTTGTTTTGCTTGCATTTTTTTGCCCATTTTGTTTGCAGTTTCAATAAAAAAGCGTACTTTTGTTGACAAATTGTAAAAAGGAACTACAAAACCTAAAAACTAACTTAGAAGAAAATGGAAAAAATCGACAAACTGGACAGAAAGATTCTTAGCATTCTATCCAAGAACGCACGTATCCCATTCAAAGATGTGGCTACTGAGTGCGGTGTATCGCGAGCCGCTATCCATCAGCGCGTACAACGACTGATTGAGGATGGTGTAATCACTGGCAGCGGCTTCGACGTAAACCCAAAGAGCCTCGGCTACAGTACATGCACATACGTGGGACTGAATCTGGAACGCGGCAACATGTATAAAAAGGTAGTAGAACGAATACTGCTCATCCACGAAGTTGTAGAGTGCCACTTCACAACAGGTCCGTACACCATGCTACTGAAGCTCTATGCCAAGGACAACGAACAGTTGATGGATCTTCTGAATAACCAGTTGCAAAGCATACCTGGCGTCGTAAGTACCGAAACGCTTATCTCACTGGAGCAAAGCGTGAAGCGCGAGATTCCCGTGAAGATTGATGAGTAGTTGAGGAGATGAAGAATTTTTCATTACCATACCATTTAGAACAGATTCACGCGCAGTTTCCACCTGCAAAGAGTAAGCCCATCATTGGACTTACCGCTAATTTTTGTGACGGAGACGCATCACTGCGCGACCGTTACTACATGCAGATAGTAAGGGCTGGAGGAATACCTGTATTGATTCCACCTGTCGACGACAAGGATGTGATCATAAATACTCTGGAACAACTCGACGGCTTGCTTCTGAGCGGTGGCGCTGACTACAATCCTCTATGGGCAGGTGAAGAACCCTCACCCAACCTTCACCATATCAATGCCACACGCGATCTGCCCGAACTGCTTATCACCAGACTGGCATACAATCGTCAGATTCCGATGCTCGGCATCTGCCGAGGTATACAGACCCTCGCAATGGCACTTGACGGCGAGGTGGAACAGGACATTTATGAGACAAGAGGCAAGAGTGAAGAAGCGAGAGGCTCCATGTTACGTCATTCACAAGATGCCGATCGATGGGAGCCTACTCACAAGGTGGACATCATTAAGGAAACTGCCCTATACGGCATCTATGGAGAGTACACTCTGGTCAACTCCTTCCATCACCAAGCAGTAAGAAAGGCTGGTCCACATTTCA
>DLBF01000016.1:0-1364 GCA_002494215.1 Prevotellaceae bacterium UBA7028
GGGAATGGGGTGAAAATCCCCGACTGTCCCGCAGCTGTGAGCTCCCTTTAAACTCTGAAGCGGTAATGCCATTGCCTATTATAAGGTGAGAAGGCGCTTCGGGGTGGAGCAAAGTCAGAAGACCAGCCTCCGGCTCATAAAACCTGCTGAATGCTCTCGATGTAAGGGCAGGATGCGAATACTGCAAACAAGAAGTTGGCAGATACTGCCAGAAGGTGTGCCTGTAGTGGAGGTGTGCTGTGTTGTATGTATATAGGTAATTAAATTATATGTCAAATGGTTTCGTTTTTTAATCGAAGACTCTTTTTCCTGGATAGGTACGGAAAGAGTCATCTGCGTACGGACTGGTTCAGGAACCATCTGTCGCATCATTTTAGCCTTAGGCTGATGCTTTATTTCTTGTTGGCTATTATAGCTACCGCTGTTGTATGGAACTTGCCTTTGGAATGCTTTGGCATAGAAGGTCTTAACATTATACAGCGACGTATCATAGCCATCTTTGTATTTGCCATCATTATGTGGGTCACGGAGTGCATACCCTCCTGGGCTACGTCGGTGGTGCTTATTGCGTTACTGCTTTTTGCCACGTCTGATAGCGCGCTGAACTTTTACACGTCGGGACTGGAAAAGTCCGAAATGCTCAGTCATAAAGTATTGATGGCTACCTTTGCTGATCCTATCATCATTCTTTTCCTGGGTGGTTTTGTTTTGGCAATAGCAGCCACAAAGAGTGGCTTGGATGTTGTACTGGCCCGTTGTCTGCTTAAACCTTTCGGCACACGTTCCGAGGTGGTGCTGTTAGGCTTTATCCTCATAACGGGCATCTTCTCGATGTTCATCTCCAACACGGCTACAGCAGCCATGATGCTTACTTTTCTGACACCAGTATTCAAATCGCTTCCACCTGACGGTAAAGGTCGTATTGCCCTTACGCTGGCCATCCCCTTAGGAGCGAATATCGGTGGTATGGGCACGCCTATAGGTACTCCTCCCAATATGATTGCCCTGAAGTACCTGAACGATCCGGATGGCCTGAATATGAATATAGGCTTTGGTGATTGGATGATGTTTATGATACCGCTCACGTTTTTATTATTGTTACTTGGCTGGTGGTTGCTTCTAAAGATGTTCCCCTTTAAACAAAAGCGCATAGAACTGAATATCGAGGGCGAGGTGGATCATAACTGGCGTACAGTGGTTGTTGCTCTAACCTTTATTGTTACCCTGCTGCTGTGGCTTACTGACAAACAAACGGGTGTTAATGCTAACACGGTGGCTATGCTTCCTATTGCTGTTTTTGCTGCTACAGGTGTTATTACGAGCAAGGATCTGCAGCAAATCAACTGGAGTGTTATCTGGATGGT
>DLBF01000016.1:1407-5845 GCA_002494215.1 Prevotellaceae bacterium UBA7028
TGTTATCTGGATGGTAGCCGGTGGCTTTGCCCTTGGTGTAGGACTTAATGAATCTGGTTTGGCAGAGAATGCTATCAATAGCATACCATTCGGAACCTGGTCGCCAGTGGTCATTCTGGTTGTTGCGCTGCTAGTGTGCTACGGTTTGTCGAACTTCATCTCCAACACAGCTACAGCGGCTCTGTTGGTGCCCATCTTGGCTGTTGTCTGCAAGGGTATGGGAGACTCCATTGATTCCATTGGTGGTGTAAAAACCGTATTGATTGGTATTGCCATTGCCGCTTCTGTGTCCATGTGTCTGCCTATCAGTACTCCACCCAATGCAATAGCCCATTCTACCGGTCTGGTGGAACAGCGTGACATGGTGAAACTCGGCCTTTGTGTCGGTGTCACGGGCTTGATTCTGGGATGGCTTACCCTTTTCTTGGTTCGATAAAATAACCTAAAATAACTACTATCTGCGGAGTTGAATATTTTTTGACTCATAATAAAGCGACGCATACGTGAGTATCCGTCGCTTTTTAATTCACAATTCACAACTTTACACAATCTTATGTTCGGTACTTCTACTTCGTGCCGAAGTTTCCCGTTATAGTATTTGCGTATCCACAAAATAACTCTTAACTTTGCAATTAGAATCGAGTCTGTAAAAGACTATTTTTGTTAAGGCAGCCCCTGAGAGAAATAGACTAAAGTGAAAACAACATAAAGAATCGACCAGTTATGAGACGGATGTTATTAAACCTAATGGCAATTGTATGTGCCATGACTCTTTCGGCACAGAGTATCTATGATTTCAAGGTAAAGGATGATGCAGGCAAGGACGTATCACTCTCCGACTACAAGGGAAAAGTGCTTCTAATAGTGAACACAGCTACCCGATGTGGATTCACACTCCAGTATAAGGAGCTGGAAGCATTGTATGAGAAGTACCATAGCGAAGGGTTGGAAATTCTTGATTTCCCCTGCAACCAGTTTGGACAGCAGGCTCCTGGCACCATTCAAGAGATTCACCAATTCTGCTCTGCCAACTTCAACATTCAGTTCCCGCAGTTCGATAAGATTGAGGTGAACGGTTCCAGTGAACATCCACTCTACACATGGCTAAAGGCTCAAAAAGGATTTAACGGCTTTGACGTGAACGACCAACGTGGAAAGATGATGGATGAAATGCTTCGCAAGCAGGATGCAGACTACGACAAAAAGTCAGACATCAAGTGGAACTTCACCAAGTTCCTCGTCAGTCGCGACGGACGTGTGATAAAGCGCTATGAGCCAACAGATAAGATAAATACCATCGAGGGTGACATCTGTGTGGAGGTTAATCCCGTGCTAAGTAGCATCATGGCCCGTCGTTCTGTCCGCAAGTATCTGGACAAGCCTGTTGAGCATGAGAAGTTGGAGATCGTGGCACTTGCCGGTATTAACGCTCCAAGTGCGAGGAACTGGCAGAACTGGGCTATTAGAATTGTTGAGGACCAGAAACTGATGGCCGACGTGAAAGACAAGTGCCGCAATGCACCGAACCTTATCTGCGTCTGCGCTCCGACAAGCGGCAACTTCGACCTTGATGCAGGTCTTCTGGGTCAGAATATGATGCTGGCTGCTCAGTCTCTGGGACTTGGAACTTGCATTCAGACGGGGCCCGTTCGCTTCCTGACTACTGACGAGAAAGCCAAAGCCTTCCGCGAGAGCCTCGACATCCCTGCAGATTACAAATTATTGTATATCATCGCTATCGGCTATCCTGACGAGAAACCCGATGCCAAACCCCGCGATGCATCTAAGGTAAAATACATCAAGTAAAAAGAAGATCAGATGAAAACAGATCTGGAACTGGTTAATATCTGTGTGCTGAATGCGGGGTACGCCCAAGTTGGTCAGCGGTGGGAGGGGAAAGGACTTTCCTCCCCCTTCGCTCGCCTGTATTATGTAAAGGAGGGCGAAGGAACCGTCAGCACCCCCGAGGCAGAGCTGAAGATGAAGCCCGGACACATGTATCTGGTTCCAAGTTTTATGCCGCACAGTATGACGTGTCAGAGCGGGCTTTCTTTTTATTACCTGTTTGTATATGAACGATACGGCAAGCAGTCGGATATCTTCGACCTCTATTCCTTCCCCTACGAGGTAGAAGCCAATCAGGCCATAGACCTGCTCTTCGAGAACTATTGCAACTACTATCCCCAGTTGACATTACCCTACGCCAGTGCCGAGGATTTCTACGCCCATCCTTCGTACCGCGAATATGCCATCCGATATGCTCAGATGGACCGCTCACAGAAGATGCAGTTACAAGGGTTTGTGTGGATAGTAGCTTCGTTCTTTATGGCAAAGGCACAGAAAATAGAGCAGATCGACGAGCGACTTCTGAAAGTAATTGCCTTCATCAAGGAAAACGTCAGCAAGGAGACGGATATAGAGGCGCTGGCAGACATAGCCTGCGTCACAAAGTCGCATCTGGAACGTCTCTTCCGCGAGAAGCTGGGCACCACGCCCTTGCAATACATTCTGCGTACCAAGATACAATGTGCCCAACGCTTACTGATGACAACCAACTATAGTATCAATGTCATTGCAAACGAAGTGGGCTTCGCGGATACCTCGTACTTCATCCGCATCTTCCGCCAGAAGATAGGTTTCACCCCTCAGGATTACAGACAGAAGCTAAGATAGTACATTACCCCTCTATTATAGGACAAAACGCGCAATATTAAGTGAAAACATATCATTAAATAGGATTTTCTTTATACATAGCAGTAAAATAGCATACCTTTGCGACGTTTAAGGATACAATATATTATTTTATACGCATGATAAAGGAATTTCAGAACACAGCCATCATGGCTGGCGAGCGTAACATCTCTTACACTCAACTGCTGGATTATATCAACCTCTTTTCTAAATATACCCCTCAACACGAGGGCGACAAAACGCTCATCTTCTCAGAGAATCGCGAGGGCTGGATCTATGCTTTCTTCTCTGTTTGGCAGAACAAGGGCGTAGCGGTACCCGTTGATGCCTCTTCTACGGTATCAGATGTGGTTTATATCCTGAAGGACTGCCAGCCGCAGTGTATCTGGACTTCCCGACAATGCCGCAACGTTGCCGAGGAGGCCGTAAAAGAGTCCGGTCTGCCCGTACAGATTCTGCTGATAGACGACTACGAGCAGATAAGTTGTCCAAAGAGAGAGGGAAGGATGCACATACAAGAGGATGATATCTTTACAGCTGAGAACAATAATATGGCCCTTATTATCTACACCTCAGGAACCACCGGTTCGCCCAAGGGTGTTATGATATCATACGCCAACCTGTATGCTAATTGCCATAGTGTGACGGTAGATGTGCATATCTTTGACAGTACCCACCGCACCCTTATTCTGTTACCCCTGCATCACGTGCTGCCCCTGGTGGGAACGGTTATTATGCCTATTCTGGCCGGCGGCGGTGTAGCTATCTGCCCTTCACTCTCCGGTCCGGACATTATGGATACGCTGGTAAGGGGCAAAATTGCCATCTTCGTGGGTGTGCCCCGTCTGTGGACCACCATCTATCTGGGCATCAAGAAAAAGATTGATGCCAGCCCAGTAGCCCGTGCCCTCTTTCAGATTTGCGAGTGGGTCAATAGTCCCAAGCTGTCACGTATTGTCTTCAAGGCCGTGCATCAGAAGTTAGGTGGCAACCTTACCTACTGCGTCAGCGGTGGCGCCTCTTTGGATACCGAGGTAGGCAACGGACTGCGTACCCTTGGTATTACTATGTTGGAGGGCTACGGCATGACGGAGACAGCGCCTATCATCTCCTTCACTCACCCAGGCGATGTTATTCCTGGCTGCGTGGGCCTGCCCATGTCAACTGTTGATGTGAAGATTGTAAACGGTGAGATTTGCGTGAAGGGTCCCAACGTGATGTTAGGCTATTACAACCGCCCCGAAGAAACAGCTCAGGTGATAGATAAAGACGGATACGTACACACTGGCGACCTGGGTTATCTGGATGAATTGGGACGTATCCATATCACAGGTCGTTCCAAGGAAATCATTGTTCTCTCAAATGGTAAGAACATCCAGCCTGCTGAGCTGGAGTTCAAGTTGGAAAAATACGATCAGTATGTGAAGGAGGTTGCTGTAACTCAGGACGGTGATATGCTACGAGCCATCATCGTGCCCCAGGAAGAGTGGGCCAAGAACCTTTCTGATCAGGAAGTAGAGGAACAACTGAAGCGTCTTGTGATAGAGCCCTACAACCTGACCGTTGTGAACTACAAGAAACTAATGAGCCTCTTTGTTTATAGAGGAAGCCTTCCACGAACTAAACTAGATAAGCTGCAGCGCTTTAAGCTGAAGGACCTGATAAAGGATGCCGGTAAGAGTGAAGTACAACCCAAAGATAAGTTTAATGTTAGAGAAACTCCCGAGATGAAGATTCTTAGGGAGTA
>DLBF01000113.1:0-10767 GCA_002494215.1 Prevotellaceae bacterium UBA7028
TTCCTGAAGCCTGAGACGAAGATGGTCTGCATGGTAAAGGCTGATGCCTACGGAGCAGGAGCTGTGGAGGTGGCAAAGATACTGCAGGACCATAGGGTGGATTATCTGGCTGTTGCTGTGGCTGATGAGGGTGTGGCACTCCGTAATGCGGGTATCACCTCCAACATTATGATTATGAACCCCGAGATGAGCACTTTCAGGACGCTCTTCCAATATAACCTGGAGCCCGAGGTTTATAGCTTCCGCCTGCTGGATGCCCTTATCCATGCTGCCAAGAAGGAGTGTATAACCAACTTCCCCATACATATTAAACTGGATACGGGCATGCACCGTATGGGTTTTGACCCCATAAAGGATATGCCTGTGCTGATAGAGCGTCTGAAGCAGCAGAACGCTGTTATCCCAAGGTCTGTCTTCTCACATTTCGTGGGAAGCGACTGCGACGACTTTGACAGCTTCTCTGCCAAGCAGTATGACTTGTTCCTGAAAGGTAGCGAACAGCTGTGCAAAGCCTTCCCACATGGTATCCTGCGCCACATGTGCAATAGTGCAGGCATAGAGCATTTCCCTGAGCGCCAGATGGAGATGGTGCGACTGGGTCTGGGCCTTTACGGAATCAATAGCCGTAACAACAAACTGATAAATAATGTATGTACCCTGCGTACTACCATCCTGCAGATACACGACGTGCCGGCAGGGGATAGTGTAGGCTATAGCCGTCGTACCTTCATGGAACGCGACAGCCGCATTGCCAGCATCCCCATAGGTTATGCCGACGGACTGGACCGACTCTTGGGCAGAGGTAACGGCTATTGCCTTGTAAACGGACAGAAAGCCCGCTACGTGGGTAATATCTGTATGGACGTCTGTATGATTGATGTTACGGATATCCCTTGTCAGGAGGGTGATTCCGTACTCATCTTCGGCGAGGAGCTTTCTCCGTCCGTCTTGGCGGATATCATAGACACGATTCCCTACGAGATTCTGACGGGTATCAGTCCCCGAGTTAAGCGAGTCTATTATCAGGAATAAACAAATAAATGAAAGAGGGAAGGATGCTGATGAATCCTTCCCTCTCTCTTTGTCTATATTTATGTTTTACCAGATATCCTCGGGTGTATTGGGGTTGTCGTAGATTTCCTTGGGGCACCACTCGATGTAGTCAAGGAACAGTTGCTTGTCTTTCTTGTCCTGCACACTCTTGAAACGCATGTAGTAAACCTTGTCGGCATCAATAGTTGTGCGGAGCAGGATACGACGGGTAGTCTTGGCCAATGAACGACCTGTCTGACTGGCACCGGGAACCTCGGTAAAGTACTCGGGGCCTTTCATGAAGCCATTGTTACGCATGCGCTTGTCAACCTCGGCGTTGTAGTCGTCGTCCTGACTATCCATCTCCCATCTAAGCAAGGGGTCGGTACCTCCAAGAGCCATGTTCACAGGAATGCCAGCGGGGTAGAGGGCATCTTTGTTCTCGCCGAAATATACCTGGCAGATACCTCGCCAGGGACTCTCTGTTGAAACGCCCATTCTTATCTCGTAGGTTCCTGTCATGGGAACGGGAGGCAAGCGGAATGTTATGTCGTAGATACCCTCACAGAGAACTTCGTCTGCCTGGTAGTTAGGCCAATCCTGGTTAATACCGTTAAGCAGATAGAAGGTCATATCCTTTGTGTTGACGTTGATGTCGTTGAAGTATTGGTAAACCTCGTCGGGTGGGAATGAATAGCGCATGAAGTAGCTCATAACACGCATGTCGTTGGACATCATCTCGGGAGCGAAGTCCCAGAAGTCGTAACGCAGACGTGTACGCATCAGTTCTTGGCGGACGTGACTGTCATAGACCAGCACCTTGTCGATAGGATAGATGATGGAGTTCTGTAGCTTGACAAGCTTGGAATCCACATCCGTTCTGATATAAAGACCTTCATTTTCCTCGGTGCAGGAGACCTCGTGATAGGTGCCGCGTCTGCTGTTATCCAGTACAGGGAAGCGGTTCAGATAGACGCCTTTGCTCTCAGCACTTTCCCACAGACGGAGCAAACGTCTTTTTCCCATGGTAACATAATGAGACCATACGGGGATTGTCGGGGTCTTGTTTCTGCCTTTGGGATTGAAGCCCTTCTCGTTATAATGCAGTACCAGCTTATCAACCGTCAGACGGCAGGGTAAGAGGTGATAGGTTACAAACTGATTAAGCAGGTTGTTTACGTCTTTGTAATTCTCGTCGTTTACGGCATCGGGATAGAAGCCCTTTGAGGCTACCCACTGGCGTACATCGTCGATGGTAATATCCTGCAGATCCTTCTTCAATGTTGCTGTCCAGAAGTCATCTGTCTCGGCAAAAAGGGTAAAGCCGTATTTACGGCGTGGCTGTGGCTGGACGTATGTTCCGATGTTGTTCCACCAACTCTCGGTAATGGCTCCGATCTTAACCAGTTTTTCATACTCATAGTCCTTTACGGCAGAAAGGGTGTCGGTAAGCCCGCACGCTTCTATCAACTTGGCCATCACATAGTATCCGCAATCCGGCTGTGAGGCATAAAGGTGCATGGTACTACCCAATGTCTCGTTGGTAGGATTGATGGTATAGCCCAACTCGTGGATATAGCCGTTCAGACATTCTATATCTCTGTTGGTACGCGAAACGGGACAGATTCCATCTATCAGACAGGAATCGGGGTCGTTGCGGTCGTACATGGCGCTGATCTTACAGTCTGCCATGGTGTTGAGGGAGAACTCCTCGTTGTTGTCGGGGAACTCGCTAACGCTGAATGTCTTTCGGTCTGCATCTTTACCGTCCAAAAGACTGTTCATGACAATGACATAGCGGATGGAGTCGAGCAAGCGCTCGTTGGGGAAAGCGTCCCAACTGGGCTCTGGGATGATGCCCTTGATGCACAAACTGTCCAGATACAATTGGATGGCATCATTGGTAGGAGCAAAGCAGGTGTAGGCTCCGTATGCCGTCATTAGCTGATAAACAGAGGTTTCGGAAATTTCGCTGACTTTCTGCTCCTTCAGCAAACGCACGTATTCGCTGAACTGTTGGTGCTCGGAAAGATAGCCGGCAATGGTTCGTTCCTTGAATACATAGCGTGCCGAGCTGTCAATTGTCTCGGTACAACTGGTGGCAAGAATCATGCCCGTTAAAAGGATGGAAATCAGGTTAAATACTTTAAATTTCATTATTGTTGTTGTTAATTTGGTTGCAAAAGTACAAATAATTTTAAATAGTATACTATCTTTTCATTATTTTCTTTACGATTGTTGTCCCATTATTATAGTGGAGCTTGCAAATACATATCCCACGGAATGGGGCGGACAGCCTTTGGCCATTCAAACTAAAGTATTCTGTGCTGATAATCTGGTTTGCAATATCAGGCGCAAATTTCTGTATGTTGTCAATGATTTCTTGTTCCTGTGTGTTTCGGCTTCCTTCTTCGTTGTAATACAGGTCATCAAGGGCGAAACTATCATAGGTACTAAGGATATTGCTCTTGTCGATGGTGGGTATGTTCATCAGGAATGTATTGTTGCCGCCATCGGGATAACGACCGTATGACTGCTGACTGCCTTGCAGGTTATAGCACAAGGCATCTGTCCAGCTGCCGTCCTCGGCCTGAATGATTACCACACCTCCGTCTGTGTTTGCCAGTTTGAAGGGGGCGTGCAACTGGCTTCTCTGTTCTCTTTTGGAAGCCCAAATAATTTTGGTGCCGTGCGCAGGAACAATGGTAGATATTCTGTCGCTGCCCGTAATCTGGTATTTGGCGGGTTTGCTGGCATCATCGCTCAGGTACATTCCTGCTATGTCTATGTCCTCGTCGGTGCTGTTGTAGAGCTCTATCCAGTCGTCACGTTTGACATGTTCGTTCACATAGATACCATTGTTAGCACTTACCTCGTTGATGCGGATAGGGGAGGCACCTGATGCGACATACCGCTCTGTTTCTGTGATAGGCTCAAAAAGGGCTGTGTATTGTCCGTCCTCATCTTCCGAGAGGGTCAGTTGGTTGCTTGTTTCTACCACAACAGGTTTGTTGCTGTACCTTTGCAGGTCGGCTTCCCAGTATATATCTGTAGAACCAGATACGTTGTTGTGAACCTCAACGGCTATTACGTTGCGTCCTTTCTTGAAGTATGAGGGAGAGATACTGATGGAACCTCTGTCTGGATTGCCGTTGGCATAAGTTGTGGCATACGTACTGTACTGGATCTCTCCTTCCGGCATTAGGTGGCGATATACTTCTGCGCCGTTTACATATACCACAAAGCCGTCGTCAGCAATATAGTTAAGGGTGAAGGTGTCATCGTTGGCAGGGGTGTCTGGAAGCTGGAATTCTTTCCTGAAATAATAGGTAATGTATTTGTTGGCAGCGTCATCACCGAAGCTTATGATTGTCTGGTAGTCGCGAGTCCCTCCTGTATAATAGCCAAGAGGCGCATTTCCCTGTTTCCATCCGGATGTGCTATAATTAAATGCCTTCCAGTTCTTGCTATTCAGCTGACCTTGGTCATAATATGTCCAAACATCTTTTGAGGGGAATACACATTGTTGGCTTGCCCCTATGCAGGCCCAGCCCTTGAATGTGTATCCTGCCGGTGCTGAGGCAGTGAGAGTGACGGGGGCAAAGAGGGTGCCGTTGAAATTGTTGCCGGGTACGGGCAGATTGTCCAGCATGAGGGAAGCCTGAGGGATGTTGGCACTAAAGCTGACGTTCATGCCCGAGCCTAACTGGTAGCTGTCGCGCAAGGCATTGATGCGAGCCTGCCTGCTCTGTTCGCTGGTCATGTTGCCGATTTGCTCATTATACGATGTCCAAGGCTGTTTGCCCTCCATTGCCAGAGCGGGTTCAACTAACTGACAGATACTGTCTGCTATGCTGTAGCACCTTTCGGGGGTGAAGACGCTTCCGCCCAGCAGGCAGTAGGCGTTCACAAACTGGCGCTGGAACTGCGGATTCTTCTTCATGCCGTTGTAGATCTGCAACAGCTCGTTTCCGTTGTTGTTATTGATGAGGCTCACGCCGTTGCTGTTGCTCCATCCCCAATCCTGATCGTGCAGCGTCAGGTGGAACTTGCCGTCGGGTAGGGAACGGTAGCCCTTTACATTGTTATTGTTGCATATCCAGTCGGAACAGCCTATGTACGAGATGGCAGCAAAGAAGTTGATGACCTCGTCCATATCCGCCAACTGGCGCAGTTTCTCATAGGCGTCATCTTCGTCTGCCCTCCTGCTCAGGCTGAGCCATTCGTTGAAGGCATCCTTTGTGCCTGCCTTTTGGAAGTAGCCGTTGCTATATTCGAAGGCATCCATCTCGTCATCATCGTAGCCGTAGTTGGCTGTTCCGTTGTAACGGTTGTTAGGCTCGCGCAGATTGAGCTGAGCTATGTACTCACCGTTGAAGAACACATGCACGGGTTGATAGTCCTGTGCATCGATATGGAATCCGTTGCTGATAAGTATCTGCTGTGTGATGGCATCCCTTACACGTCCGTGAGCCTGTGAGTTGTTGTCGTTACCACCATTACGGATCTGTAGCTGCTTGTATTTGTTGTAAGGCTTGTATCTAAAGAAGGGGTAGTCGAAGCTGGTGGTGCCTTCGTAGATTTTGGTTGCTTTCAACTTGAAGGATGATGGAGCATAGTGACGGCTCCATCCACCGCTGATAACAAACTCTGCCTCTTGGTTGATAACCATCTTGCCGTCTGGTGTGATGTACTCGAAGTTCACGGGACGCTCCCAATCCATGTTGATGTTCGACTTGCCATGATTCCTTCCGCTCACACCGTTTGTGCCGTCAACGTACACGCCAATGGTGTCGTCATATAGATTATCGGGATCTGTGGTGATGGCAATAACGGGCAGGTAGTATTCTCTGTCTTGATAGATGTATGAACGGGTGATAACCTGACTGGGCAGATAACCGTCTTGGAAGAGTCGCAGTCGCAGGCAAGTGGTCTCTGTAATATGGAACACTCCATCCTGACTCTCTGTTCCGTTCTGTAGGGTAGGGGTTGTGCCGTCTGTGGTGTAACGAAGGCTCTCGCCTGCAGGGATGGTAACCCTTACGTCAAACGGGGCGGTGAACAGGCGGGAGTCTGTATCCACTTCGGGAGCATTCAAGCGGTAGTCGGCAAAGGTGCTCTCGTTGTTGGCAGCTTCGGGAGTCGGGTCGCCGTTATAGTTCCATTCATCATCAGATAGGCCTTTCTTCGCCCAAGAACAACGTGCAATAGCTGGGGGATAGCTTATGGTTAGGAAGGGTGTGCGTCCGTCTTCGCTTAGGAAGATTTGTCCGCCTTCCGTGTCCAACTTGAAGGGTATCTGTTTGTTTGCCTTGTCGCCGAACTCTCCGTCTGCTGCATTGTGGTCGAAGAAGAGGCAGCGGTAGCCGTGTGGCTCCACTATTCCAACGTCTGGCAGGATGAATTTCTTCAGGTCGTTGGCATCATCGCTGATATACAGATAACGCAGGGATATGCGTTTGTCCGACTTGTTATACAGTTCCACCCATCCACCATAGTTCCAAGAGTGGTCGATGGTCTGGTCTATATTGGCAACGTTCACCTCGGTAGCTATCAGCGAGGCGGGAATGTCCACGCCAATATCACCTTCGTCGTAGGCATTCTCCACAATGCTCATGCCGCAGTCATAGAACTTTCCGCCCCAGTTCTGCTGGATGTAAGTGGCAATCACATTTTTACCAACATGCAGGTATTTGGCAGGAATCTCTATCTTGACAGGATTCTTGCCATCGGTCCATCCCTGCTGACTGTCTATCAGATGACTGTTCACATAGATGGTGTAGGAATCATCATGGCATACATTTATATAATAGGCGGTTGAGTTCTTGACCTCATCCAGTTGGAAGTCGCGTCTGATCCAGAAGTTGGTGTTATCCCCACCTGGCCAAACAGTCTTTACCTCCGACACGTACCCCCAGTTGCCGATTGGCATCTCGGCCTCAGCCCACATACTGTCATCGAAGTCGGCATCCGTCCAGCTCGTGGTCTCTACGCGCCCCTCAATCTTCATGTCCTTGATGCGCTGGTGCGTTTGTTCGTCCCTATAATAACAATAGTTATAATATGATGTTCCTATCCACAACTCCTGCTGGCTTGTTTCGTCATAGAGACTGATGGCAGAAAGACGTATGTTGGTATTGTCTTCCTCTGTGCTGATGGACAGGGCCAACTTCATGTCCTGGATGTCGGCACCTTGGATTCCGCTTTCCTCAATCTGCTGTTCCTTGTTTGCTTCTAATGCATAGACATTAAAGAAGAAATCGTTATCGTCATCCTCGTTCTCTGAAAGACTAAGGATGATGTCTGCAGTTCCCTTATCAACGGATAGGGTAGCCTTGAACCTGTAGGTGTGGTCTTCTTGGATGGTGATAGGGGTCTTGAATTGCACGCGCCCATTATAAGCATCTGATACCGGAGTGGGCATACTTATCAGGTATATATCACCTGGTTGTGCCTCGTAAAGTTTGCTCCATCCGTGTATGTCGCTTTCTACGTTGGAGTTGTTGCCGGCATATCCGCCTTCCGAGTTAAAGAGCAGCTTTGCCGTCCAGGTCTTATTATATCCCATGGGCAGGTTGCCAATGTTGCCTGTGGTGGGGGTGGCATAAAGACCGCAATCGGCAAAGGCGCCACCATAGTTGTTATGCACATGCATGGCAATGATGTTCTCTGTGCCGTCAGTCTTCAGCAAAGCTTTCTGCTCAGGAGTTAGCTGTATGAATTCGCTCTCGTCCCATCCTGTGTCTGTTCCTCTTACCAGAGTTCCGTTAATATAGAAATGGCTTTCACCGTCATCATGTCCGCACGCCAGATATATTTCCTTGGGTAGCTCTCCGTTCAGAGTAAACGAGCGGCGAATGTAGATGTCTGCCACATTCATATCTACGCACCACTGGTATGATCTCAGTCCTTTGTAGAATTCTGCTGAAGCGAAGGGTGCCTTCTGTGTATTCCATTCGAAGTCCCCGTTCGTAGGATTGTACATGGGGTGGAACCATTCCCTTCCTCGTGCATCTACAGGAGGGGTTCCCAGGCATTCCCGCTCTTCGCCCCAATTAATCCGTTCGTCAAAGTTAATGGTATAAGTCAAGCCTTCCCAGTCTGCATTGCTATAATAGGTGGAAGGCAGAAGTTCTATGCTTGCACCAACACCCTCAATCCCAATGGCTTGTGCGGATATGTATGTTGTCGCCATTAGTGAAATGGTGAGTAATACTTTGAAGATATGATTCTTTCCCACGGTTGTTATTTTAGTTGGCAAATGGCTAATATTATCTTTAGGCGAGTGCAAATTTACGAAATTTCGCAGAAAAGATGCAAAAAAAGGTCATTAAATTATGTTATTGTAACCTGTATTAAGTTCCATTGTTTGCCGAGAACCACTTATTTTTCTTCCATGTAATAGGGCGTGTTCCCCATAAAATGCGTATCTTTGTGACTTGATATGGGAATGAACGGAGAGCATAAGGTACATTTAATCAAGCGGCATCCAGGAGGTAGAAACTACTTGGCTATATGTTTGTTTGGCATTATCTTTTCTGTAAGACCGCTGAATGCTCAGGAAGTGAATCATGAACTGATTCATGCGGAGCAGCAGAAGGAATTGCTGTATATTCCTTTCTTTATATGGTATGTGCTAGAGTGGCTGGTTCTGCTGATTAAGTACAGAGACCGTATGCAGGCTTATCGTCATATTCGTTTTGAGGAGGAGGCTTACAATCATCAGGCTGACCTCAGCTATCTGAAGAACAGAAAACGTTATAGGTATAAATAAAAAAGCAGGTTCCGAAAAACCTGCTTTTTTATATCTATACCTTAGTCTTCTTTGTACTAAAGTCTAAAGTCTAAAGTCTAGAGTCTAAAGTCTAAAGTCTGACGTCTCTTACCCTAAGAAACTGATGAGGACACCGGCAGCTACGGCAGAGCCGATAACGCCAGAGATGTTAGAACTCATACAGTAGTTAAGAACGTGGTTCTTGGGATCGTACTTGGTGCTGATACCGTTGCAGACACGGCTGGCCATAGGTACAGCACTCAGACCTGTTGCACCAATCAGTGGATTGATCTTCTTCTTGGCAAAGAGGTTCCAGATCTTAACCATGCAGATACCACTGGCAATACTGAGGGCGAAGGCACAGAAACCACCGGCTACAATACCCAGTGTCTGTACGTTGATGAAGGCATCTACCGTCATGGTGGCACCTACGCAGAGGCCCAGGAAGATGGTGGCTGCATTCATGATGCCGTTGCTGGCTGCATCGAAGAGGCGGTTGGTGTCGTTACCAATCTCCTTAACGAGGTTACCGAACATGAGCATACCAACCAGGCTGACAGCTGTGGGGACGAAGATAGCCACGATAGTGGTAACAGCGATGGGGAAGATAATCTTCAGTACGCGTATGTTCTTAATCTCCAATGTGTCGGGGTAAAGTTTGTCCTGCTCCTTCATGTTGATGCGCAGCTCCTTCTCGGAACAAAGCAACTTCACTACCAATGGTATAATTACAGGAACAAGTGCCATGTAGCTGTAGGCTGCAATAGCGATGGGACCCAGCAAGTGGGGAGCCAACTTGATGGTGGTAAAGATGGCGGTAGGACCGTCAGCACCACCGATGATACCCAGTGAACCAGCTTCCTGAGGAGTGAAACCAACCAGCAGAGCTACCAACAGTACGGCGAAGATACCCATCTGGGCAGCAGCACCGAAGATAGCCAGCTTCAGGTTACGAAGCATGGGGCCGAAGTCGGTAAGCGCACCTACACCCATGAAGATGATGGGGGGCAGCAAACCGCTCTTGATGAGGGCGTAGTAGAGGTAGTTCATCAGACCCAGGTCGTGGGCAATCTCATGCAGGGGCATCTCGTAGATGTTACGCATGGTGGTAACGCCGTTAATGGTAACGGGTACCATACCCTCGCTGTTGGCCTGCAGAACACCCATGCCACCACCGGGGAAGTTAGCAATGAGTACTCCGAAAGCTATGGGCACAAGCAGCAGGGGCTCGTACTTCTTAACGATGCCCAGATAGAGCAACGTAAAGGCAAGCAGGTACATGACGATGAACAAAGGATTCTCTGCGATAGCGGAGAAGGCTGTCATCTGGTACAGCTTGTCGAGTATGTCATATATCATATTCATAATTCAAAAATATTAAATTCAAATTTCAAAATTGTTATTCAATTCGTTTTTAAAACTCATAAATCCGTTTGCGTCTTTCAATTATACGAAAAGGCTTATTTGAATTTTGAATTTATAAATTTTGAATCTTCATAATAGGATCGTCCTCTTCTACTGAATCACCGCTGTTTACAAGGATGGCTGTGATAACGCCTGCCTTGTCAGCACGGATGGCGTTGAAGGTCTTCATTGCCTCGATATAACCCAGAACGTCACCTTCCTGAATGCTGTCGCCAACCTTCTTGGGTGTCTCTGAGTTATCCTTAACCAGGTAGAACTTACCTTCCAGGGGAGCCAGCAGATCTTCACCTTCGCCAGCAGGTACTGCAGCACCAGCAGCAGGAGCAGCTGTAGCGGCAGGAGCCTCGTTGCCATAGGCGATGTTCACCTCGTAAGTCTGACCATTCACGCTTACCTTGATCTGCTTGGGCAGTTCAGCACCAGCAGCGGGAGCGTTCTTCTTAGCCTTGCGCTCTGCCAAATCCTTCTCGAAGTCGGCCTTAGCCTTACCGCTCTTATAAGCACGATACTGTTCGGGGTGCATAGCCAACTCGAAG
>DLBF01000113.1:10815-11017 GCA_002494215.1 Prevotellaceae bacterium UBA7028
TAGCCAACTCGAAGAGCTCCTCGTTGTCTTCGCCCAGCTCCCAGCCGTTCTCTTGCATTTCCTTTTTGAAGTCTTCCAACTTGTCGGGATAGTAGCTCTGAGGATCGTTGGTCTCGAACTCGCGACCTTCGGCCTTGGCCATATCAACCAATTCCTGAGCAACGGGACCAGGCAGCTGGCCGCTCTTGCCAAGAATCATATC
>DLBF01000094.1 GCA_002494215.1 Prevotellaceae bacterium UBA7028
AGGGTCGAAGTTCTCCATTGAGGCAACAGTAAAGCAGTGGTCGTTGGCATCACGGATTACCTCGAACTCAATCTCCTTCCAACCCTTCAGGCACTCTTCAACCAGCACCTGAGGTGCAAAAGTGAAGGCACTCTCAGCAATCTCGCGGAAAGTCTTCTCATCGGGACATACACCGCTACCCAGACCGCCCAGTGCATAGGCAGAGCGAATCATGATGGGGTAACCGATCTTGCGTGCTGCAGCAATCGCAGAATCCATATCTTCGCAAGCCTCAGATACGGGCACCTTCAGGTTAACCTTGTTCAACTCCTTAACGAAGAGGTCGCGGTCTTCGGTGTTCATGATAGCCTCAACTGAAGTACCCAGTACCTTAACGCCGTACTCCTTCAGTACGCCGCTCTGATAAAGAGCTGTACCTACATTCAGACCTGTCTGTCCACCCCATGCCAGCATGATACCGTCGGGACGCTCCTTCTTGATAATCTCTGTAATAAAATGAGGAGTGATGGGAAGGAAATACACCTTATCGGCAATACCTTCGCTTGTCTGTATGGTTGCTACATTGGGATTCACCAGCACAGAGTAGATGCCTTCCTCTCTCAGCGCTTTCAAAGCCTGGCTACCAGAGTAGTCGAACTCACCGGCCTGACCAATCTTCAATGCGCCAGAACCCAGTACAAGTACTTTCTTCAGTTCAGTTTTCATATTCTTTTTCTATATCTTTAAATGTATAATTTTCTATAAAAAAAAAGACCACCTAACCGATTTTGACATCGGAGGTGGTCTTTTTATTCTTACCTTTTATATGATGTTCTTGGTTGTCCCATAAACGCTCTTTTCATTTTCGGGTGCAAAAGTACAACATAATTTTTGACCCACAAAACAATCGGTCTTTTTTTTTCTTTACAACCATTATTTTTTATTCATCAGCACCTTCATCCAGTATCCGCCGATTACAGAGCGAGCCTTAAAGCCTGTCATTCTGCCCGTTTTGGTATCATGCCAGTCAGAGATGGGCACACGGCTCTCTGTCTCGTTGATGTACTTGTACAGTGGGTCAACAAACTTCTGGAAGTCCTTATCTGTCTGAGCCATGGCTGCCGTCCACATAATCCAATCACTCTTGGTGTAGTCCTTGCGGCAGTCGAGTGGAAGACCGTACTCATTCTGCTTGGTCAGGTAGTACTTGATTTCTGTCTGCATGGCATTGTTGGGGATGATGCCTGTGTTCCAGAGTTTGTCCCATACCATATTATATTTCTGGCTCCAAGTCTCGGCACCAGCACCATAAGCCAGTTCGTAGTGATCCTTCACCTTGGTCTCCTTCTCCCAGGCAGCTGCCATCTCCTTAGCCTTGGCGTTGTATTTCTGATACACGTCATCCAATCCCTTCATCTTGGCAATCTCGGCATATCCGGCTACACCCATGATAGCCTTGATGGCCAGGTTACAGTTACCTGCCCAGTGACCTGCGAAGTCATCGGTACAAAGCTGGTTGGCAGGATGCAAGCCGTTCTCGACCAAGTAATCTGCCCATGTGGTGATGATGTCCCAATACTTATTTATATATAATGTATTACCCTCCTGCTTGCAGATCTGCGCAGCCAGGGTTATCATGTTACCAGCCTCCTCAAGGGGCATGTCACCACCATACACCTGCTTGTTGGCCTTGGGATACTGACCCAAGTCATGTGCCGCAAAGGGCTTTGTCCAACGACCCGTATAGCTATACTCGAAGATAGAGGTCATCATACCCTTCTGCAGCTCTGGATTGTAGCAGAGATACAGAGGAGCCTCGGGATAGGTCAGGTCTACGGTATTGACACAACCGTTCGAATTATTCTCCTTAGAGAAGAACAGCACATTGCCGTCGCTGTCCTTGAAGAGCTTGTGAGCAGCATTTACATGGCGATAAGAACCGCTCAGAATCTCGGCATACTTCACACCTCCTGCAGCCAAGGCATCGTCATAGATGGTCTTGTCCATCTGACGGCAACGCTGCATGATGCTGGCATAGTTGCTACCCATGCGGTCGAACATATCAAAGATGCTGACGTTACCCTCGTGAGCCCAATAGCCCTTATAGCGCTTGTAGAAATACTCGATATCCCAAATCTCGTCGTAACCAATCATAGCAAAGCTACTGCCCTGAGTGGTAGAACCAAAGTCGTGTGCGTATGCCAACGTAGGCAGCGAAACCTGCTTCTGGCAAACCACCGTACGCTCGCCATGGGGCAGACGGCCGTCTGCCAGGAACTGCGTCTTCACATCGTTGTCAGAAGCCAGGGCCAAGCGTCCGTTCACGCCAGAGAGATATACATAACCCCAGTCTATGCAGATGCCGTCACCTGTCTTTGCCAAGATGGGCTGCTCAATGGTACCTGCCTTCAGATACTGCTTGCCGTTCTCGAAGATTCTGTTCGAGATAGTTGGCTGATGCACCTTGTTAACAGCCATCTGAGGCGTAGTGGAAACGTAGAACTGAACGTTGTGCTTCTGACCATCTGTTGAACGCACTTGATAAGAGATGTAGTTGATGGGGACAGAAAGAAGGTCATAATCGTCTATGATATGGGGAGCGGTAAAGACCACATCCAGTTCAACAGGTCCACACGCGAAAGTATAGTAGGTGTTACAAGCCAGCACATCCACGCTCTTCTGCTGGGCAGTCTTGATGTTCTCGTTACCCTTGGCAATGTTGCGGAATACGCCAAAGTCAACCAGCGCACCGCCCGTCTTGTTATAACAATGTACAGCAAAGACATTCTTTCCCTGCTTCAGCAAGTCGCGCTTCTCGCCATCCAAACGCACAACCACGCCATCCACATAATCCATAATGCCTGTGGCAGCCTTCTTGCCGTTGATGTAAATTTCGCAAGCATCGTCGTGCGAGAAGATCAGGTACAGGTCGCCCTGCAACTGCTCAGCAGTCAGATCCACGGTACGACGCACCCATATATGACCGTCCTCCTTGGTCCAGGGAGTACGTATGTTATCATAATTATCGGAACCGAAGGCACCCTTGCCAGTCTTCCATGCTGAGGCGTTGAAATCTGGATTCTCCCATCCGTCCGCAGGCTTCTCGCTGGTATATTGGGCTTCCCATTCTGCCTCGTTAGACATAGGTATCACGCTCTCCATCAGTGTTCGCTGGGCAGCACCCATCCAACGGTAGGTAGTACCATCCACACGCAGCAGACCCTCCATGGGCTTCTCGTCGTTTGTCCAGTGGCGTGTAGAGCCATCCGTCAGATTGTCATACGGGCTCCAAACTGAGAAGTATGGGTCGCTGACTATCAGGGGGACACTGGGTAGTCGCAGGTTTGTTTGTTTGTAAGGTTTAAAGAACGTTGCATTCTGGGCCCACCCCATCATGCATACTGCCGCAAGGGCAATGGTTAAAAAGCTTCTTTTCATTTCTGTTTTTTATTTGGTTAATTTGTTTATTTGCTCAATTTCTTCCATCGTAAAGGGGGCTGACCCCATAGCCTTCAGGTTGTTTCTTAACTGTTCAGGCGAACTGGCACCGACAATGACGCTCGTCACACCCTTCTGTTGCAAGACCCACGCAAGTGCCATAGTAGCCAGGCTCTCGCCACGTCGGTCAGCCATTTCGTTCAATGCCCTAATCTGACTTAGCCTTTCAGGTGTCAGCGCTTCGGCATTCAGGAACCGCGGGTCATGTGCTATACGGCTGTCCCCGGGAATACCATTTAGGTAACGGTCCGTCAGCAAGCCCTGTGCCAATGGCGAGAAGGATATGAACCCTACCCCATTCTCCTGACATTGCTTCACTATCCCTTCCTGCAAGGGCGCCCTATCCAGAAGATTCAGTCTGCCCTGATAGATGAGGCAAGGAACGTCTCTATCTTTCAAATATTTGTACCCAAAGCATGCGGCTGTCAGAGGCCAGCGACTCAAGCCCACATACAAGGCCTTTCCCTGACGTACCACATCCACCAGCGTCTGCAGCGTCTCCTCAAGCGGAGTATTTGGGTCGTAGCGATGGCAGTAGAACAGATCGACGTACTCCAGATTCATACGCTTCAGGCTCTGGTTCAGACTGGCTATCAGGTGCTTTCTCGAAGCCCACGAGCCATAAGGGCCTTCCCACATATCGTATGCTGCCTTGGTAGAGATAAACAGCTCATCGCGATGAGCACAGAAGTCGCTGCGCATCATGCTGCCCATGAAATACTCGGCAGCACCAGGTTCTGGACCGTAATTGTTGGCAAGGTCAAAATGGGTAATACCGCATTCAAAAGCCGTCAGTGCAATTGCTCTGGACGTTTCATAAGGCGTAAGGCATCCAAAGTTATGCCACATGCCCAAACTAATTTCTGGCAGCAGCACACCGCTCTGCCCACATCTACGGTACTCCATTTTCAATGCTTTGATGGTTAATTCGCGGCAAAGGTAGCGAAAGATACCCGCTTTTGCAAGTTTGCGAGCAAGAATTAATATTAATGGCGCAATAGCTTCTCTTAAAACCCGCTGGTTCTAAACTTTATCTCTTTGACTATACAAAGGTACAACAATTTTGCGGGATATCATAAATAAAGAAACCATATAACGACGTTTTGAAAGGTGTAAAACGACATCTAGTATTATCGGTGGTATTCAGTTATTCAGTATTCAGTTTCCATTTTTTCGATGGATTTGTGTTTACTACTATACTATATATATATTATATATAGTATAGTAGTAACTTGAATCTTCAACTTTTTTTCAAAACTGAATAACTGAATAACTGAATACTGAATGTATCTTTCTATGATTGGAGAGATGTCGATTTGTTTGCAATTTTTCTTGACATTATCAACAATTTCTGCACCATAGAAGCATCAAGCAAACGGATGGAAAATTTCCCTCACACGAGGCGGCAAAATTTTCCTAGTGTGGAAAAAAGTTTTTCCTTACGTGGCAGCAAAAAGTCCTGAATAGCAGCAATTTGAAATTATTTTACAAATTAGCACAACTCAAGCAATTAATCAGTACAAGCTACGGTTGACCGTTAACAAAAAAAGACAAAAAAAGACTCCCGCCATGATTGACGGGAGCCTGAAAATATATTATTAATCTTCTTGTCCTTTAACTTAGTTTGTTTAGAACTCGTAGTTGACACCAACACCTAACACATCGTTCTTACGGATGAACAAGTCGTTCTTGTAACCTGCTGGTGTAGAAGTGGTAACGGAACGGTCGTGATAGATAGTGTGCATGAAACCAAGGTCGAAGCTCAGGTGCTGGATGGGCTTAACACGAACACCGAAGGCAAACATGTTGTTGGTATTATTGAAGCTGAGGTCGCTAATACCAGTATCAGAGATGCCATAAACAGTACGCTGCCAAGAGCCAGACAAAGTAACATACTTGTTGAGGTCGTACTCAACACCGATGTTGAGCTCCCATGTATTAGCGTCGATGTCTCTGATCATCAGGTGTTCGGGATCTGTCTCACTGGGACGATACTCACCTGCCTTGTAGAAAGAAAGCTCTGTACCATCATCAGCAGTAAGACCCTTTCTAACACCACTATCGAAGTAAACATTCCAACCTGTCATCAGGCGAAGACCCTCGAAAGGAGTGGCCATAGCACCCAAAGAGAGGATGGCAGGGAGATCCTCGCGAACCTTATAACCATCCCTGAACTTCTTGATAACAATGTTCTCCTGAGCCTGAGCAGCAGGGCTAAGTGTACTACTGTTCTTATAAACCATCTTGGTGGGAGCCTCGAACTTAACACCCAGGTTCAGGTACTCGTTTGCTTTCCAGTCAAGACCGACAACGGGAGTTACACCCCAACCCTTCTGAGAGCAATCCAATGTAACATCAGCGAGTTGAGGAACCTGTGCTTGTGTCAAGGACATGTTGGATGTAGGATCTGCAGGGTTAGGAACAACTGCTGTGATATTCTTGATATAACCGTCGTAGCCGTTGGTACCGTATACTACACGTACACCACCGAATACAGACAGATTGGGAACAACCTTATAGGTTGCGCCAAACTGCCCACCGAAAATATAAGAGTGGCCCTCCATCTGAGAATCCATTGAATAGCCTCTGAAAGAAGGAATGTACTTGGCAATGTTACCAGCCACTAATGACTCAAAACTACCCAAACCATTAGGGAAGTCACATTTACCGCCACCGCCTGTAACCGCAAAGTGAGCATTCACGCTCCACTTTTCCTGATTATAAGAAACAGAGAAAGAGGGAATGACAGGAGCCTTGGCAGTTCCCTTGAACTTGTGAGTGGTCTCCCCTGGAGTAGCATTAGCACCGTTCAGAGCAAACAAGGGAAATGTGGTAGTGATATTGCGCTGCTGCCAAACGCTCATGTTAGTTAACTGAAAATGCCAACCTTTTGCCAGAAAAGCTGTTCCTGCAGGGTTGGCATACATACCAGCAATGTCAATAATACCATTCTGAGACATCTGACGCTCAAAAGATGCATTCTGATTAGAGTTAGTGTTCAGGCCACCCGCCATAACTGAGACAGAAAAGCACATCGCAACTGTTGAAATAAGTAACTTCTTCATTCTTTTTACCTTTAGTTTAACTTAAATTTCGGGCGCAAAGGTAACACAAGAATCTGAAGTGTGCAAATTTTTGAAGAAAAAATGCACACAAAAATGAAATTTGTGCAAGAAAGGCGATTTTAAGCTAACATTTTTTAACCACAAACAACCTCGTTCATGGCTACATCATGCTCTTCTGCCGGCACATCGGTCAGGAACTGGAAGGGGAAGCACACGCCAATCTTATAGGCCTGAGGCAACTGGGGCAGCAGGCGGTCGTAATAGCCCTTACCCCTACCCAACCGGTGGCCGCTGGCACTAAAGGCCATACCTGGCACAATGGCCATCTGTATCTGTTCGTACTCCTCTGGCGGGAAAATCGGACCTACAGGTTCCATAATATTATACGCGCCCGCGCGTAAGGACTCCTCGCCCTCATAAAATCGCAACTCCAATTCCTGCCCTACCACCACTGGCAACAACACACGATGCCCAGCCTGATAAGCCGCCTGAATAAGGGGACGCACATCCACCTCGTCCGATAAGGGGTAATAAAGCAATACGGTTTCACAAAGTCGCCACTGCCCGTCGTGCATAATACTGTTGCAGACGGCCTCTGACATAGACGCCAGTTGCTCAGGGGTATGCAGGCTCTTCTGCTGACGTATAAAAGCGCGGATATCGTCCTTCTCTTCCATATAAAAAGCCCCTCCCGCCAAGGGGAGGGGTTAAAAATAAAAGGTAATAAGATGTAAATTTATTTCTTAGCTTTAGCCTTAGCTTTCTGCTTATCCTTATCGTACTTCTCCCACAGCTTCTTCTTGATTGTGAGTTCTTTCTGATTCTCTGTACTGGCCTTGGCAAGTGCCTCGGCAGCAGCCTCATCAGCAGGAGAAGCATAAGCATGACGGTAGCCCTTTTTCACGTTCCAGTAGCCACGTGTAAAATCAGGGAATTCAACAGATGCGCAGTTGTGGTCCATACTGATAGCGCCCAGCTCTGCCAGACAGCACCACTCTGCCAAGTCGTAAACATCCATGTCGAGGGGCAGACCATTCTGGAGGCAGTAAACCATACGGGCATCCATGATGAAGTCCATGCCGCC
>DLBF01000069.1:0-132 GCA_002494215.1 Prevotellaceae bacterium UBA7028
GGAGTAGGGCCCATGACCATCTGTATGCTCATGCAAAATACCCTTGCAGCAGGAGAAAAATTGTATTATTGATAAAAAAGGTCGCCAATAGTTTGGTAGAACCAAAATATTGTAGTACCTTTGCACTCGCAA
>DLBF01000069.1:279-14629 GCA_002494215.1 Prevotellaceae bacterium UBA7028
GGTTCGAGTCCCACTAGTCACCCAAAAAGCCTTGGCAAAAGCCAAGGCTTTTTTGTTTGTCAATCTCCGAAATTTCGCTAAAACAGTTCTTGTCGTCTAAAGTCTAAGGCCTATATACTATAACCCTTAGATGTGTAAATAATTTTCATAACTGCTATTGCACCCATGTTCTGTTTCCCCGTTGGAGAAAATTTACTGCCTAACCTGAGAAATTTTATTACCTCGTGTGGTAGATAATACTCGTAGGCTATAGGGTGGGGAGCTATGTTTTGGTATGGTGTTGTAGTGTCAAGATATTTTAAGGCCGTATTACGGTCGTATGATGGCAGAAGAATTACCCCAATCCTAATTCCGTGGCTCCGTAATTCTGTAGCTTCCTTACCTTACCCTCGTTGTTCCCATAATGTAGCAAGGTATTAGCCTCAGATTATGTGCGGTAGAAGTACGCTTGATGTTCGGTATATGTTCGGTTTACACCGGACATATACCGGATAAGTACCGAACAAGTACCGAACATCAATTTAGGGTGCTCCCTTTCTGCAACGAGGAAAGGGTAAGGGAAGCATCTGCTAAGCATCTGATATGTTTCTCTTCTTGGAAACAAAGGTCTAAAACCTAATGCTTTTTCTTGTGAAATATCCTCCCATACTCAATATATAGCTTTAATCTCGACAGCCATGGTTGTTTACAGGACGGGAGGTGTTGTTCCAAGACCTCCTGAAGACCTCCCGTATTTTTTTTGATGCCAAGATAAAAATGTCACTATGGATTTTAAACCAACGGGAGGTTATACGGGAGGTCTTAATGCAACACCTCCCGTCCTATAAGCCCGATAACCATCGGTCTTCATCGCTCTTTTTGTAATATGGGAGTTTAAAATATAGAGTCAACCTTTATTAATTATATTGTTTAACAGGGTCAATTTGTTCTAGCGTAAGACTGTTTACTGTTTTTCGGTTATCGGTTATCGAAACGTGAAACTATTATCTATCATCTATCATCTATTATCTCTCAATTGTCATCTACATTCCAGATTTAGGGTATTTAGTGTCTTTCGATGTAAATTGTTATATGCACGAGCGTGGCCTTTTTGCACCAAATTGGCGATAAAGTTTTGCCGCTTACATTATTATATATATATTTGTGGCAGAAATAAACTGTTAATACGCATGAAATACGCTAAAATCGTTTTTACATTCCTTCTTGCCATGTTCGCTGGCTTGGTTTGGGCGGCAGACCTGAGCAACGCTAAGTGGTATACTGTTAAAGTGGCTAACGGTGGCTTCCTGAGTACGGCTTCCGGCTATATGAACGGGGGTTACCTGACCCTGTCTAACACTACGGAAGATGCAAGTGACAATGGTCTGTGGACCTACATCGGCAATGATACGGACGGGTATTCCTTCTATAACAAGGCCAAGGGTGCCAACTATGTGCTGGGCATGACGGGCTCGGAGGCGCAGGGACGCGCCCAGATGGTGACGGAAGGCAATTCCTCGAATGTCACGAAGTTCGATATGGGACAAAATGGTACGGGGTTCTGGATTAAGGATCATGGCTCGGCCAACAAATACTGGAACAAACGCGGCGACTTCCTTGCTTACTGGGATAGCTCGGCTGGCAGCAGCGATACGGGCTCCCGCTTCGTGTTTACTGTTCAGAGTGTGCCTGACGAGTTCTTCAGCGCTGAAGGGGTGGAGGACAACTATTACTACATCGCATTTGGTAAATCTAATCTGGTGATTCAGGATATGGGGGCTTCCAAGAATGTTACAACGCAGGCGCGCCTGTATGGCGAAGATACCCAATTGTGGAAACTTGTTGGCAACGAAGCGAAATTCCAGCTTGTGAACAAAGGCTCGGGCCGCAGGGCGTACTACGACGGAAGTCGTGTAAAGACACGCACCAGTGATGATGCCAAGGGCTTTGCCATTAAGAAGACTACCAACGCCAGCTATGCGGGAATGTACGAGATTTCGTGGGTTGGAGCAGCCTCCCAGACCAACCGTTTCTTTAACCAGTGGGGTGGAACGGGCGTAGGCAAGGAAATTGGACTGTGGGAGGCAGGGGACGGTAACAACCCCCTCTACCTTGTTGCCGAAGCGGATGTGCTGCCTTCTGAGTTCTGTGTGGGGCTGAAGGGCTCCCGCCCAACGGACATACATGATTTCTCGCTCTGGTACGACACTCCCGCCACTGCCACGGGTGTCAGCGATACGTGGATGGAATATGCCCTGCCTATGGGTAACGGTCAGATAGGAGCCACCATACGGGGAGGGGTGCTCACGGACGACATCCAGTTCAACGAGAAGACGCTGTGGAGCGGCTATGCCACGAACGGCAGTTCCGTAGGGCAGGGGTACTTCCAGAACTTCGGCTCTATCCTGGTTAAGGACCAAAGTGGAACCTTCTCGGCAATAGCATCCGACAACAAACCGATAGAGAACTATAACCGTTTCCTTGACATCATAGACGGTGTGGCTGGTGTGAACTTTCAGTCCCCCGACCACCAGACAACCTTCCGCCGTCGTTACTTCGCCTCTGCCACCGACAAGGTCTTCGTGGCCAGATACGAGGCTGACGGGGCAGAGAAGATGACACTGGGCATCATCTATGCACCAGACGAACAGATTGGCGCCAGCAAGGTGTCCTATCAGAAGGAATCGGACGGAAAGGCTTCTGCCACATTCCGTGGCAAGTTGCAGGTGGTTAGCTACAACACGCGCTTCAAGGTTGAGAGTGACGGCACGGTGAGCACAAGCTCGGAGGGCGTAAGTGTAAGCGGTGCTACGTGGGTGAACATCATCATGGCTGCCGCAACGGATTACGATGCACGCAAAAACGGTTGCGTGAGCGGAGCATCGGCAACAACATTGTCGTCGAATGTGAACAGCCGTATCAACAAGGCTTATAACAAAGGATACGCCACGCTGCTCTCTGACCACAAGGCTGCACACAGCGAACTGATGAATCGTGTGAACCTGCAGTTGGGAGGCTCTTCGGCAATGACAACGGAGAACCTTATAAAGTTCTATAATGCATCCGAGCAGAACAAAACAAGCAGCGACGGGCTCTTCCTGGAAGCGCTCTACTTCCAGTACGGACGATACTTCACCATAGGTGCCAACTTGGACACCAGCATTCACGCACCCTCTAACCTGCAGGGTATATGGAACGACCGTAGTAATACCAATTTCTGGCATTGCGACATACATGCCGACATCAATGTACAGATGAACTACTGGCCTGCAGACCCCACCAATCTATCTGAGATGCACCTGCCTTTCCTGAATCATATATTGGATTTGGGCGCTACAGGCAGCAACTCTCCATGGTATCAGTTTGCAACCAAAATCAACAGCAGTGCCAACGGATGGACGGTGGCAGTGGAGAACAATATCTTTGGCGGTACCTCTACGTGGAGCAATAGTAGTATGAAGACACTGGGCGCATGGTATTGCTCGCATCTGTGGCGTTACTACAGATACACCATGGACCAAGATTTCCTCAAGAAGGCACTCCCCGTTATGTATCAGTGTGCGCTCTTCATCAAATCCATAGCTACCAAGGACACCAAGGGACTCTATGAGATTACAAACGAATGGAGCCCCGAGCACGGCCCCTATGACGTAACGGCCTTTGCCCAGCAGACAGCCTATGAGGTGTTGGACGAGGTGATGAAGGGGCATGCCGAACTGGGCAGTAATTCACCCCTCACGGCTTCGCAGATTGCTGCCATTCAGGATCTTTATGACAACTTCGACAAAGGGCTGTGGACAGAGACTTATAACGGCAAGACTTGTATCTCGGAATGGAAGAACAATGCGCTTTCCGACCCTGGACACCGCCATCTCTCACATCTGATGTGCCTCTATCCCTTCTCGCAGGTCAGTGCCTACGACCAGAGTGCAGAGGGTAAACAGCTCTTCGAGGCTGCCTATAACGGACAGATAGCCCGTAACGGCGATGTAACGGGATGGTCTATGGGATGGCAGACAAATACCTACAGCCGTTGCCTGGATGGCGACCGTGCCCGTAAGAACCTCTCACTGGCGCTGCGCCACTCTGGCAGTTATGTGATAGAAATGGGTAACTATGGCGGTTGCTATTACAACCTGTTCGATGCTCACTCGCCCTTCCAGATAGATGGTAACTATGGTTGCACCAGCGGTATTGCCGAGATGTTGCTGCATAGCTTCGACGGCATAGCTCTGTTGCCTGCTTTGCCTACGGCATGGGCTAACGGAAGTGTAAGCGGCCTGAAAGCCGAGGGTAACTTCTTGGTTGATATGCAGTGGAAGGCGGGGAAACTGTCCTATGCCGAAATCAAGAGCCAGGCAGGCGCTCCTCTAACACTCCGCAGCACAGCTTCCATAGACCTGAGCAAGGCATACTTCTATGTGAACTGCAGTAGGGTAACACCTGTGCAGAATCAGGATGGAACTTTCTCCATCGAGATGAAGAAGGCAGATACACTGGTTATCTCGTCAGAGAATATAGACGAGCAGATGACAGCCATAGAGGGTGTTCCGGCATGCCTTTCTTCTTCTGGACTGGTGTATGATCTGTCTGGCCGTCGCTATGCCGGCATATCAGGTCGTTGCGGTATACGCGTGGTGAACGGACAGAAACGAATGCTGAGGTAAGCTTCCCTTCAGCATAGCTTCCTTCTTATTCTTGCTTGTTGGATTGTTATCCTCGGCATTGGGTGCCTGTGGGTAGGCGAGTCCGTCTTTCAATACCTGAATGGCACGTAACACGGTGGGGTCTTCCTCGTTTAGGAACTGCAGGTAGTCCTGTATGTCGCGTGCATTGTAGATGATGGAGCCGAAGATGTTCTCTTCGAAGAGTGCCTTGCTCTTCAGCAGCATCAGGTTGCGACGCTTCAGGTCGTGCTCCTCGCCAAAGCGGGCAAAACGCTCCAGCAGGTTCTCCTTACGCAGGAATTTCTCTACGGCTTTGACATCGCTGAAGCTGCTTAGGCGTTGACGGTTCTCGTCGGTATAGGCGAATGCGAACTGTCTGATGAGGCCCGTGTAGGCTGCTTCCTTATAATAAGAGGTCACCCCCGATGTATCAACGGGAATGAAGATGTCTGGCATGATGCCACCGCCTCCATACACAACACGGCCTAAGTTGGTGTAGTACTTCTCTCCATCCTGATGTATGCTGTCCTGATAGAAGAATTCTCCACGCTCGTAACGTGCTATCAGCTCGTTGTCGTAATCCTCGCCTTTACCCTTTACATAGGGCTTCTGGATGCAGCGTCCGCTGGGTGTATAGTAGCGGGCTATGGTCAGGCGCACTACGCTGCCGTCTGAACGGAACTCCATGGGCTGCTGCACAAGGCCCTTGCCAAAGCTGCGTCGGCCGATGATGGTTCCGCGGTCGTTATCCTGAATGGCACCAGCAAAGATCTCGCTGGCACTGGCGCTGATTTCGTCCACCAAGACCACCAAGGGCAGATGCTGGAAGGTTCCCCTTCCGTCGGAACGGAACTCCTCGCGCGGACTCTTACGTCCCTCTGTGTAAACGACCAGTTGGTTCTTGTGCAGGAACTCGTTGGCCATCTGAATGGCGATATGCATGTATCCGCCCTGATTGCCTCGCAGGTCGATGATAAGGTTCTTCATACCCTTCATGTTCAGGTCGGCAAGGGCTACCAACATCTCGGCGTAGGTCTGCTCTCCAAAGTCCTTTACACGTATGTAGCCGGTCTTGTCGTTAATCATATATGAGGCATCGACACTGACTACGGGGATGTCTCCACGCTTAACGGTGAAGTATAGGATTTCCTTTGAACCATGGCGTTTGATGCCAAGCTTCACCTTGGAGCCTTTCTCGCCCTTCAGGTGCTTCATCACCTGATTGGAGTCCATTCCTACCAGCGAAGTCTTGTCGGCTGTTATGATACGGTCTCCTGCCAGAAGGCCTACCTTCTCGGCGGGACCTCCATGAATCACAGACATCACATTCACGGTGTCCCTCTCCATAATAAACTGGACACCTATACCGCTGAAGCTGCCTTTCAGTTTCTCGGCTGCCTCCTGGGCATTGTTGGCACTGATATATGTGCTGTGGGGGTCGAGCTCTAAGAGAATCTGGGGAATGGCATCCTCGACAAGTGATGTCATATCCACCGTATCCACGTAGTTGTTGTCTATCAACTGCAACAGATAGTTCAGCTTGTTGCTACCCGTGTTGATGATGTTCAGGCGGTTGCCTGAGTAATGACTGGCATAGAAGGTGCCAATGACGACACCAACAACCATACTGATTGCCATAAGTAATGGCGTAACGCGATGCTTATTCATCTTTCTTTTCTCCTTCTTCTGAGATTGGTAGGTTAATCACTTCTATGCCGGCACGGCGCAGCAGATCCACACCGTCCAGTATGCGATATTCGCGGTCGTAGATAACACGCTTGATGCCAGCCTGTATGATGAGCTTGGCACACTCGATGCAGGGCGAGTCGGTGACATACAGGGTAGAGCCGTCGCTGTTATTGCCGCTGCGGGCTATCTTGGTGATGGCGTTGGCCTCGGCATGCAGTACGTAGGGCTTGCTGACGTTGTTCTCGTCTTCGCAAACATTCTCGAAGCCCTGGGGCGTGCCGTTGTAGCCGTCGCTGATAATCATCTTATCCTTTACGACAAGGGCACCCACCTGCCTGCGTACGCAGTAGCTGTTCTCGCTCCAGATGCGTGCCATGCGCAGGTAGCGTATATCCAAATTATGTTGCTTGGTGTCAGGCAGGCCATTACGACGCAGAAGTGCATCGATGGTGGGCTCCTGACCACGGAAACGCTTGTATAGTTTCTGTGGGGGTTCTGTGCCACCCTTGGAGAGTACCTCGTTGCGGAATCGCTGCGCCGTCTGCTGGTCCATGATTCCGTTCTTCAGGAACATACTAAAGGCATCTGCATCCAGCACCTCTGCCCACTTGTAGCTGTAGTAACCTGCCGAGTAGCCGCCGCTCATGATGTGGCTGAACTGAACACTCATACAGGTACCCTCTATGCAGGGTAGTAGCTTGGCACGCCTCCAGGCATGCTGCTCAAACCGCAGGATGTCTTCCTGAAGCGGTTCTGTGCGGGTGTAGTAGGCCATATCCAACAGACAGAAGCTCAGTTGGCGCACGCAGGCATATCCGCACATGAAGTTGCGACTCTTGCGAATACGCTCTATAAGTGACGTAGGGATGGGTTCGCCTGTCTGGTAATGGAAGGCAAAGGTATGCAGGAACTCAGGCTCTACGGCATAGTTCTCCATAAACTGAGAGGGCAGCTCCACAAAATCCCAGAAGACGTTGGTGCCGCTCAGACTTTGGAAGCGTACCTTCGAGAACATGCCGTGCAGGGCGTGACCGAACTCGTGCAGGAAAGTCTCCACTTCGCCCAATGTCAGCAAAGAGGGACGCTCGGCTGTGGGCTTGGTAAAGTTGGTGACTATGCTGACGTGCGGACGGACATCATTTCCTTCGTCTGTGTATTGCTCCAGATAGCTTGTCATCCAGGCACCACTCTGTTTGCTCTCGCGTGGGAAGAAATCGGCATACAATACGGCTAAGAATGAACCATCCGCATCGAATACCTCAAATGCCTCTACATCAGGATGATAGACTTCGATATCTGAATTTTTCCTAAAGGTAATTCCGTATAGCTTGGTTGCCAAAGAGAAGACACCCTCCCGAACCTTCTGCAGGGGGAAGTAGGGGCGTAACATCTCGGCATCCAGGTTGTAGCGCTCCAGCTTCAGCTTGTGGCTGTAATAAGCCCAGTCCCAAGGCATCAGGGTGAAGTCGGGACCCTCTGTCTGACGTGCCTTCTGCTGCAACTCGCGCAGTTCGCCACGGGCCACGGGCATGTAGGCTTTCAGCAGTTGGTCTATCAGTTGGTTCACATGCTGGGTATCCTGTGCCATGCGGCGTGTCAGTACGTAGTCGGCATAGGTGTTGTAACCCAATAGCTGAGCTATCTCCTGACGCAGGTTGACAATGCGCTGTACAATCTGTCGGTTGTCGAACTCATCGCCATGTGCACAGATGGTCATTTTGCCCATGTAAAGCTGGCGACGCAGTTCGCGATCGTCGGCATAAGTCATGAAGGGCTGATAGCTGGGGAAGTGCAGCGTGATGAGCCATCCCTCCAACTGCTTCTCTTGTGCTGCTTGTGCGGCAGCCTCTATGGCAGTCTGAGGCAGACCCGACAACTGTTTCTTGTCTGTTAGGTGTAGTTGGAAGGCATTGGTCTGCTTCAGCTCGTTCTGGCTGAACTGCAGGGTTAGGGTAGAGAGCTCCACCTGTAGGGCAGAGAAGCGCTTCTTGTCTTCTGCATTCAGGCAAGCTCCATGACGCAGGAATCCTTGGTACACGTTCTCCAACAGTGTCTGCTCTTCTGGAGCCAGGTCTCCATGATGCTCGTAGACATACTTAACGCGTTTGAACAAATCCTCGTTCAGCATGATGCGGTTGGCATGTTCCGTCAGCAAGGGACTCAGTTTCTGAGCCAGCTCGTCCATCTCGTCGTTCGTGTTGGCACTTATCAGATTAAAAAAGATGGTGGTGGCAGTGTCCAGCAGCTCGCTGGTGCGGGGCTGTATGGTGTTCTGGAAGGTTGGCTCCTCGGGGTTGTTGATGATAGCCTGAATGGCTTCATCCTCCAGTCTCATACCTTCCATGATGGCAGGTTCGAAGTGCTCCAGCTTGATTTGGCTGAAGGGCGCCGTGCCATGTAGTGTCTTGAATTTATCTGTTAGCAATGGATTCATATCTTGCGTTTAATTCATAATTCATAATTCATAATTTAAATTTCAAACTTGAAACATGAAACTTGAATCTTGAAACTATCTATCATCTCTAATCTCTAATCTCTAAACTCTCCTCTCTCATCCTTCCAATATCTGGGATTACAATCAGCGAGCGTTTCAACTCTATGATGTCCTCCTTTTCCATTTGATTCAGAGCCCGTGATGTGTTCAGACGCGTCTCTCCGATGTAGTTGGCCAAGTCTGTCATCTTAATGGCTATCTCAACCTGTCCGCAGCAGTCGGTGAACAGTCTTTGCAGCAGGCTGCTTATCTTCTCTCTTACCGTCAGTCCCTGCACAGGTTGCAGCTGTGCCTCCTTCTTGTGAATGATGGCCGACAGCAGGTTGAAGTAGTTGATGCGGAATATCTCCGTCTTCATAAGATGCTGCATCACATCCCTCTTCCTAACGGTGATGAAAGATACATCTTGCAGTGGGGTGTACGAGCACCTGAAGCGGCAGTCCAGCCCATACAGGTTATGCGGTTCCAATATTGCTGGGGCCTGCAGGATGGACTTTGTCTGATAGAGACCGTCGTCGGATTTGTATTGGCGTATCATCTTTCCTGTAGTCAGAAATATAAGATGTGTGCATGGGTCGTTCTGGCGAATCAGCGGTCTGCTCATAGGCGGTACCTCGTTCACCTCCATACCAATCACACTCTCTATGTGTGCCAGTTCCTTGCCGCTTATTCCTTGCAGCAGAGGCAGTTTGGTCAGCAGTTCATATTTCTGAGTCAGTGATATCATTCGGGTTGTTCTGTTTCGTAGAAGTTGGGGGTGTGCCAGGTCTGGTACTGACCATCCTCATTAGCATAGATGAAGTAAGCCTGCAGTTGGGGATGTTCTTTCAGGAAATCCTGCGAGCGTTTCATGCCCATCACCATAAAGGCTGTAGCATAACCATCGGCCATGGCACATGAGGGAGCCTTGACCGTGCTGCTCAGTATGCTCTGTTGTGCAGGATACCCAGTCTTCGGGTCTATGGTGTGGCCAATCTTGCGTCCATTCTGGATGTAGTAGTTGCGATAGTTGCCGCTGGTGGCAAGGGCTCCGTCGTGGACTTCGATGACTTCCTGCAAATCGTTTTTGATGCATGTGGTATCGTCGTCGGGCTTGTTGATGCCTATGCGCCATGCCTCCCCCTTGGGGTTGGTGCCTTGTGCCACAATCTCGCCTCCTATCTCAACCATGAAGTTCTCTATCCCCATGTTGCGGAACAGGTTGGCTACGTGATCTACGCCAAAACCTTTGGCAACGGCGCTGAAGTCCAGTATGATACGTGGGTCATCCTTGCAGAAGTTGCCGTTGTGGATGGATATACGATACCATCCCACCAAGTCCAGCAGGCTGTCTATCAGTGCTTTGTCGGGGACCTGTCGTTTCTTGTATCCAAAGCCCCATACGTTTACCAAAGGCGCTACGGTTGGGTCAAAGGCACCGTCTGTTTCCTGGCTGATGGAGCGTGACACGTTCCAGACACTGGTAATGAGTGAGTCGGCTTTCATGCTCTCTCCTCTGTTGATACAGGAAACGGTACTTGCCGGGTTGAACATAGACAGGGAGGCATCTATGTCCTTCAGGCGAGCCAGTATGCTGTCGTGCAGGCTTTCCTTGTATTGGTATTTAATGTGATAAACGGTACCGAAGATAGAACCCTCCTCTGTCTGGAAAGGCGTGTTGTCTTGGGTGCCGTGTTCACGTTGTGCAACAAAGATGGTTCCTACAATCAATACTGCCAGAAGGGCAATATGGTAGGGACGGAAGCGATTTTCCGTCGGTTGGTCGGATACGTTTTGCATTTTCATATTAGGTGTTCGATTAGTAGTTTTATTCCTATTGAGATTAATATTATTCCACCCAGAATTTCGCTCCTGATGTTTATATGTTTACTTGCTTTGATTCCTATGTACAGACCCGCAATGCCGAATAGGGTAGAGCAGAGCCCAATGATGCCAGCTGCTGTCAGTACCATCTGAAGGGTTGCGTTCTGCAAGCAGGCAAAGGAGATGCCGACAGCCAGAGCGTCTATGCTGGTAGCCACGGAAAGGACTATTATGCCCACGGGTGTCAGCAGTTTTGTGGCAGTGGCATTATCTTTCTTTTTGAGCCCTTCCCATAGCATCTTCATTCCCAGGTAGAACAGCAGCACTACGGCTATGTACTCCAGGTGTTGAATGTGGTGGCTCAGCAGCGATGTGCCCATGTAACCCAACAGTGTCATGCCGCCCTGGAAGATTCCGAAGGACAGTACCAACGCCGTCATGATTGGCCATATCACACGTCGTGCCGACAGCCCTTGGGCTATACTAACAGAGAAGCAATCCATTGCCAGTGCTACTCCTAAAAGCCATATTTCAAGAATCGTTATCACTATTTGTTTATCGTTGAGCGGTTATCGGTTATCGTTGAGCGGTTAGTGGTTAGCGTTTTGCGCTACCTGAAACCTGAAACTTTCTCTTTTAATTTTTATCTCTTATTCTCTACTGCGCCCTTCTCTTCGCAGCTCTTGGCGTTGATTCTGTGGGGGAAGGAGTCTTTTCTTTGGGCTTAGCGTCTTCTTTCTCCTTGTTTTTCTTCTTGCCAAACAAGTTGCCGAATAGCGGCTTCTGCCCGTTCTTGCGTGCAGACTTACCAATATCGAAGGTCAGGTTTACTGTTCCACCGAAGGCTGTGTCGTCATTCCTGCCGTAGCCAGGCACGTAGTAGGGCGTTCCCAAGTCAGAGTAGCTCTGCATGGTGGGCATCTTGTAGCGGATATTGTATCCCAGACGAACGATACTCCATAGTCTGGTTTCAAAACCCAGGCAGAACTCCAACCATTGGTTGTTGCCTTGCAGTCCCTCCAGTTGCAGAGGTCTGACGGTGCCATAAACGGGGTCTGTGAAGTCTGGACAGGTGAAGTCGTATTTGTACGAGCTGAATCCATAGCGTACGCCCAATAGGAAACGGTTGCCGTTTACTTTCTTGTTTAAGTTGTAGTCCATACCAATGCGCCAGTAGGGTGCTCTGGTGCTGAAGACGTTGGTGGTCTCTCCACCGTAGCGGGTACAGTCACCTATACCAATCTCAAAGATGGGGAAGTATTTCTCCTTCAGACCGATGCGCCCGGATATCTCCATGTTGGCAAATCGAGCGCCTACAGCCTTCATGGCCAATCCGCAGATGTCTATGCCGACACCTACGCCACTCAACAAGGGGGCTTTCTCCTTGGGCTTGCTGTCTTTCTTGTTCCCTGCCCATGCTGTGGGGCAGAGTAGGCTAATCAGCAGCAGGATAGAAATGAATCTGCAGGTTCTCGTCTTCATAAAAATCTACGTCTGGACGGCTTATGGTTACTGAATCTATGAACAGGTGGGTACTTCTGACTGCAGTGATGTTGTGAAACATGTTCACAGGGCAGTCGGGGCTTTCGAAGTGATTGTATGATGTTTTCTTTATCCAGAGGGTATCTGTAACGGAGTAATCCTCGCTGCTTACATGCAATAGCAGGGTGTCCACCTCGTTGAAGAAACTCAAGGGCAGGGCCATGGAGCTGGTTCCGATCTTGCGGTTCAGTAGTGGGTTTTCTACGCCTACGGCAGTTATGGTAAGCGTGTCGTTCAACTGTACAACCTTCCCGTCCTGATAGAATTTGCATGTCATCGCCACCGTGTTGTTCAGGGTGCAGTCTATGGTGTCACAACTGCTTATACCCAGCAGAGCGGTGATGCATGCCAGAAAGAAAGTTTTTCCGTACCTCATTATATTTCCTTCTCAATGTGATAGTTGTTACGCTCAGGGGCGTTGCGGCTTATCAGTTCGCCCAGGAAGCCTGCCACAAACAACTGAGTACCCAGTATCATGGTGGTCAGGGCTATGTAGAAGTAGGGGCTGCTGGTTACCAGCGGATGGGCTATGCCGTTGCTCATGTAGTACAGCTTGGTAGCTCCGACAGCTATTACAGCCAGGAATCCTATAATGAACATCAGGGTGCCTACAAAGCCGAAGACGTGCATGGGCTTCAGTCCGAAACTGTCCAGGAACCAAAGGCTCAGCAGATCCAGATATCCATTCACAAAGCGGTTCCAGCCCATGAACTTAGATTTGCCGAACTTCCTCTTCTGGTGGTGAACGCGCTTTTCGCCAATCTTGCTAAAGCCTGCATTCTTGGCCAGATAAGGGATGTAGCGGTGCATCTCGCCATACACCTCAATATTTTTCACCACCTCCAGGCGGTAGGCCTTCAGTCCGCAGTTAAAGTCGTGCAGGTTATGTATGCCGCTTACCTTACGTGCTGTAGCGTTGAACAGCTTGGTGGGGATGGTTTTGGAAAGAGGGTCTCCCTTACTACGGTTCATCTTATAGCCGCTTACCAAGTCGTATCCGTCCTCCTTAATCATACGGTAGAGCTCAGGAATCTCGTCGGGCGAATCCTGCAGGTCGGCATCCATGGTGATAACCACGTCACCCTGTACACGTGCAAAACCACAGAATAGGGCAGGGCTCTTACCGTAGTTGCGGCGGAACTTAATGCCATGAACCACATCGGGGTTCTCTGTCTGAAGCTGTTCTATCACTTGCCATGAGTGGTCTGTGCTACCGTCGTTTACGAAGAATACCTCGTATGTAAAACGGTTCTCGTCCATCACTCTTTTTATCCAGCTGAAGAGCTCGGGCAGCGACTCCTCTTCGTTGAATAAGGGTATAACAACAGAAATATCCATAATTTCTTTTTTACTCTTCTGTTAATTTTCTTCTAATTTTGTTCTGGTCGGTTGATATCCCTTTTGCTTATGGTGGGAAGTGAGGCAACACCAGCTGTTATAAGCGAGACAGGTACAGACATCAGAAGGTTTGTAATGATGAAATTCACCATCAGTGTCTGAATGTTTATCTGTTGGAAGGCCTCGTTCCATTGGCTTTGGGAAATATCGGCAAAGGCGGAAAAGAAACGCTCTGTCATCTCCTTGTATTCTGGAGTTTCCATTATAGATGTCAGAGAAGACAGAAAGAATCCCTTGTCAAAGAACTGAAAGTAGGCATACTGTACCACATTGGTTAGCAAACCGGCAAAGATGCAGATTAGGAAGGCCATCTTCAGGCAATTGCCAAACTTGATGTCCTTTACCTGTAGCCTGTATCTCAGTATGTACTTGAAGATGTCGTATGCAGCCCAAAGTGCTGTAAAATGTCCTACCAGTCCCATGCTGGGCGATGCTATGCCTCGTATGCAGCAAACAAAACTGATGCTGCACAAGACGCCAATCTTTATGGCAATGTGCGATGCAGCCTGTACAATTGTGGGGCTTTGGTGTGGTGTATCGTTACTCATTCTCAGACAAAGATTCTTTTCCTTTTTTAGCTTTTTTCAAAAATCATGCAAAGGTATAAATTTATTTCTTGTTATGTACGTATGTGCGCGATAAAAAATTGAGATATAAAAAAATAGGGCCAAAATTTGTGTTTTCCGTCAATAATATCTACCTTTGCACTCGCAAAAAACGGGAAAGTCCTGTACGGCATGCTCCCTTCGAATCCCCCAGGGCTTGACCGCAGCAAGGG
>DLBF01000006.1 GCA_002494215.1 Prevotellaceae bacterium UBA7028
CAAAAAAAGACAGTACCGATGGGAACGGCTGTTCCCCTTTCCATTCTTCCCCAATCATTTTTTAAGTCCCGCAGAAATGGCAGAAATGGCAGAAATTTTATTCTTGGCTGATAGAGCAGCACTTTCGTGCTTTCGTCATCGGCTTGGATTGTAGCTGATTATGAACAAGCTCCTATCAGCTACAGCCCAATCCACTGACACGTTCTTCCGAACTTTGCTCTCTCATCCAAGAATCCGGTAATTCAGTGTAATCTCATCTAATGGAGGTGATTTATAGAATCAGGCTATGACTATGTTACACATTGTTTTCTCTCCGCTCGCTCAATCGCAAATTTCTACAATTTCCTCGGAACTTAAACAATAAAACGCTCCCTTTTCCCGTTTTTCTTGGAAATAGAATATCCATAAGAAATAAAATAGACGCTAATGACAGATAATGAGATAACATACCAGATACGCGGAGCTATATATGATGTATACAGGAAACTAGGCCCAGGGCTTTTGGAATCCGTTTACGAAGAAGCAATGAGCTATGAGCTGGAGAAACGCGGGCTTACGGTGGAAAGGCAGCTGGAGGTGCCGATACACTATGATGGCCAGATATTAAAGACCCCGTTAAGATTGGACCTACTGGTTCAGGGAAGAATTGTTGTTGAACTGAAAAGCGTCAAGGAACTCCAGGAGGTCTTCTTCAAGCAGACAAGGACCTACCTAAGGCTATTAGGCCTGAAAGTTGGCATCCTTGTAAACTTCAATACAAATAACATTCTAAAGGACAGTATCCATCGCGTCGCAAATGGGGTGGACGAATTGAATTAAATATCTCTCGAAAGAGAGTAAATAACGCTTTGGAGTTGTGCCAAGTGATGGTCACAGCACTGATGTTGAAAGGGCGTGGTTTTATCTGGATGCTTGCATACAAGTAAAACCATGTGCTTTTAGCATCAAAACCGGGCGTAGAACGGTTAGCGCAACACCAAAGATACCGCTTTAAATATTTGACCTGCGGTCGAATTTGCTCACGCTCGGGATAGCTTAAGCAAGCTTAGCTTTCCACTCGCTCAATCGCAAATTTCTGCCATTTCTGCCATTTCTGCGGGACAAAAAAAAGACAGCTCCCACTAACGAGAACTGCCTTTCCTTTATTATCTTAAGAATAGAAAATTATTCTTCATCATCGTCCCAGATGGCCCAATCGCTTTCCTTGGTCAGGGCAGCGCCACCATCTACCGTTGTCTTGCCATCTATTGGCAGGCTCTCTGCCAGCATGCTGACTACCTGAGCCTCTTCAATCTTAAAAGCGGGTTTAATGTACATCATGATAACCAGCCTCTCCCCCCGCCCTCCCCGAAAGGGAGGGAGCCGAGGTTCTGAGGACTTATTTTTATTTGTTTGACATTTTTACTTTACTCAAGAAACGAAGTGAGAGAATTTTTATCTTATAAACTCACTTTTATCTTGTTCTCTTTTAATTTTTCTCTTAATACAGGACCTTGCGTCCGCTTACGATATTTACGCCCTTCTGCAGCTTAGAGAGCTTCTGGCCAGCAATGTTGTAAATTGCTCCCTCGCCTTCGGAGAGGGCTGGGGTGAGGCTCTTTATTGCTGTCTCTGTTTCCTCGAAGGGATAGAATGCCTTCACCTCACTACCACCAGCAATTACAAGGTAGCCCTTGCCTGCAGGAATGACAGAAGCGGGAGTAGCCTGAGCAAAGCCAGCCTTACTATCCACATTAGCCAAGATGTACTGAGTACCATCGGCAGTTACGCCATCAGAAGCTAAGAGCTCATTGGCAATGTTGTTAACTGCATCGGTAGTAACAGGCACTCTGTATGTACCCTCATTAGCCTTTACAATAACTGCAGTACCAACAGGAACCTTGGTGACAGGATCAGAGAGCTTAACATATTTGCCATTGAGTGTAGCAGCATGTGCCGTTACATCAGCACCCGTGAAGTCAACATCGAATGGAGCAACGAAGGTAGCATAGCCTGTCTCGCCAACTGCGATAGGAGCTGCAATCTGTGCCTCCAAACCGAAGTCGCAGTATGCACCACCTGTGTTCTGCTCAATGTAAACAGCAAGTACGTTCTTACCGGCAACGAGAAGTGCAGGATCAACATCGATTACTCTCCAGTCGTTTTCATTGCTTGTCCAATCATACTCCTGAACCACCTTAGTACCATTGAGGAATACAGCATAGTCGTCATCGTGAGTAGCCTTGAAGGTCAGTTTAGCAATTACAGAAGGATCTTCGATGAAGAAGTCACGACGGAACCAGAATGTGTTGCGTTCACCAATCCAGCGTGTGTGATAAGGACCGAATGAGCCAAGAGGCATCATCAGTTCACCCCATTCAGAATCGTTAAAGTCAACTGTGTTCCAGCCTTCTTCGATGTCAACATATTCAGCGTCGCTTACACCTTCTGCATAACGGAACTTAGCATAGTAAGGTGTGTTGTCGCCTCCACGTGTAGGCAGAAGAGTAATCTCTGCAATCTTTGCGCTACATACTTTGCAGACACCATCTACGTATGTGTGAGGAGCCTTCTCAATGGGCTTGCTCAAAAGAGCGTGGCAGTCGTCACATTCATACACAACCTGACCATCCTTTGTACATGTTGCCTCAACACGTAACTCGGCGTTTTCTGCATAGTTGTGTGCCTGAGCGTTAATCCAGAATTCACCCATCTGGAAGCCATCACCAAGCTGAGTAGCAGAGAACTTGAAGAATCTGTAAGTCTCGGTACCATTAACGGGGAATTCAAACTCTTCCTTGTTCTTAGCCTGGAGCTTGTAGCTCTTTACCTGCTCGTCGATAACAGTCCATGTCTGGTTGTCGTTAGAACCTTCAAGCTTCCAACTTACAGGATTGCGGCTGGGATAGTTGTAGGTATCACCACCAGTTACGATAGAGTATTGCTGAACGGCAACAGGTTCGCTGGCAATCATGATAGCCCAAGCATCACCTGAGTTAGAGCAGCCGAACTTAGTTGTTGCATCGTTATCAAGGAGAGCAGAGAGAGGTGAGTCGCCCCATCCAGTACCACCGGTAACGATAGCATAACCTACGTTGTTAGCATCCTTACGAACATAATTGGGCTCAGCAACGGTCAACTCGTAACTTGCGGTCCAACCCTGGTCGGCAGTAGTACTAACTGTGATAGTTACCTTGCCAGCAGCCTTACCAGTTACAGTACCATCGGAAGCAACAGTAGCGATAGACTCATCTGAAGATGTCCATGAGAACATGGCACTGGGGATATTCTGGATTTCGGGCAAGTACTGAGCGGTTGTACCAACAACTACAATACGTGTATCCTTATTATAAGTAATATATGCCTGATCTTCAAGTTTCTTGTAGCCATAGCCATCGAGCTTGCCCTGTGCAGGCTGAACGAATATGCGTGAAGCCTTGTCGTAGAAGCCGAACGCGCCATCGTGACGCATCACAGGCTTGAAGTTATAGACTGTCTCGCCTGCTTCGCTGATGTTGCAATAGTAGAAGCGACCACGCATTGGGCTGTCCCATTCAGGATTAGCGAAAAGAGACAGCTGGCGAGTGGTAGCGTTGGTAACAGTTTTGCCAGTATTATAGGTTTCACCATTTACAACCAACTTGGTTACATCGGCCTGAACCTCATAATCGGTATTGAGGCTGAAGGGAGCAAAGTTGTCACCTGCACCACCTGTGTCACCAGTAAAGTAACCGAAGTGAGCGCGGTCGTTACCGTTCATATAAAGAGAGATACCTGTACCTGCGTAGGTATTACGTGCACAGAAGATACCGCACCAGCCAGTAGATGAGTCATAGACCTGGAACTTGGTATCAATCTGTGTGGCAGTAACAGGAATATAAGGCAGTGTGAATGCATTCTCGCGAGCAGCACTTGTGCTCTCGATGTATTCCAGAGCTGTATATTTAACGGGGTCAGCCCAGTCAATCTTGTTGTAAGCCTGAGGCAGAACACGCTTCTCTACATTAATATTACCGAAGCTGAATGCGAAAGCAGGATCGTGACCTCCGTCATCAACAACACCGAACTGGATGCACAGCAGTGCATAGTTGTGGTTAGCAGTGAAGACAGTTGAATAAGTCTGGTTAGATGTTGCCGTATTGGGCATAGCAACATAACCGAGTGCTGCATCGGGATTGTTGAATGCATTGTCTGGCATGTTCTCGTTGTCAAGAACGAAGAATGGAAGAGTTGTATATGAGCTCCATGAGTGCCAAGCTGTGCCTGTGTAGTTGAACGATGCACGATAGGTATCGCCCTTTGTCAGACCTGTCAACTTAAATGACAGAGGCTCCCATCCACCTGCACCCTCATAGGGGTCAATAGTGTTTGTCGTGCCGTCGTATACGTTCCTACCGAATGTTGCATCATATGCAGAACCGGGATAAGTCCAATTAGAAAGGTTCTTGTAGTCGCTGCCGATTTCGGAAACAGCCTGATAAGCCATTTCGCCTCTGTCAACCCAATCTCCATTGAAGTATTCGTACTCATGGTTCTTATAGATAACAATCTTACCTTCATAAACGGGGATGCCTGCATCGCCAGCCATAGCCTGACCATCGGCACTGAGTTCAAACTCGGCACTAGTGGCAGAGCCGTAGAATGTGCCCGTGAGTTTATCCTTCAAACCGCCCTTGCCTTCTCCATTGATTGCGGGAACAAGGTCCATTACGAGGGTTTCACCTTCATACAACTGCAAACCATAGAGGGTAATGTAGGGGTTATAGCAGTCCGTCTGTGTGCCGCCACCAGGGATATCCTTGTTCTGTGCAAAGACATAAAGGGGAGTCTTACAGTCAGCTGTCTTTGGAGAATCAGTAATCGTACCAATAAGGGTTGTGCCATCAGCCTCGAAGATATCCATCTTTCCTGCAGCAGCATCCAGAACGGTCACGATTTTCTCGCCATAACGCATCTGCTCTCTATTGCCAGTCTCACCACCCAGGTTGATGGTTGCATTGGTGGTAAAGAAGCAGAAACGATCCTTCCAACCATTTTGGTTGTAACCACAACCATAAGCAGCCTTCCAATCGCCACCTGTTTCTGCAACCATCGTACAAACAGCCTTTGAGTTAGCCTTGGGGATGTAACCCAAGTTGATGTAAGCGCCATTGGGACTCTTAAGGTACTCAATCTCTGTAATAGCGTCACCAGCCACCTTCAGCGTTTTGACCTCTGAAACAATGCCGTACTCCTCATATTCGTTATTATTATTGAGGGCATAGAACTTCAAGCCAGTCTTGTCGTAGATGTAGGGGTCCTTGCCTGTGTAAGTTGCCTTATTTTCAACAGGAGTTGCCTCAAAAGGCTCTGTGAAACCACCAACAGGTACATCGGGCTTGTAGTCTTCATCTGGCGTGTAATCCACTGTAATCTTTGACAGATTGAAATTGCCAGAAACAGTGAAAGTAACAGATCTCGTATCTCCCTCTGGAGCCCATGTACCGCTGGAATAAGTACCAGTGCTGGCAGTAGCATTACCCACATGAGTATTGGGAGTGGTGGAGATTTTGATACTGTTAAGGGTTCCTGCTCCAGATATAGACACAGTGAACTGGAAGGTGTTGTTCATGCTAATTGTGTTGCCAACACCAAGAGATGCTTCTGTTGCATTCTGCTTGGCAATATTCACAGAAACATGATAAGGAGAAACCTTCCATGTGTACGGAATTGCAATGCTCGTGTTGCTCTGGAGCGTTGCTCTCAAGTCACTTGCAGCGAACGTGACCTCATCAGCAAATAGCTGACCGAAGCCCAACACGAGCGTAGTTAATAATAAGAAAAACTTTTTCATGTTGTTTGTTTTTAATTAAGTTAATATTGAAATGTTATATGGTTGGTTTATATCGGTTTTTTTAGGTTTTTTATTGGATATGCCATGCAAATATGCAAAAATTATATACACTAGCCAAATATTTACACTTTTTTTGAACAAAAAAACGCCACTTTCCCACGAATAGCTCCCATTTTGAAAGGATATATTTTGCAATATTAGCATAAATGTGTAATTTCGCAGCGCAAAAACTAACATATATTAATATTAACCGATGAATAAAACATTAGCCTTTATGTTTGCATTGCTATCTGTTGTAGCTTTGCAAGCACAGTCAGATTACTTTACACCTTATCAGCAGACCAAATTGCGCTTGCCATCAGTGCCCCTGATTTCAAACGACCCATACATCTCTTTTTGGTCGCCCTACAACAAACTTAATGGTGGTACTACCCGACATTGGACAGGAGCTGTAAAAGCGATGGATGGCATATTACGTGTTGACGGAAAGAACTACCGCTTCATGGGTAGTCAGAAGGATGTGCTATTGGAGTCCATAGCCGCCATGGGCAATAAAGGTCGATGGACAGCCAAGATCAAACGCTCGAATGCGGCCTCTAACTGGTACGAAAAGGATGCCAGCGAGAGCGGATGGAGCAATGGCTATGGCGCCTTTGGAACCAAAAGCGAGTACGATGGCGTATCAACAGAGTGGAACGATCTCTCGGAATACTACATCCGTCGCCATGTCACCCTCACAGAAGAGGATCTGAAAAGCGATTTGTGGATAATATACTCACACGATGATAATTTCGAACTATACATCAATGGCATAAAGCTGGCAGAGGCAACGGATGGTAACACCTGGAAGCAGAATGTCAAGGTCCATCTTCAGGGCGCATCACGTGATGCCCTTGTAGCAGGTGATAATGTCATTGCATTCCACGTAAACAATACACGTGGTGGTGCCTTGGCAGATGTAGGACTCTTCCGCAATACTCTTGGTTTCCATCCTGGCATGGAAGCTATTGCCCCTATGGCTGATCAAGGTCCATGGGGTGCGCGCGTACGTACCGTGTCTATTTCAGGTACTACATGGACAACGGAGGGTTATGATGATACCGGCTCTGCTTGGAAAGACCAGCAGGGTGCTTTCGGTTCGGATGGCGAACCTTACGTAAACACGCCGTGGACTGCCACAGGAAGTGATGTTTACATTCGTCGCCGTATCACCCTGACAGCAGAAGACCTGCAGAAAGATTTACACGTCATCTATTCGCACGATGATGTCTGTGATGGCTATATCAACGGACGCAAGATATTCTCCACAGGCGAGACTTGGGTTAAGAACGTGGACTACCAACTTACTGATGCAGACAAAGCCGTTCTGCATGAGGGCGAGAATGTCATAGCCTACCATGTACATAATACCACGGGCGGTGCCTTGGCAGATATCGGTCTGTATTACAGTACCACGGGCGAGGAAGTTGCCGACCAGACCCATTGCCACGTGTTGGCCACCAATACCTATTATACTTTCACATGCGGCCCCGTTACATTGGATGTGGTATTTACAGCCCCCATGCTGATGAAGGATGTTGACCTTATGTCAACTCCCATCAACTATATCTCTTATCAGGTAACCTCCAACGACGGAGAAGAGCATGATGTACAGTTCTACTTTGCCACATCACCAGAGTTGTCTGTGAACAACAACATGCAACCTACCGTTTCTTCTGTTACCACGCAGAACGGCATTCGCTACATTAAGTCGGGTTCCAAGGCACAGAATGTGCTGGGCAAGGCAGGCGACCTGATATGCATCGACTGGGGTTATCTGTACATTCCCGAGATAAACGGAACCATCACCGTTGGCAACCGCGCAGAGGTAGAGAACACCTTTGCCGCCACAGGTAAATTGCCTACGGCTTCCACCACCAGCATATCAACAACGGAAGAAGCCGATATGCCTCTCTTAGCCTTCAGTAATGACCTGGGGAAAGTAACTCAGACCAGTTCATACATGATGATTGGCTATGACGAGGTGAAGGATATGCGTTATATGGGCGAAGACTATAAAGGCTACTGGGCACGTAACGGGAAGACTATTTTTACCGCCTTCGAAGAACTGCGCGACCGTTATGAGCAGATTATGGCAGATTGCCAGGAACAAGACAAGATAATCTATGACGACGGCCTAGCCTCCGGCAACACCAAATATGCCGAATTACTCTCCGGCTGCTATCGTCATGTTATAGCTGCTCACAAGATTTTCCAGGATAAGAAAGGCAATCTTCTTTTCTTCTCCAAGGAGAACAACTCTAATGGTTGCGTTAATACCGTTGACCTGACCTATCCCTCCGCTCCCTTATTCCTTATATATAATACAGAACTCATGAAGGGTATGTGTACTTCTATTCTGGACTACTGTGAAAGCAGCCGTTGGGGATTTGACTTTGCCGCCCACGACCTTGGTACTTACCCACATGCCAACGGTCAGGTATATTCTATCACCAAACCTGACGCCAGTGGCGGTTTCGCAGGTAACATGCCTATCGAGGAGTCAGGAAATATTGTGGTATTGGCAGCAGCCATATCACTTATCGACGACGATCTGACATGGGCCAATAAATATTGGAACACCCTGAAAACTTGGACCGACTATCTGGTTGAGAATGGCCTCGACCCCGAGAACCAGCTTTGTACTGATGACTTTGCCGGTCATTTGGCACATAACGCAAACCTGTCTCTCAAGGCAATCATGGGTGTAGCAGGCTTTGCCCTTATGTGTCAGCAGAAAGGCGATACAGAAAGCTACGAGTACTACATCGGAAAGGCAAAGTACATGGCCACTGAGTGGATCAAGCTGGCAAAAGATGGAAACCACTACAAACTGGCATTCGACAAATCCGGCACTTGGAGTCAGAAGTACAATATGGTATGGGATAAGGTATGGCAGACAAAACTCTTCCCCGATGCAGTATACAGACAGGAGATGCTATATTACAATGGACAAATCAAGACGTATGGCCTCCCACTTGACAACCGTTCTGTTTACACCAAGTCCGACTGGGTTTCTTGGACAGCCTGTCTGGGTACTCAGACTCAGTTCAACACCCATATGGACCGTTTATATAAATATGCCAACGAGACAAAATCACGTGTTCCCCTTTCTGACTGGTACTTCACCGACAGCGGTAACTACGTTGCCTTCATAGGTCGTTCTGTTGTCGGCGGACACTGGATGAAAGTTCTCCTTGATAAATGTGTGTCCGGTGAGTTGATGACGGGAATTGAGTCAATTCACAATTCACAATTCACAATTCATAATAAGGAGAACAATATTTACAATCTGGCCGGCCAGAAACTTTCCGCACCTCAGAAGGGCGTTAACATCATTAACGGGAAAAAGGTTGTCTATTAAATGACAGATAAATAAAAAAGAGACCGTTGGAAAAAATCCAGCGGTCTCTTCTTATGTACGCCTGATAAGACTCGAACTTACACGCCTCACGGCACTAGATCCTAAGTCTAGCGTGTCTACCAATTCCACCACAGGCGCATTCTTGGTTAAGACGGCGCAAAGGTATGAATTTTTGGCGAAACAGGAAACTAAATCCTCAAAAAAATTTCAACCTCTCCCCTAACCCCTCCCCCGTGAGGGAGGGGAACGTTAACGCTAAACTCTTATCTTTAAAACCTTATCTTCAGGTATTTTACGCCATGGGTGGGGATGAAGTATTCCGTATCCGTAGTGCCCAGATCCTGCTGACGCCATAGGTCACGCACGCCCTGCAGGCTCTTTATACCCATCTTACTGAAATACTTACTGAAATCCACCCGGGCATCTGTAGTACCTACATTAAAGATGCCGACAGCTAGAGAACCATCGCTAAGGGGACGGCTCCAGATCTGAATGTTACCATCCAGCACCACACGTTTTGCCTGCTTACCCAAGATATCCTGATTAACAGCATTCACTTCATTATTGCAAAGCAGACTTACCGTAAACTCGTCCATCTGGGCAATATCGCAACCGATGAGCATATTACTGGCAAGAAGTGTCCATAGGCTGATATGAGTGTATTGCTCATCAGGAGTCAGACGGCTGTCGCGTAGATTGTTACTCCATCCCACTTTGCCTACTATCAGCATGTCAGGATCGTTCCAGTGTCCAGGCTGAGCGTATGGGTAGAGTTCTATCTGTTTGTCAAATCCTATGTCATACAAACTCTCCCACGTGTCGGTAATGTCACCCGTCGTACGCCAAGAGTTCGCATCTACGGCATGTCCCCACTTCCATACCTCTGCCATACCATATTGGCATAGGCTATAGAAGATGTCACGGGGCTGTTGGCGCAAGCAACGCTCCATCAGCAGATAGGGGCGGACATAACTGGCAACAGTCTTATTATCAGGCTCTGTTCTGTGTTTACGTCCATAACCACACCAGTCATACTTCAGGTAGTCCACGCCCCAACTGTTATAGCTCTCTGCATCCTGCAGCTCGTGGTCGATACTACCCAGATAGCCACCGCAGGTCAGGTCGCCTGGAGAAGAGTAGATACCGAACTTCAAACCCTCGGAGTGTAACCAGTCTCCCAACTGCTTCATGCTGGGGAACTTCTCATTCACAGCAATGGTGCCATCGGCATTACGTTTGGGAGCTTCCCAACCGTCGTCTATATTCATGTAGCAATAGCCATAGTCGGCCAATCCCTTTTCGATAAGAGCCTTGGCACTGCTTATAACCTTGTCTTGGGTAACACTCAGTCCCCAGCAGTTCCAACTGTTCCAACCCATAGGAGGTGTAAGGCCTATCTTGCTGCCGCAGCGGACAGTAAAACGTTGTGTCTGCTCACCCTTTGCATTCTTAGCCTTTACGGTAAAGGTGTACGAGCCCGCATTCTCTAACGAACCACTCAGCGCTCCATTGTCAGGATTCAATGTGAGTCCCTTTGGCAAATCATCCGATGAGAACTTCATAGGTTTCTCGCCACTCACGCCAAAGCGGAAGTGAATGGGAGAACCAGGTCTTACACCATAGAGTGGGGTGGTGTTAAAACGAGGCTCGGCAGGTGCAGCCGGCGTGAGGATATACTTGGGAATATACTTTGTTGTAGTGCTCAGACCTGTCTTACTCTCGGTAAAGGTGGCGATGATGCGTACCATCCGATGGTTGTCATAGGGCAGACTGACCGAACGGCTCTTCCGAGTGTTCACCGAAACTTTCTGGCTCTTCTCCGTCAGCACCTTCCCGGTCTCAGGATCCTGCACCTGAACAGAGAGCACACCACTCTTGGTAGCAGCTATCTTACTGTTCAAAGTACAAATGACGTTAGAGTTCCCCTCCCTCACGGGGGAGGGGTCAGGGGAGAGGCTTGTCTCTTTAATGCTAATGCTCAGGTTATCAATAGTATTAGGTACGCGCACGCATATAGGTCCTTGGAACATGCCACCGGGATCGCCTCCATTGTAAACCCTAACGGCCAATACGTTATCGGCATCCCACTTGATAAGACTGCTGGTTGACTTAACTCTGTAAACACGTAGGGTACTCCACTCACTGTCATAACCTTTAGGGTCAGAAGGGAAACGTCCTGTTTTGCCAATAAGCTTGCCATTCAAATACACCTCGTCAGCATCATCGATCTTTCCCATATAGAAATCCACAGATTCCTTGAGATCCGATTTGTCTAACAAGCTCTTGGGAATGGTTACATGGTAACGATACCAACCATAGCCATTCTCACACTTAACACCTTGGGATGTCCATGTTGAGGTATTGCTGATGTCGCGCCATGAACTCTCGTCAATGTTAACACCTGCCCATGATGCATCATCTCCTACGCGGAATTTCGCTTTTTCTACTGAAACATCCTGTGCACTGGAAGGAAGTAAAAAGGTACAGGTAAGTACCAGTGTTGTTAGAGCTTTCTTCATCTTATTATTAGTTTACGGTTTACAGAATTGGCCAGGGTTCAAGTCATATAGCCAATTTCCATCCGCAAAGGTAAAAGGATTTTTATTTATAAACAAGAAAAGCACCAGGAAATAATTCCTGATGCTCTTTTGATTCTTGTCTAAAAGAAGGAAACTATTATTCAGCTTCCTTAACGGCAACACGCTTTTCAGCGATACGTGCCTTCTTACCTGTGAGGTTACGCAGGTAGTA
>DLBF01000007.1 GCA_002494215.1 Prevotellaceae bacterium UBA7028
CAGAGAATAATGTGCTTTACCATTGTTTTTTTTAATTCATAATTCACAATTCATAATTCATAATTTTCAACTCACAACTCATAATTATTCTTTGCTTTTATCGGAGTCTCCCTCCCATTTGGAGGAGGGCTGGGGAGAGGGGCTTCAATTTTATTGTAAATATAATAATTATGATTATAATAAAATGAGGAAGGCTTCTTGTCTTAACATAGTTTAACGTTCCGGAAGGAAACGGAATGTGAAAGAATGTTTAACTTTGGGGCGCTTTTGTTAACGAATATTGTATGTGCGCGTGTATCACACGTGTATATATACCTTAATATATGAAACTACAACACAAAAACCTAAACAACATGAAAAGAAAATTTCTATTATCCCTTGCCATAGCATTTGGCATGGCGGGTAGTGTGTGGGCTGATTTGACCAAAGTGGATGGTGTGTATCAGATTGGATCGGCTCAAGATTTGGTAGCTTTTGCAACATTGGTTAATGGTGGAACAACAGTTGCTAATGCTGTATTGACCGCAGACATTGACTTGAGTGGCAAAACATGGACGCCTATTGGCAATAGCACAAACAAGTATGCTGGTACCTTTGATGGTCAAGGGCATGCCATTACCAATTTCAGCTATACAGCTACCGGCGACTACAATGGTTTGTTCGGCTATATCAACAATGCAACTGTTAAAAACTTTAGTATCAGTGGAATACTTACATCTGGATTCAGCAAGAATGGCGTTGTGGGAAATGTAAAGGGAACATCCACAGTCAGCCGCATTCATAGTTCGCTAACTATCAATGTGTCGGAGTGTAAGGGGCATACAGGAGGTATTGTTGGTGGAGATGAGGGTGCTACTACAGATAAACCTGTTGTGGAATATTGTGAATACAGCGGCACGCTGACTCATAGCGGTACGGGCGATTGTCAGGCAGGTATCCTGGGTTATACTGGCTACGGTACCGTTCGCAACTGTATCTTTAGTGGAACAATTAGTGGTGAATCCTCCAGATATGCAGGTATCTTGGGCTATTGTAAACAACCTTCCTTTGGCGGTGTACAAAACTGTTTGTGTATAGGTAAAATTGTTGCAAGCTCTGATAGCAATAACAAGGGTGCTATCATCGGAACATGGAACGGCGGCGCGACAGAGAACGTAAAGAATAATTACTACTGTCTCAAAGAGGGTTCTAATATTACTCGTGCTATTGGTGGAAACACGTCAAACTGCGTAGCCCCCATTCTGGTGACAGCAGAGCAGCTTGCAAGTGGTGAGATATGCTATAAGTTGAATGAGAATACGAGTAACGGTGTCTGGCATCAGACACTGCCTGCAAGCCCGTCTGGTGATGCTGCTCCAACACTTGACAGTACACATGGTGTGGTTTACGTGAATGGCACTGTCTGCCCAGATACCAATGTTCCTCAAGGCACCGTTTCATATAGTAATACAGACGGTACTAATGTAGGCGAACACAACTACAACGGTGGCAATGGTTTCTGTATCTATTGCGACACATTTAATCCTGATGCATTTAGTCCTGTAGATGGCTACTATCAGATTGCCAATGGTATTCAACTTAGGTGGTTTGCAGCTAAGGTGAACAGCGGAACATATAATGCAAAGGCCAAGCTGACTGCAGATATAGACATGACTGGAGTGGATATCAGCTATTTTCCTATCGGTGACGCATCAGCTACAAACAAATATTATACTGGCATCTTCGACGGACAAGGGCACAAGCTCAGCAACTTCCAGTTAGTCAACACCTTCGCTGCAACGAACTTCGGCATGTTCAATGTCACAACAGGTGTCGTGTTAAAGAACTTCTGGCTCGACAACTCATGCGCAATTGAAGGCCAGGAAATGGTCGGTCTCATAGGGCATCTCTACGGTGGAGGAACACTCGAAGGCATCGGCAACTGCGCTAATGTGACAGGCATACAGAATAACATCGGTGGTCTCATCGGCGGCGTCACAGGTAAGTCGGGCGATAAGAAAAACATAACCATAAAGAATTGCTGGACAACAGGCACGGTCGAAACCACCAACCCGTCTGCAAGTAAAGGCAAGGATTGCGGTGCCTTGACTGGCTGGTTCAACAATGCTAATATCACTATCGATGGCTTCTGGACAGTGGCAGACGTCGTAAATCCAACTTCATCTGATAAGTATGTGTATCGTAATGGTGGTGGCGCATCCTTCACCATCAGCAAATGTTTCAGCAAGAATGGAACACAGATTAATTATCCTAACTTCACCGATGCACAACTTGCAAATGGATGGCTTTGCTACAATCTCGGCTCTGACTGGTATCAGACAATAGGTTCAGATAATTATCCTGTCCTCGATTCAACTCATGGAGTTGTTGGTAAGATTGCGGATTGTGGATATGGAACCTTATATGCTGCAGATACGGATGTAACAATTCCTTCTGGCATTACTGCCTATGCAGGCAAAAATAATGGAACAAGTATAAAGCTTACAGCCATAGCAGATAAGATTAAGGCTGGCGAGGCAGTTGTATTAGTTGGCGATGAGGGTTTCTATAGCTTCATGCCTACTACCGGTGCAAGTGATGTTGAAGAAAATGACTTGGAAGGTTCTGACGAAACGGTAACGACAGATGATTCATATATTGTTTATGCTCTTGCAAATAAAACTAACGGTGTTGGTTTCTATAAAGTAAATGCTGGTGTAAAAGTTCCTGCAGGTAGGGCATATTTTAAGGTGTCCACAGGTGCTAGCGCTAAGGCTTTCTATCTCTTCGGTGAAGACGATGCCACTTCGTTAAGTGAAGAGTTAAGAGTTAAGAGTGAAGAATCAGATGCTGCTATTTACAACCTGAGCGGTCAGCGCATCAGCAAACTGCAGAAGGGCTTTAACATTGTGAATGGCAAAAAGGTACTCTTTTAGTGAAGGGTGAAGAATAAAAGTTACCGATACACATGTAGAACAATTATTCTTTAACTACAAATAACATGAGTAATAACAAGTAAAAATAAGTCCTCAGAACCTTGGCTCCCTCTCTCTCGGAGAGGGCGGGGGGAGAGGCTGATAGTCATGAAAAAATATATTAATCCAAAGACGATTGTTGTTGAACTTCGTATGACACAGATGCTTGCGGAGTCAATACCTGTAATACCTGAAAGTGAAGAAACCATTGATAACTCAAACCAGATCCTTTCAAAGGAATATAAGTCTGTTTGGGAACAAGAGTGGTGATGGTTAAAGCCATAAGAGAGAAACGCCGTATTGCTATGAGTGATACGGCGTTTCTCTTATAGTGATATGCCGTGTTGCTTTATGAGTCTCACAGATCCCTCAGATCCCTCAGTTTTTTTATGTCCCGCAGAAATAGCGGAAATAGCAGAAATTTTATTTTATGCGGTGTCTTTGGTGTTGTGCTAACCGTTCTTTGCCCGGTTTTGATGCTGAAAGCACATGGTTTTCCTTGTATGCAAGCATCCAGATAAAACCACGCACTTCCAACATCAGTGCTGTGACCATCACTTAGCACAACGCCAAAGCATTATCTATTTTATTTTCTTCTGAGTTCTTCTATGTAGATATATGAGACTAGAATGCGTGATATAGTCAGACTCTGATTCTATAAACAACCTCCATTAGATGAGATTACATAGAATTACCGGATTCTTGGATGAGAGAGGTTAGTTCGAAAGAACGGTCAGCGGATTGGAATGCGGCTGATAGGAGCTTGCTCATAATCAGCTGCAATCCAAGCCACTGGCGGAAGCACGAAAGTGCTGCTCTATCAACCAAGAATCATTTGACCTACGAATAAAATTTCTGCAATTTCTGCCATTTCTGCGGGACTTAAAAAGAAAATCTGTGTAGATCAGTGGAATTTGTGTGACTTAAAAAGGAGAAATAACTAACTTAGAAAATATCTGTAGTTAAGAGACTGCTTGCAAATATCAGTGCTAATGCCTAGAATGCATGGAATTTAACACTGTTTAACGGGGTAGGGGATAGTTGATTGTGAAAAAGTGCGTAACTTAGTCCCCAATAATTATGTTTTGTGCGCGTGAAGCGCGCGAAAAGCCTTAACGAACCAATAACTAACAATTATATTCTATGAGAAACAGAATCTACACATTGCTTACATTGTTAAGCTTCGTTCTTTCCTGCTTCGGAGAGGTTGTTTCTATTTCCTCCCCCGCTGAGCTGATTGCTTTTGCAGACAGGGTGAACGCTGGAGAACTGACCCTTGATGCCGTACTGACTTCCGACATCGATATGGATGGTCAGGAATGGGCGAAACCTATCGGTTGCTGGACCCCAAAGGTCAGTAATGCCAATGTAATGTACAAGGGACACTTCGATGGTCAGGGCCACGCCATCAAGAACCTTACCTATACTACGAAACAGAACTATCACGGTCTCTTCGGCGTAGTATCTACGGGTGCACTGGTCGAGAACTTCACCATCACCGGTACCGTTACCAATGCCAGCTATACCGAGTTTGGTACAGTGGGCTTTGCACGCGATACCGACCCCACCATCCGCAACGTGCACAGTTACCTGAATTTCGACAATACAAAGGCTGGCGTACGTCTTGGTGGTATTTTGGGTAATGCCTATAACGGCACCACTAACATCGAGCGTTGTACCTATTCTGGTACGATAACTACTGCCGATGCCGAGAATAACGGCAACTATGGTGGTATGGTAGGTATCGGAAACAATGCTGTAGCTGCCATCTGCAACATCACCGATTGTCTGTTCGATGGTGTGATTAAGAACACGGCAGCAACTCCTGGCAACTGTACCTTCGGTGGTATGGTGGGTTACAGCAATTCCGCCATAATAACTATCAAGAACTGCGTTTCCATAGGTTCCGTACAGTCCAAGATTTACGGACAGTTCTGGGGAGCCGTCAAGTCCTCCAGCTGTGCTATCATCAACAGCTTCTATCAGGGCGATGTGGTGAACGGTTCTGCAAGTACCGTAACATTGACTGGTGCCACAAAGGTTACCGACGAGCAGTTGGCAAGTGGCGAGTTGTGCTTTACCCTGAATGGGGGACAGTCGGAGAGCGTCAACTGGTTCCAGAAGATAGGCACCGATGCTTGCCCAACCCCCAACGGTACAGATGTGGTTTATCTGAACGGTCGCCAGCATTGCGACGGCACACCATACGATGGCGCTCAGGCTTATTCCAACGAGAACGCTGGTGTGGTTGTGGATAAGCATGTCCCCGTTGACGGCTTCTGCTCTGTCTGCGGCAAGGTAGTTCCTGATGCCTATGCACCCGTTGACGGCTACTTCGAGATTGGCGATGCCAAAATGCTGAAGTGGTTCGCAGCCTATGTTAATCAGGTTGATGGGGCTGTGAATGCCAAGCTGACTGCCGACCTCGATATGCAAGGCGTTGAGGCGGAAGTTATAGGAAACAGTCCTGCCAATGCCTATAAGGGTATCTTCGACGGACAGGGTCATAAGATATCGAACTACTCGCTGACCGTCAGCGGTGAATTTACTGGCGGATACGGCTATGGTATGTTCGGTAATGTCAGAGCTTCCATCATCAAGGACTTCACTATCGACGGAACAATGCTCTTTGATAATAATGAGGGTAAAACCAGCGATTTAGGCTGTGGCCTGATAGGATGGCTCGAAGGTGGTTCGTTTATTCAGAACATCAAGAGCACAATGACCATTGATGCCAAAATCTCCACCCATGTGGGCGGCATCGTGGGTTCTCTGCGTGATGCATCCATAGACTGTTGCGAGTTCGCAGGAACCCTGAATGGCTATACCTCCAGCAATGGCGTGGCAGGTATAACGGGCTACACTAATCTGGGTGCCATTACCAACTGTATCTTCTCGGGTACTGTTACCGGCACGGGCACAGGATACTTTGGCGGTATCCTTGGCTATGTGAATAATGGTAACGCGATGATGAAGAACTGCTTCTCTTATGGAAACATCGAGAATGCGGTTTCTGTAAGAGTGGGCTCTCTGGTAAGTTATCTGCGCAATATTAGCACCTATAGCAATAACTTCTATAAAGGCGCTGCGAAGGGTATCGGCGGCGGCGAGCTGGCAACGAGCGAGATGGCTACTGCCAATACCACCCTGCCTACCGACGAGCAGCTGGCCAGCGGTGAGGTAACTTACAAACTGGGATTTTCTTATCGTCAGAAAATCGGCACAGATGCATTGCCGAAGTTAGGTAAAGGTGATGATATCGTTATCCTGAACGGTACCTATCAGAATGCACCTGCTGCCCTCTCTCTCAGCGAGAATGATGACTTCGGTACAAATGTCAAATTTGATGTTACGGCTCTTACGCTGACAAAGACGCTGAAGGGCGGTCACTGGGAGACCTTCTGTGTTCCCTTTGATATGACGGCCGAGGAGATTACCTCCCAACTGGGTGCAGGCGCTGAAGTCATGGAACCGGTAAGCGTCTCCGAGAATGACGACAACTACACCATCAATTTCTCTACTGCATCCAAGATTGTAGCAGGCAAACTCTACATGGTGAAGGTGCAGAGTGATGTTAACAGCATCAGCTTGGGCAGCAAGACTATCAAGCGTGCCTGGCCTGCACAGACGTTGGGAGACCTGGTCTATGTTGGCCTCTTCTCTTCTGAGTATGCACCATCTGGCAGCTTTATTGTCAGTGGCAACAAGACATCTCGTGCCTCAGGTATTGTGAGCCTCAAGCCATTCCAGGGTTACTTCATGGCTCCGGACGGTATTTTGGTTAATACTCTGACCTTCGGCCTCGACGGCATAGAGGATGGTATTGCCCCTGCTATCCATACTTCCGACAAGCCAACCTTTGCAGTGCTGGGTAACTCCATCTCTACCTACTACGACTACATTCCGTCTGGCTATGCCATCTATTATACCTCCGACCGCGAGAAGAACAACAACATCCAGGTGGGCGATCAGTGGTGGATGCAGCTCAGCCGCATGTCGGGACTTTCCTTCCTGGCCAATGCAGCATGGAGCGGTTCGCGTGTGGCATACGACAACAGTACACTCAATGGCATTGGCCCGTTCTGTAGCGATGCCCGTGTGAAGGCTTTGGGTCGTGCCGGTAATCCCGACTTTATCTTCGTGTTGGGCGGTACCAACGACTGGGCACACAGTTCCAATATACCTCTGGGCGAGTATTGCACAGACCAGTTCAAGGACTCCCTCTCCTTCAGAGGCGCTTACTCCCTGTTGCTACACAAACTGACTACCCGCTATCCCAAGGCTCGCGTGGTATGTCTGAGCATCCTGCCTCGTGGCGAAGCTGCCACTCAGGTAAATGCTGCGGGATGGTCACAGAACGATGGAAACGCCAGCATCAAGCATATCGCCGAGCAGTTTGGTCAGTACTTCATTGACTGTTCTACCATTCCTTTCAGCAGTGATTGGAGCAAATACATGATTTCCGGTAATCTTCATCCCACGGCAGCCGGTTTCACGCTGATGGCAGAGCACATTACCAAGGAGCTGATTGCGCAGGGTATCATCAGCGCTGACCTGAAACGTTCGGATGAGGTTGCGGAAGCCAACCGTCTGCTGGATATCAGTTTTACACAGGATGGTATCGTCAATAAGGGTACCTACGATGCCAAGGTAGGCAAGCAAGGTACAGCCACAACCGTCTTCGACGAAGAGAACAATGTTTATCTGGGCAGTACAAAGGCGCTTGCTTCGGATTACTTCTATGCTACCTACGACGAAGGAACACCGCTGGCCGATGCCTTCAATAACAGCGTGACATGGGAGATGCTGGTACGCCTCGATAATCTTGCCGATCAGGATGGTAATGTCACCAAGACCTGCATCATGGGTAATGAGCAGGAGGGTGGCTGGGCCTTCTATAACTCGGATTATGCAAGCACCTTCTCTTACAACCACAAGAGTGGTGTGAAGAGTAGCGTCAAGAACTTCAATGGCTCTCGTATCCTTACACCTGGCAGGTTCTATCATCTGGTTGTAACAATGGACAGAACAAGCCACGTTATCCGTTACTTCGTGAACGGTCAGTTGGTGCGCACAGGTACCCGTGCCGCCACAGACATGCCTCTGCCTCAGTGTGGTACCATCAAGGGACACCAGGGCATGTGGATCTGTCTGGGTGGTGATGCTACCTCAGGTGCCTGTGATTCTAAGGCCGAGAATTCTTCTGCATGTAGCTTCGTCTTTGCCCGCATATATGACGGCGCACTTACCGAGGAGGCTGCTGCCAACCTCTATACCGACGAGGTTAAGAAGTTTACAATGGCCACTGCTGCCAAGATAAGCAATGCAACAGACCTTCTGAACTTTGCCAGTCAGGTTAATGCGGGAGAAATAGCTGCCGATGCAGTCTTGGTTAACGACATAGACATGACAGGTGTGGAATGGCCTGCTCCTATCGGATTATGGGGAGATAAAAAGATTGCCTACAAGGGGCACTTCGATGGTCAGGGACATGCCATCAAGAATCTCACCTATACTACGAAGCAGAACTATCACGGTCTTTTCGGTGTTATCTCAACCGATGCCCTCATAGAGAACTTCAGCCTTTCCGGCTCTATCACCAATAGTACTTACAGCCCGTTTGGTGCCGTTGCCGGATTTGCACGCGATGATAATCCTACTATCCGCAATGTCTGGAGTACGGTGAACATCAACAACTCTCAGGCTGGTGCGCGTGTGGGTGGTATCCTCGGACATTCGAACGAGGTTAGTACAGTAAATATTGACCGTTGTACCTATTCAGGAACCCTGACCGCCAACGATGCTGGTGGCAGTGGCAACTATGGTGGTATCGTTGGTTATACCCAGAATGCTGTCTCTACGGTTCTCAATATCACCCACTGCCTGTTCGATGGCGAGGTAAAGAACTCAGCAGCAACTCCTGGCAACTGTACCTTCGGTGGTTTGGTTGGTTACATTGGTGCCAGCCCGAAGGTAACGGCTCAGAACTGTCTCTCTATCGGTAAGGTAGAATCCAAGATAACGGGTCAGTTCTATGGTGCTGTCAAGAATACATCTTGTTCTATTGCCAACAGCTATTATCAGGGCGATAATGTGAATGGTTCTGCAAGTACTGTCACACTGAGTGGTGCCACAAAGGTGACCGACGAGCAGTTGGCAAGCGGCGAGGTGGCATACAATCTGGGAGGTGCCTTCCGTCAGAACATAGGTACTGATACTTATCCTGTATTGGATGATGCCAAAGGTATTGTTAATCAGATTACAGAAACGGGCTATGCCACAATGTATGTGGCAGATGTGGATATTACGGTTCCCGATGGCGTAGCTGCATATGCAGGCATAATAGATGGCGGATATCTGAGCCTGAAGTCCATCGAGGGTAAGGTGGCTGCCTCTGAGCCCGTTATCCTGAAGGGTGCAGCAGGTTATTACAGCTTTGTTCCCACAATAGATGCGGTAAAGGCAGAGCAGAACGACCTGAAGGGTGCTGCCGAGGATATGGATGCTGCCGGTAAGTATGTGCTGGCTAAGCCCGAGGGCGAGAAGGTAGGTTTCTATCTGGCAGATTCCGGCACCATCAAGGCTAGCAGGGCTTATCTGGAGAGCGCCAGCGGCGTGAAGGCGTTTATTATTAACGAGGAAGGAACTACCTCGTTAAATGAAAAATTAAGAGTGAAGAATGAAGAATCAGATGATGCCGTTTACGACCTTTCGGGGCGGAAGGTGGCTAATTCACAATTCATAATTCATAATTCACAATTGCCGAAGGGCGTATACATCATGGACGGACACAAGGTCCTTAGATAAGAGATAAAAGTTAAGAGATAAAAGAGAAAAGTGAGTTGTTGAGATAAAAAACGCCGGAGGAGCGTTAGCGGTCCGGAATAGCGAAGCGGTCCAGAGGAGCGAAGCGGTCCGGGCTAGCACTCACGGTCCGGGCTAGCACTCACGGTCCGGGCTAGCACTCACGGTCCGGGCTAGCACTCACGATCCGGGCTAGCACTCACGGTCCGGCTAATCTCGCAATGCTATCAAATACGAGGGGAATTCAGCGTGCAAACCCATCGAATTCACGCTGAATTCCCCTTGAATTCAGCCTCCAAACTTTTTGGGGTTAAAATAAGCCCTTTTGATGCTTATTTATGGATGTCTTTTAATCCGATTCTGCCAAATCAGGTCAGAACGGATTTTTTTTATTATATAAGGTAGGGAATTTCACTTTTTTTACCTATATTTGTGCACAAAATTGTATAAATTTGCTCAAATTACTATGCTAATGAAAAGGTTTTTAACCCCTTTTGTCTGTGCGTGTCTTATGGTATCGGCCTTCGCACAGACACAAAAAACGTACAAGAACCCTGTGTATGGTTCTGATTTCCCCGACCCTACGGTTATACGTGCCGCTGATGGTACATTCTATGCCTATGCAACGGGTTGTAAAGCCAAGAAGAGTACCGACTTGGTGAAGTGGACGGATGTATCAGGCGTTATCTCCCGTCCCACGTGGAACGACAGTACATATATCGACGGCGATGGAAATAAGAAAACGGATTATTACAGCCTGTGGGCAGCCGATGTAAGTTATGTGGACGGTAAGTATGTATGCTTCTATGCCTCCGCTCTTTGGGGTAATGGTTCCCGCACCGGTATTGGTGTTGCCGTAGGCGATACACCCACTAAATTTACAGACAAGGGTAAGGTGTTCCGTAGCACAGAAATTGGTGTGAAGAACAGTATAGACCCCTGCTATGTGGAAGAGTTTGATAAGAAATACCTTGTATGGGGTAGTTTCAATGATATCTGTATCGCTGAACTGACGGATGATGCGTTGGCGATAAAGGACTTCACTCCCATTAATAACCCCCAACCCAATGGTAGCTGGACACGCCACAAGGGTGTGACCAAGCTGGCTGGCGGTGCTTTCGAGGGGGCTATGATTTACAAGCGTGGTCAGTACTACTACCTGTTCTGCTCTGTGGGCAGTTGCTGCGAGGGCGGAAACAGTACCTACCGTACCGTTGTGGGACGCTCTACCAAACTGATGGGTCCCTATGTCAACAAGCAGGGCGGTCAGATGGTAAGTAACAACTACACCACCATCATCAAGGGTAACGAAGGTGACGAAGGACGCTGGAAGGGACCTGGTCATAACTCAGAGATTATCACGGACGATAACGGCGACGACTGGTTGTTGTATCATTCCTACGATAGGAACAACAACTTCAACGGTCGTCTGATGTTGTTGGATAAGATTACATGGAGCAGCGACGGTTGGCCAACTATTAACGACGGATATCCCAGCAGCGAGGAGATGCCAGCCCCCGTCTTCTACACGGGTGACGGTGCCAACGTGACATATAAGTTCCAGAACATGGATATGATGAAGAGTGGTTGGAAGTTTTGGACCCTGAATGCCAGCGAGGATTGTGTTACAGCCACTGGCAAGGGGTCTGCCTTTATGCCTATAGGATATGCCAAGACAGCAGGTAGCTTCGATGTGCAGCAGACCGTTTCTGGCCTGAAGAATGGAGTTTATGAGTTGACGCTGGAGAGTTTCAGCTCGCAGGGCGGTTTTGACCTTTACCTGAATAATGCCAAGACCCCCTCTTATAATGCCATAGCTGCGGGAGTTAGCGCTCCTACATCGGATGCCCTTGTCAGCAACAGATTCCTGAATAAGAAGTTCACCCAGAAGGTGTATGGTCTGGTTACCAACGGCAAGCTTACCATCGGTGCTTGTTCCCGCGACAGCCTTACAAGCGCAGATCGTTTCTACATGGGTAACCTGCAGGTCGTTTACCGCGAAAAGAATGCCGAGGCTATGCAGAGCCTGATGGATACCTATGCAGCTATGGTTGATTCCATGAATGTCAGAGGTCAGCGCCATTATGCAGGCTATGATGCCAGCATGGAAGGATACAAGCAGTCTTTTGCCGCAGCAGAAACTAGCTCGGAGCGTTATAACCTCCTGACTAAGGCTAGTAAAACCATCGACAGTATCCAAACCAGCATTGCAGACTATCTGACTTTGGAGGAACAGTTGGATACATTGAGGGCTGATATAGAGAAGGCTACCGAAGGCGGTTATCTGAGTACAGAGGCTCAGGCTACATTGGCAGAGGCTGAGGACGTGGCTGCAAAGGTATCTTATAACACCACTCAGATGAAGGATTTGTTGGCACGAATGAAGACTGTAGCTCATGACATGATTTATGCTTATCAGAAGGGTGACGGCACCAAGGATAATCCCTATATCATTTCGCGTCCTGAGCAACTCGACAATATGCGCAATGTGCTGATAAAGGACCAGATGGTGTATTTCGAGATGGATGCCGATGTGGATATGGCTGACTTCGTATGGGAGCAGCTGAACACTTCCAACAATAGCTATCGCAATTGGATTACCTTTGATGGCAAGGGACATATCATCTACAACCTTACTCCCGAGAGCACCAAGAACTATCCCAGCTTCTTCGGCGCATTGTGTGGCGAAATACGTAACGTGGGTTTCGTGAATGCCAAGGTTGAATCAACGGCATCAGGAGCTGGCATCATCTGTGGCTACATGGGACATAGCTCCTTTAAGGATGCAAATGAGAATATGTATCCCGTTATTGTGGAGAACTGCTATGTAACGGGTCAGATTACCAGCAAGGGTTATGTGGGAGCTATTGGCGGCACGTTGAACTCTTCGCCCATTATTATCCGTAACTGTTACAGTGCTGTTGATATCGTGGGTAATGGGTCATCTGCCAACTACTCAGGTGGATTGGTGGGCAGAGTCAGAACCGACCTGACCATTGAGAACTGCTACGCTGCCGGAACAATCGAATCCCCCATTGCGGGTGGAGTGGTAGCAGGAGGTCAGAATAACACAACGCCTGCCTCTCTGTATAAGAATGTGATAGCATGGAACCCAAGCGTCTCTGGTGCAACGGCATTAGGATTCGGAACGACAGCGGCAGGCGATGTGCTGACTGATGTCTATCAGTTGGCAGACATGAAGGTGAATGATGTTCCCGTTGAGGAGGGTAAGACGCATGCCGAGTTGCGGCAGATAGCAGCTACATGGGGTGCACCCTGGTACATGGACCCTGCTGCAGGTAATGGATATCCCATCCTACAATGGCAGTACGATAGAGGCGATTACAAACAGATTTGCGGATTCAAGGAGGACGAGGAAACCTCAATAAATGAAGAGTTAAGAATGAAGAATGAAGAATTTGCTGCCGCAGTGTATGACCTTGCAGGACGAAAGGTGGCTAATTCAAAATTCAAAATTCAAAATTCAAAATTGCCTAAGGGCATATACATTGTGAATGGTAGAAAGGTGATGTTTTAACCTTCTCTGAGTACTCCGGAAATCCCGGAAATTCCGGAAAGTCCGGGAAGTCCGGAAACTCCGGGTACTCTGAGGCCCTAACATAACCAACTATAGTATTAACTTAAAAAAACACCGACATGAAAGCTGTATTAACTTCTTTACTTTTTCTCTTGTCAGTTGCTTCGCTGGCACAGAGACAGAATGTGAGTGGGCGGATAAGTGGTGCCAATGGGCCAATACCCAATGTGTCCGTCAGGGAGGTGGATGTAAACCATCGCGTTTATAATCATACCACGGCAGACAAGAACGGTCTTTTCTCGTTCCGTGTAAGAGACGCCCAGCATTCGCTGCAGTTCTTTGCTCCTGGCTACAGAACTTTCACGCATAAGATGTTGGGGGAGCATTCGTTCATAGTCACGCTCGAGGCTCGTCGCATATCACCTTATGTTGGTCAGGAACGGTTGCTGTTGAAGTCCGACCGCCTCTTCTGTGGCAGATATATGGGAACTGAGGTTAGGCAGATGGCATGGGTGGAGCAGTTAACCGACACATTGTTTACACTGATTCTACCCGTGAAGCTGGATAAGGTGATAGATGAGTATCCTGCGGGCAGGACCCTGACGGTTCTCTCCGATATGGATCGACAGCTGATGTTATGGGAGAATGTCGTGGATGCTTACTCGTTGGATGTGGCTCCCTATGATGTGGATGATCATCATTTGGCACAATCCTATTTCGGGGCAGACCGCCTTATGAATGGGCAGGAGGATAACATCCCCCTTTATGCCTATCCGCATTTCCAGTTCACGAAGACCGACCTGGTGTATCTGATTGAACATCCCAATGCTTTGAGGCGTTTGGTAGTGGACACTTATAAGGCCGACAATTACTGGAATCTATATCCCACAGATAAGACTATCGATTTGTTGAAGCAGGTGTTGGAGAAAACCAAACAATAAAGCCCCCTCCCCATCGAGGGAGGAGCCGAACCAATGAAACTATTATTAACTATTCAATAAAAATGAGAAAATATCTACTATTGCTCCTTGTGGGCTGTACTATGGCGTATGGTCAGGCCAACAAGGAGACGCTTTTTTTGATTTCAAACACACACCTTGACACCCAATGGAACTGGGATGTCAAAACAACCATTAACGAGTACATCAAGAATACCCTTACCCAGAACATGGCCTTGATGGACAAGTATCCCAATTTTATGTTGAACTACGAGGGGGCAGTCAAGTACATGTGGATGAAGGAGTACTATCCCACGGAGTTCGAGAAGATGAAAGGCTATATAGCCCGAGGACAATGGCACGTGAGCGGTATGTCGCTGGATGCAACAGATGTGATGATGTCGTCGGCAGAGAGTATTCTGCACAGTATGCTCTATGCCAATAAATTCTACCAACGTGAGTTTGGCGTGCGTGGTGGTTATGATATTATGCTGCCTGACTGTTTCGGTTTCTCGTATGCCCTCCCTTCGCTGGCTAAGCATGCGGGTATCCGTGGATTCCATACCGCCAAGTTGGGGTGGGGCGCCGCAGCCTATGACGGTCTGCCTCCCTTCGGTATATGGCAAGGAGTGGATGGCAGTCAGATTTATGCTGTTTATAAACCTGGGGCTTACGACACGCACGAGGAGTTCAACAAGGATCTGACCTCGGATGCTGATATGCTGAAGAAGATACAGGAGAACTACTCCAACTATGGTGTCGCTGCCCATTTCCGATATGTAGGTCCGCGTGGCGATCGCGGTGGTGGTTTACAGGACAATCCTGATAAAGAGGGAGAGAATACGCCCTACTGGCTTGACTATAATGCAGGCAAGACCGATGGTAAGATACAGGTCAAGTTAGCTACCCCCGACGAGTTCTTCGATTACTTAGACCAATACAAAAACTCAAAATACAAGGTGTGGAACAGTGAACTGCCCATGAGGACGCATGGAGTGGGTTCCTATACCAGCTGGGGATTGCTGAAGAGATGGAACCGTAAGAATGAGCTGTTGGCTGATGCTGCCGAGAAGGCTTCGTCGCTTTCCTATTGGTTGGGCGCCGCGGATTATCCTACGGAAGCATTGCGCGATGCTTGGATCCGTACCATCTGGCAACAGCATCATGATGGCATCACAGGTACCTCTACATTAAAGGCAAACGAATATTCCTACAACGAGTATTACGTAGCCAATCGTGTCTTCGGACAGCATCTGGCTAATGCCGTTGGAGCTGCTTCGCAGGTGCTCGACACCCAAGTAGAAGGCATACCGATGGTGGTATATAACCCTCTCTCTCATAATCGTACTGATATTGTGGAGGGAAGTATGGCTTGTCCTCAGCGTCCTTATAATATGAGGGTTGTAGGGCCGGATGGCGAGGAGGTACTCTCCCAGATTACCGGTTATGATGAAAAGACAGGGCAGGTGAGTTTCATCTTTGCGGCAACGGTGCCTTCATTGGGCTATGCTGTCTATGATGTCCGCCTGGGCGAGAAGAGCGAACTGACATCTTCCCTTGAGGCTGACGAGAATAACCGTCAGCTCTTTAATGGACGTTATCGCGTGACTATCAATGCCAATGGAGATATCCAGAAGCTGTACGACGAGGAGAAATCCCGTACGCTTATCAATAGTGCCATTCGTCAGCAGATGATTTATGACCACGAGGATACGTGGCCGGCATGGGAGATTAGCTATACCGATGTTTGTAGGACGCCTTCGGCTTATGTTGGTGGAGACGCTGATATCCAGTTGGTGGAGGACGGTCCTCTGCGCAAGTCTTTCCGCATCAGCAGGCAGACAGCGGGTTCTACATTTATCCAGTATGTTCGTGTGACGGCACTTTCAAACCGTATCGATTGTGTGAACGAGGTGGATTGGCAGACCCCCGAGCGTATGCTCAAGGTGAACTTCCCCTTCTACTTCAGTGCGACGAAGGATACTTATGATATATCTTTGGGTACTATACAGCGTGCAGCACGTTCCAGCGACGAGTACGAGGTTTGTGGCCATCAGTGGGCAGACCATAGTTCCTCCACTTATGGTGTTTCTATTCTTAACGACTGTAAGTATGGCTGGGATAAGCCTGATGCCAAGAGTCTTCGGCTGACCCTTCAGCATACCCCTTCCTGCAAGAACTACGACCATCAGGCTAACATGGATATTGGGCCTAACAGCTATACCTATTCGCTCTTCCCTCATGACGGCAAATGGAGCGAGCAGACCCAGATGGAGGCTGCCCATCTGAACCAACCTTTGATGGGATTCGTGGCCCCCAAGCATGCAGGTACTATGGGACGCTCGATGCAGTTTGTCTCGCTCAATACCGACAAGGTAAGTATCAAGGCGTTGAAGAAAGCCGAGGAGACAGATGAACTGATAGTACGTGTGTATGAATGGACCGGACAGGACCAGCAGGATGTAACACTTCAGTTCCCTGCCGAGATTCTTACTGCCCGCGAGGTAAATGCGCTGGAGGAGGATGTAGAAAACTCTACACTCTCAACTCTAAACTCTAAACTAACCTTCTCCATCGGTCATTATCAACCTAAGACTTTTGCTGTCAGACTCAAGAGTCCTTCTGCCGGAAACATAGAACGTGGGGAAGGTACTCCTGCAACGTTTGCTTACAACATCGATGTAATGAGTTCTGACAAGCAGCGAGGAAACGCCAACACTACTTACTGTACCTATGCATACCCTGCTGAACTCATCCCTGATACCATGCTGGTTGATGGGGTACGCTTTGCTATGGGTAACCGCACCGACGGTAAGACAAATGCCATGCGTATATCCGGAACAAATACTATTACCCTTAATCGCCAGCCAGGAGAGAATAACCTGTATCTCCTTATGGCCTCTGCGACAGAGGCCGGCAGTACCGTGTCAGTTGCTATGGGCGAGGAGGAACCTGTGACAATAGATGTTCCTTATTATTCAGGGAAGATCGGTGCTCCGCTCTCTTGTACCAACCTGGGCAGTTCGTATAGGAAGCAGAATGTGGCATTTGTCTCGTCCCATGCACATAATATAAGCAGCAAGAGTAATGAGACGATGGCGTTTATGTATATGTACAAATACTGCATTCCATTGCCCGAGGGTGTTAATGAGGTGAAGTTGACATGTACGGATCGCAAGACTTTCGTCTTAGCGGCTACCACATCTGCCAGTCATACAGATGACCTTGTCGCCTTTACGCCCATCACCACGGAGATTGATTATAACGAGTTGAATGGGAATACGGAGGATAACCGTTTAGAGCCCAAGACCATAACGGCATCACATCAGAATGGCACCAACGAGGCAGGAAAGTTTGCTAACGACAAGAACCCGACCACCAAATGGTGTGCCACCAGTTCACAGAGTAAGACGCCCTATCTGCAATATACCTTTGCCGAGCCTGTTCGTGTGGACCGATGGATGGTACTCTGTGCAGCCCGTGAGAGCGGTGGCTATGTAGCCGAGGCATTCAAGCTGCAATATCAGGCTGATGATGACACATGGGTGGATTTTGCAGATATCTCCTCTAACCAGGTCAATAAGGTTGTGAGTACTTTAGCGGAACCTGTTACCGCTACTCGTTTCCGCCTGCAGATGGTCCACGGAGAGCAGGGCGACGGCTACACAACCCGTATCTACGAGTTTGCTCTATACGGTCAGACGCTGAGGGAGTATGAGACAGGCGTTGAGCCAATTCAAAATTCAAAATTCGAAATTCAAAATGGTGCTGAGGTTTATGACCTAAGCGGCAGAAAAATAGATTCTTCACTCTTCACTCTTCACAAGGGTATTTACATCGTAAACGGTCAGAAAAGAATATTGCCCTGATGTTACAGGGCAATATTCTTAGAAGGTTGCATATTCTCGTTGAACTTGAACCGGTATTTTGTTTTCTCCGTTATGGGCGTACGTACCAGTATTGTTTCTTGTTCCCCTGGCAATAGGGTAACGAAGTTGTCGGAGTAGTGCGTGCGGTGAACGGCATTTCCTTCGCCGTCCGTTAGCAGCAGCTGACAGAAGAAGGCAATCTTGCTTCCGCTGTTCTTGATGTTCACCTGCCATTGGTGCATGCCGTCCTTATCTGCCAAGGGTTTCACCTTGATGGTAGGCTTGGCAGCAGCCATATTACCTAAGGGCTCAAAGCCTGCCGTACATGGGCCTGTAACGGTATTCTTTCCTTCGTACTTGTTGGTGGAGCGCCAATAGAAGTTCTTGCTCACCACGTTGCCCTTGGCATCCTTGGCTTGCAGGGCTATGAAGTGCACAGGAGAGATGTTCTCGGGGAAATCAATCTTCAGTACGTCATTTGCTACGCCGTCGGCAGGAACATCAGCCTTTGCTGTCAGACTAAGAACACGTTTGCTATTCAGATCATAAACCTGAGCTGTAACGGTAATGCCCTTTTGTTCTTGCAGATAATCATTGGCAACAGAGACCGTATTCTTCAGATAATCATACTGTACGTGTATGGGCTCCAATGCGTGCATCGTGTGGAAGAGCGAGGCTGTGGGCTCCAGCATCCAGTCCCACATGCGGGCGCAGACCTGTGGTTGTGGGCAGTTGTGGTACCAGAAGAGCAAGCCCGAACACCAGCGGTCGCCATAACCCAACTTGTTCTCATTCCATACCTCCCAGATGCTTTTGCTATTGATAGCTCCTACCATCTGACCTCTGCGTGCAAATTCCTCAATGTTATTTGACTCGCCATATTTGTTGGTCATGTCTGTGTAGAGCGTACTCATCAGGTGGAATCCGTTTCCGTCCATATAGTCCCAGGTCTCCTTGTTGATAGGCCATAGGTCTTGTGCAGGCATCATCTCTCGCAGGCTCTCTACAATAGGCAGGGTAGGGGCTCCGTATTCGGGATTGAAACCGTCCACACGGCTACCGCGGTCCGATGCTGTGTTCTCGTAGTGTCGCATGGGATTCACCTGCTTGTAGGGACTGCCGTCATGAACGCCATCGCATTCGCTCTGCATCTGATAGGGACGGGTGCCATCCAGTCGTTTGATAAGTTCCTCTGCACCTGTTACGCAAGTGCTCTCGTTACTGCTAACGTAGATGACGATGCTGGGGTGGTTGCGGATACGCTTTACGGTACTCTCCACGTTTGCCAGGTAGAGAGATTCGTCGAGGGGATGGCGCGTGTCGCCTGTCATCCAGAACTCCTGCCATACCATGATACCGTACTCGTCGCATAGTTCATAGAAACGGTCGCTTTCTGCAATGCCGCCGCCCCAAAGACGCAGGAGGTTGATGCCACACTGGTCGGTATAAGCCAGCTCTGTTTCCATGCGGCTGTCATCGGTTCGCAACATGGCTTCAGGAATCCAGTTGTTACCGCGAATAAAGGTCTTGTGTCCGTTTATGATGAACATCTTGGATTTGTCGGGTGTCTCGCGTGTTGCTACTACCTCGCGGATACCGAAACGTGTTTGCAGGCTGTCTGATAGGTGGTTGGAAAGATTGGTTAGTGTCAGTTGTAATGTGTACAGATGTTGTTCTCCCTTGTTCTTGGGCCACCACAGACGTGGCTTCTCAATGTTCAACTGTGGGAATTCCTTGGGCGTGAAGGTAATAACCTTATGTTCGCCGCGAATCAGTTTTACTTTCTTTTCTAATTGGATGTCAGTGTCCAGTATCTTACCCCGTACAATACCCTCAAAGGTTTGCGTGTTAGGATTAAACACTTCTACGCTAATCGTTTCTGCTGCCTTGTCGTAGTTGGGGTGGGAGAGTTTGGATGTTACAAAGGGGTTGCGCAGTTGTATATTGCCTGTGCTATAGAGGCGGATGCTTTTCCATATACCAGTGTTGCGGTCGCGGATGCCGTCTTCGAAGGTGAAGTCCCAACCGATTGTCATCAGTTGGCTCACATTCTGTCCCATCCATCCGTCTCCTCCGTTATGCCACTCTCCTGCGGCGCCCCATGACTTGGGCATGCTGGTGCCTGGCACATCCACGGGATAGACTCGAACGGCAATGACTGCCTTCTCTCCCGCTTTAACGCGGTCGGTGATGTCGAAGGGTTGGTTATTGAACATACCTGCCATGTTACCCATCAGATATCCGTTTACCCAGATCTCTGCGCGGTAGTTGATACCCTCGGGCTCTAACCAGATGCGACGGCCCTTGAATTTAGCCGGAACCTCGAATTCTGTTCGGAACCAATAGGTGTAGAACTCGCG
>DLBF01000156.1 GCA_002494215.1 Prevotellaceae bacterium UBA7028
ATCTTCTCTATCTACGAGGGTACCACCCAGCTGCAGGTAGTAGCTGCTATTCGTTACATTACCAACGGCACAATGTTGCAGAACATCAAGGACATGTACGAAGGTCTGGAGGTGAAGGACAGTCTGCAGGGACTGAAGAACCGTATTGGTTTGCTGATTCCTGTTTACGAGGAGACGCTCGCCTACGTAAAGGCTCTCGAGAATCAGGAAGCTCAGGACTTCCTTGCCCGTCGTCTGTATGACATGACTGCCGAACTCGTGATGTCATTGCTCATCCTCCGCGATGCTACCAAGGCTCCTGAACTCTTCGAGAAGAGCGCCAACGTCTATGTCCGCATGGCCGAGGAGAACATCATTGGCAAGATGTCCTACATCAAATTGTTCCAGGTAGAGAATCTCGCCAGCTTCCGTGCTGCTGAGCCTGAGGTCGCCGCAGAGTAATAATGCTGAAGCAATTAATCAAGAAGCCCCGATGATTTAGCGGTCATCGGGGCTTCTTCTATGCTTACGTTATATCAGGGGCAGCGGCTTACCACCTGAACTTCTTCCCGTTCATGATATAGATGCCAGGAGCCAGCCGTTCGTGCCACGTCCCGTCCTTCACCTGCTGCTCCGTCGCTACCTTGCGGCCCAGCAGGTCGTAGATGCCCGTTGGATAGTCGGCTGTTCCACCATTCTCCTCTATACCAGGTTCTTCATCTTCATCATCGAAGATGACGGGAATAAAGTCAATACCAGGTTTTTCACGAGATGGGTTGACTCCTGTGGCATGGTAGTATGCCTTATTATTATATACGTACCAGTTGTTACGCAACCAGTCGCCACGTGATAGACCTAATTCTTTATCAGGGTTGGCATTAAGGTAGAATCCCATACCAGAATTGTCCTGCAACGGCAGTGTTGCTGTGATATAGCCCGTTGATTCGTTAAGCGTCATAGTGCCACTATATGGCAGTCCGAATGCATAAATTCTCTCTGTTGAACTGAGAGACAACTTCTGCTCCAGGTATTGACCGGTGAGGATGTTGGTACGTTCTCCTTTAGTATCCTTATTTTCATCGCCAGGTTTCCGTCGTGTGTCTGCTGTGAAAGTTGAATGCATGGGATGTGGCGATGAGTTGGGTAGTGTTAACTTGACGTATCCGGCATTATCATGCATAGCAATGAGTACTGGCGTTCCTGCAGGTATGAACCTGTCGTTGGTGAGACAGAGTTCACGTTCACCATCTTTAAGTGAGGTTAAACCATTGTCTGCAATGTTATAACGTCCGATAGACTTGGGATGCAAGTCATTTGGTGGACTCCATGGCGAGTTCGCTGTTTCAAGAACAATTGCATGGTATATTGTTTCAATTTGTCCATCCTTCATAACTGTGTCAGGCAGCAAGGCATCAAACGGTGCATAGAATGTGGTATAGTTGTAAGTGGTACCACCATACGTGCCGCCGTCGCCGCCACTGTGGGTGGTGACACGCAGTCCTAAGTGATTAGCAGGCTGCATCAGCCACTTCGCGTGGTCTGTATGGGTATTATGCGTCAACTTCAGGTCATAAATATGGTCAGCAGAGAACTGATCGTAGCTGAGATATTTCAAATCCATTCTGCCTGATGCGGTTTGTTGGTCGTGTATCAACAGAATACCTCCGCCAATATCCATGACGTAAAGTGGTACTGCATCTTCCTTCACGGTTGTCATAACGGCATACGCTGTATCTGTTGAAAGGGGCTCTGTATGGCCAGGGGCTTTGGTACATTTGACATAAAGGTCCTGGGTACTCAGGATAGCCATGTTTGCATTATCATGATATGTAGTGTTAGATCCTGAAGGAAGATTACTGAAGATTGATAAATCTGTAGGCACCTGAGAGAAATAGAATATACTGGCAGGATCATACTCAACGGCAGGGATGGGAATATCACCACGGGTGGCAATAGTCTCAGTAAAGCCTTCTCCTCTTCTGTTCCCGTCTGCACTCTTCAGTTGGTTAAAAGCCGTTGCGGTCCCCTCCACCTCATAGAAGTGCATGGGGATAGCTTCTTGGGTATGAATGCCGTCACCCGTCAATTCTGTCTTGTGGGTATATCCGCTTGCATAGCGCACGGTAACGCCGTCTATATCTTCTGGTGAATGCAGACGGTAGTATCCTGGGGTATATGGTACGATATTGGAAGATTTGTAAATTATGCCTTGCGCCTCCATCAGCTGAGCAGCAGTAAGTCCTGTACCACTCTTCAGTGCGTCAGCAATTGTTTTGTTCGCATTATAGACATTATCTTTCAGACCTCCCACATATCCATGACGGTCGAAGTAAGGCTTTACCAGTTCCTCACTCAGTCCAAACGTAAACTCAGTATAGTCATCTTTTTTGAGTCTTACGTAATCGTGATAGGCAATCGAAGGATCAGGTTCTTTATCATAGACTATTTTGAGAAAAACTTGATTATTCGGATCTGTATTGGCGACAGGATGAATCTTGAAGTAGCCTGGGGTTGTTTCTTCATCTGCAAGCAGTTCGTAGATAGAATTGGTAGAAGCTGCAGGATCGGCAATTTTATTAGAACCACTTCCAGTTCCATCGCTCATCCATGTATATTGATTGTCTGAAAAATCAAGAGATGTCATCACTCGGCGAGGCTCACCTGTATTATCATTACCACTATTCACGCAGGTGTAGCGGTGATACATCACGAAGCCATAAGGGTCGCCGAGCGGCGTCCACAGGTAGTCGTTGGTATAGTGGGTACCTCGTCCTTCCTTCACCTCCATGCCCCACGCATTGGTGAATTGCATCAGTTGTGGGGTGCCATCAGCCTTTTTCGACTCGAAGGTGTACCATTTGTTTTGATCCACGCTTCTCACGAAGTCTGCACCAGCATTTGTTTCCAAGCTACCGTTGAAAGTATAAACGATATTGATACGCACGGTCTGATTCAGCAACCCCGGGTCATCACCCATATTCGTCACTTCACGTCCCTTGTATTTGGTGTTCATTTCAGGAATAGCATGCTCTGATGCGCAATCATCATTGTTATATACACCCTCCACGAAGAATTGATAGACAACATTAGGACGATAGAACACCGAAGGAACTTCTAACTTGTCACCCAAACTGATGATTCCGGCATCGTAGGAGTAGGTCTGGCCGTTAATAGTAGAACCAAGTTGGTACTTCTCACCAGGCAGTGCCCCCTCACCGCCATTATCCGATGTCAGATCGCGCTGGGTAGAACCCTTGATGGGTATGTTTGTGATTTCAGTTCCATTCCAATAAGGAATAGTTTCTGTCTCGTCTGCTCCGTGACTCTCGGCATCATCATAATAGGTCTTTGCAATCACCAAGTGATAAATCAACTTATGGGTAGCCAATCCGAAGAAGATAAACTTCGTAGGGCTATTAGTTGTTGCAACGCTGACCGACTCATCTGTTGTAGAGACGCTATCATCAGTATCCATCGTCAGCTTTTTGGTTTTATCTCCAGTCTTAGCCAATACGCCATATCCATAGCCTTCCCAAGGAATCAGCATGAACGTCTGGGCTTCAGATGATATTCCACCACTACTGTTAATGTAATCGTTAGTGCCATCATAGTTTTTAATCTTGATAGCGTAGGGGTCGTTGCCTTCTAATGTCCACACGTATGAGGTTGGTGTGGCTGTCAAGACCTGTCCCTGCTTTCCTTTGACGTCATTTCCATCCTTAAACATCATGTTGT
>DLBF01000110.1:0-2275 GCA_002494215.1 Prevotellaceae bacterium UBA7028
CTATGCCTACGAGCCCATTGTCTTTGCTAAGGCCAAGGACGGCGACAAGAACGAGTACTATGCCGTGGCCATGAAGTACTTCCTCGTCTTCACCCTGCTGGCCTTCCTGTTTGTGATGGGTTACATAGATGTTTTGCAGCTTATCCTGGGTAAGGGCTACCGCGAGGGAATGGCTGTTGTCCCCATTGTGATGGTAGCAGAGATAATGATGGGTGTGTACTTCAATCTGTCGTTCTGGTACAAGTTGATAGACAAGACTATCTACGGAGCCTGGTTCTCACTGGCAGGCTGTTCCGTGCTGTTCCTTGTCAACTACCTGTTTATCCCCCAGTATAGCTATATGGCCTGCGCATGGGGTGGAGTGGCAGGTTACGGAACAGCTATGGTGCTCTCCTATATCGTGGGACAGATAAAGAATCCAATTCCCTATCCTATGAAGAGCATCATGGTGTATGTGCTGCTAACCGCCCTGTTCTATACGGTAATGCAACTGGTACCGCGCGAATGGCCTTTGCTGTTGCGTCTTGCCATCAATACGGTGCTGATATGCGCCTTTGTTGGGCACATCCTTTATCATGATCTGCCCCTCAAGTCGCTTCCCGTAATAGGTAAGTATTTCCGCTAAGGCTATTTTGGCTTTGTCACCTTTGCCTCATCCAGATAATTTCCATAGGTCATTCCCTACATTAAAGTTCCCTAAGAAAATTGGCTAGCTAAAAAGAATTCGCCCTTAATATCAGTCACCTATCACCCTCGTCCTTCCCATACTGCAGCCATACTCTAGCCATACCCGCGGAGGAGCTTAGGAGGAGGCTAGGAGGAGGCTAGAGCGAAAAACCTGTTTTATTCCCCAGTCCAACAATAATCAACTTGCAAAATAAATTATTTAAGCTGATTATTGTCCAAAAACAAGTTGTTTTTTGCTCAAAAACATGCCCAAAAAGAATACAACCTCCAAACCCATCGTATTTACGCTGAATTCGACCCGTATTCAGCCTTCATGCTTAAACTTCCAAGCTGTTTCTGTCAAGCAAGAAATCCATTAGTCCAATCATCAAAATACCCTTTTCATTGCGCCAAGGTTTGATATTATCTTTCACAATGACAATCTTCTTAAAAGAGTCGTCAATATTAACCAGTGATTGAGTTTCCTGATCCTCTTTCTCCTTATCAGGAATAGCCAAAGCTGATTGTATGTAGTAGCGCTGACTTGCCTGATTGACCACGAAATCCACTTCAAGACGCACTCTCTCTTGCTTCCCGTCTTCGGTTCTCTTCCGAATCTCCACCTGACCGACATCAACCTGATAGCCACGTACGCAAAGTTCATTGTAGATAATGTTCTCCATAATGTGAGTTTCCTCCTGCTGACGGAAGTTTATTAGCGCATTACGAATGCCCAAATCCTCAAAGTAGTATTTCGACAACGTACCAATATATTTCCTTCCCTTTACATCAAAACGCTCTGCTTTCCTGATGACAAATGCCTCATCAAGATAAAGAAGATACTTGTCGATAGTCTGGCTTGTAATATTTGAGTTCTCAACACTCTTGAAAGTATTTGCAATCCTCGTAGGGTTATTAGGAGAGCCGATAGAGGAAGCCAAGATATTGACCAGTTCACGCAGTTCTTTGTCGTTCTTGATCTTATATCTTTCCAAGATATCTGCCATATATACGGTCTGGAACAGCTTTCGCAGATAGTCAGCCTTCTCTTGGTCAGTGGAGAAGGACAAAATTAATGGAAGACCGCCAAAAGTATAATAATCTTTCCAAGCATCGCTCTTATCTCCACCTACAGCAGAGTAGTATTCTGTGAAACTCAATGGATAAACCCTTATCTGATGATCACGTCCCCTAAACTCTGTTGCAATATCGGTAGAAAGGAAATGTGAGTTGCTGCCAGTTACATAAACGTCAGCGTTCTTTACATGTAGCATGCTGTTGAGCACATCCACAAATTCATCAACCTTCTGCACCTCGTCCAGAATAATGAAATACAACTGTTGGCTAACAATCCGGGACTTGACATATGCCAGCAATGCATCAGGATCTCTCAACTCCTTATTGGCCCTATCCTCCAGGTCCACTTCAATGATACGGCTCTCGTCCACCCCTTCCGAAAGCAGGTGATTATGGAACAAGGTTTTTAGCAAGTAAGACTTACCACACCTGCGCGGCCCAGTTACAACTTTAATGAATCCATTCTGTCTGGCATTAATCAATTGGTTCAGATAGCTGTCTCTTTTTATCTCCATTGTACAACGAATTTGTG